>NZ_AMFF02000041.1:24120-29894 GCF_000297215.2 Piscirickettsia salmonis LF-89 = ATCC VR-1361
ATCATTATTATGCGAAAACCTTGCCACTCTGCCAAAGCGAAAAAAATTACTTTAACCAGGACTTACGCATTGACAACAAAATCCAGTTATGCGCCTATAAAAAATTGGTATTTTCAGTATGTTTTTTTCATAATTTTCATGAAGTTTTGTCATAAACTCATATTTTTTACTCTCTTCGAAAGTTTGTAAGAAAGTGATTAAAAGGCTACAGCCATTGACATCGCTAGCTTTCATGTTTTCAAAAAACTGTCAATGCGTAAGTCCTGCCTAAGGAAGTAACACATGTTTTAGTTAGTGCTTGCATTAACAACTTAGCACCTAGTCATTGTCCTCAATTAAATATAGTAGAGAGAATCACTCCCTCCACTCCAACGTCAAATAGTTAATGAAATTAAGCAGGCAGTAAGCCTAATAGTAAATCATTTTCAATTTAATGAAATAAATTCATAAAAATAAAATCAAACTATCTAAATCTGCACTTAGAATATAAAAACACTAAAAATTGAAGGAGAATTGCTTTTCACCTCAGCTGGTCGTACAGCAATCTGCATAAAAATAAGCTCTAATAAAATTTCAATTAAAACATACAAATATAGTAGCTAACAGAAAACCACTTGTCTTTCATAAAGAAACAATTAAAATGGAGTTCAATAACTCAAAAAAATAACTAAATTAAGTCAAGCGTTCGACTCGCTTTATCAAGTAATAAAATAAAGGATAGTAACTATGGTGCTGTGTTTGCGCGTTACCAAATCTCCTGAAAATGAAATTGGCTTTAGCCATTACAAAGAATTCTCAAATCAAGGGGGAGTGGTTGGACGCTCAGAGCGCTGTGATTGGTGGTTGCCTGATCGTAGTAATATTATTTCAAACCAGCATATGTTTATCCGCTATCAAGACAATCAATTTTATATTGTCGATAATAGCACCAATGGCACCTCCTTAGGTCATGAAGAAAAAGATGCCCTCATTCCAGGGAAACCTTACTCACTTAGCGAAGGCAGTGAAATCGCAATTGGTGAATATATTCTTCATGTTGAAAAAGTGATTAATAATCAAGAAAAAGAAGAAAAAAACAGCAGTGCATCCGCGACCTCATTACACTCTCACCTTGAAGGCGAGCTCCCCTTCTTGAATCCACATGCTGAAACCGACTTGGAGCGTCTTGTCCAAAATGAACAACACGAGCAAACTCAGACCCAACAGCCTCATACCCAGATGTTTGAAAATAAATTTAATGCCTGGACAAACCCAACGCCAGCTTTTCAAGCAAAAACAGAAACTCCCCCTCCACAACCTGCGCGTTTTGCCCCATTTGAAGCAGCAACGCTTGGCCAACCGCAAGACGCTGAATCTAGCGCTGCAATAGACACAGGTAAGCGTGAAACATTCCGATCACAACCTCAAAAATTCAACCATTTTCAGCAAGATACACAAGCAACACCCGCAGCCGAGCCCACTCCTTTTACCGGATTTCAACATCAAG
The DNA here is from genome assembly GCF_000297215.2 of Piscirickettsia salmonis LF-89 = ATCC VR-1361. Classification (GTDB taxonomy): domain Bacteria; phylum Pseudomonadota; class Gammaproteobacteria; order Piscirickettsiales; family Piscirickettsiaceae; genus Piscirickettsia; species Piscirickettsia salmonis. The sequence continues at coordinate 25,607 of NZ_AMFF02000041.1, forward strand.
AGTCGCAAGGGCACATACAGCACCCAAGCTCCACAACAGCGCATCAAACACCAGTGCTAAAACCACAATCAACACAGCCACCACCACAAAGCACACTCACCCAAACGACTCACACCACGAATCAAAAGTCAGCAACACAACAACAGTTTAGCCAATCTAACTTTTTAGATAGCCTCGTTCAACGCTTTGGTTTAAGTCAAGATGCAATCTATGCTTTAGGTGAGGAGCAAGTCACCTCTATTGTTATGGACTTGCTCGAAGGCTCTCTAGAGGGCTTTATTGAATTACTTATTGCGCGCGCAAAAGTTAAAAATGACCTAAACGTCAATATGACCATGATTCAACATGAAGAAAATAATATTCTTAAACACTCAGTTCATGCCAAACAAGCGATGGCTTTATTTCTCCAAACGCAAAGCGACTCATTTTTAGCGGCAAAACCTGCGATAGAAGATACTGTTAAAGATATTAAGCAGCACCAACGTGCATTGTTTGAGGCGGTGAAAAAAGCACTGCAATCAACACTCAATGCTGTCGATCCATTAACCATAGAACGACAAGCCTCCGAAGGCAAGCGCTACTTCTTTCCGGGTAATAAATATAAAGCAGACTGCTGGAAAGACTATAGTAAACGCTTTCAAAACTTACAACGCAATGATGGTGCCTTGCTCTATGAACAATTTTTAGATTATTTCGCTGATACCTATCAAGAAAAAACTCAGAGCTAAATTAATAGCTTCATATCAAATTATTATTTAATTTATAAAAAATAACCAAAAGGCCTTATATATGCTGTTTAAATATAAACCTCTTACCTTAACTATCCTTGCTGTAAGCCTACCTATACTGAGCTTCTCTGCAACAACCAGCATCCCAAAGTTTAAATCACAAGCCAAGCAAAATGCTTATATTCAACAACTGCTCGAAAAAAATAAAGCACAAGAGCGCACTATACAAGCACAAAATAAAAAAATCCAAACACTCAGCCACCCGCCAGCAAAAAGTTCACCCTCACAGGCTCAGTACAATAGTCGTCCACACACGCCATTATCACTCACCCAGGCACAAAAACCACTGACATCTACCGCTAATAATTCAGTCGCACCATTACCCATAAATGGCACAACACCACCTAAATCGTCCTTATTTCAGTTCAACTCTCCAATACCAATAGACTTTAGTGGCTTTGCAACCGCAGGGGCTGGCATTAGCTCTAGCGCACAGCCTTATCAAGCCATGGAAGTTGGTAATATCGATAACCAACTACGCTTAAATAATATTCAACTGGGTCTGCAGATGAATGCACATATCACCGATAATTTATCTGCGGTTGGTCAACTTGTCGCTAATAATGCCTCGCAAAATGATGGCCAGTTTAAAGTGCAGCCTGACTGGGCTTTTTTAAACTATCAACTTGATAATAATTGGAGTGTTTCTGTCGGTCGCATGCGTATTCCAATTTACCTATATTCTTCAAACTTCTATGTCGGCACAAGTTATCCATGGGTCTCCCCTCCTGCTGAAGTCTATAACCTGATGCCGATTTATAACTTTAATGGCGCACAAATCACCTGGGATACTCCACTTGGTCAAAGTGCTTGGTCAATCAATACTAAACTCTATGGTGGTTATATCGATGATACGGTCAATGTGCCACTCGGCCCATCAACACTTACCAGTCATAACGCCATTGGCTTCGATGCACGTTTAACAAATAATATTTTTACATTTAACCTTGCCGCTATGCATATGCGTTTTGATATTTCGCCCTTCCCACAAACAGGGACTGGTATTAATGACTCGTATGCAAACTTGATCACTGCTGGCGCTGCGGCTAATTACCATAACTTCTTCTCTATTATTGAAGGAGGCGTTCGTAATGTTGCCTATGAAATTCCATCGAACCAATCAGCCTATGCCACCTTTGGTTATAATATTGGCAAATGGCAGCCTTCAATTACCTTTGCAGCATTAAGAACCTCGCCACGTGCCAATCGCCCCGCAAGCTATATTACTCCCGATGGCCAAAAAGTAGACATTATGAATACTCAACAAAACTCTGTCACTGTCGACCTGAAATACCATTTAAAACCAAACGTCACTTTAACACTTGAAGATGAGTATGTGCACCCTTTAAACGGCTCTTTTGGCTTCTTCGCAGGCTTTAGAGATGGTAATAGCTTCCAAGTATCATCACTTCCAGGTAATGTTAATATTATTCGTGCAAGCATTAGTGCCGCCTTTTAATCTCATAACCCATAATAACTAACCTAATAATTATAGATGAAACATTTAAAAACATACGCTTTAAAACTAGCATTTATTAGCTTCGCCATAGCACCGTGCTCAACGGTGTGGGCACAAAGCTATGAGGTCATCGTCAATCCGATTAACCAAATGCAACCTCTCTCTAAAGGGGCATTACAACAGCTATTTTTAAAGCAACGCACAGTAGCAGGTTATCAAATTAAAAGTGATGGCAATAAGCACTTATTTAATTTAATACCTATTGATAATCAAAACAGTGAGAGCTATCAAGGATTCTATCTTGCTCTTATGGGCTGGGGAATATCTCAAGTAAATACCTACTGGAATAATAAACGCTTCTCCGGCTCCAGTTTAATACCTCAAGGACTTGCTAATACACAACAAGTGATCAACTACGTTGCCAAACATCAAGCCGCAATTTCCTACATTCCCATCGAAGATGACAGTAGCCAAATTAGAGCTTTACAAATCATTCAATAGGCACTTTTCGTGCCTATTGTTATTACCTTAAGCAGGCTTTTTCCCATAGCGTCTAACTTCTGTATTATTTTTATAATAATCAAATGCATCTAAATAATTTACTGTCCTCGCATATTCAATCTGCATATAACGCCGCTGATGATAAGGTCGGGCAAGTTCTTCATAAATCACAGCATCTGAAAAATCAACACCCGGCTTGGCCGCATCAAAGCGTGTCGCTGAGAACATCAGTTTTTTTATCCCCGCCCAGTAAATCGCTGATATACACATCGGGCAGGGCTCTGCACTACTATAAATAACACAGTAAGACTGCTCACTTGGCTGTGATAATTTCGCTTGACCTTGATAAATACAACCTAAATCGACAACGCCAAGCTCTTTCGCAGCCATTCGAATCACCATCACTTCAGCATGTGCAGTCGGATCATGGTTTAAAACCACTTGATTATGACTCACCCAATGACGAATTACCTCATCAGTCTCATTATCAATTTGTACAATAACCGCACCAAACGGGCCACCACCATTTTTTACAGACTGAAGCGCTTCTTCATTAGCACGCTCTAGCCATTGATTTGCAGGTGCTGAAATTTCTTCATAACACATAATATACGTTTCTCCTTACAAACCGTGAGCTCTGATTCTTATCCTCTTTTAGCAAAGAAATGAAACATAATATCGATATTAACCAATTAATTACCTTATTCTCAAGCATAAACGATTAAATTTAAAGATGCCAACTTCTACTTTCCCCCACATCTTCAAATAGCCGCAACTTATAAAATCCTAAATTTTACCTTTACAACACATCTGCTCTGCGATATAAAGAGTGTAAACAAGCTAAAACTTAGTTATAACCGAATCTTTACGAACTTTATTTTCTTATCCCTTTAATTTAGCCAAAAATATTAAATTTTGGAGATTGCCCATCCTTCTGACTAAAAGTCCATTAAGTAAAATTATAATTAACTAAAACTTTAAAATTTATTTTTTTAAATTATCGGGTATCTAAAATAATAGAGTAAGAAATAATACAGTTATGAGAATATCGCCAACCACTGCCCTATTACTAGTTTTAAAAAAATGTCCTGAAAAAAGCAAACTGATCAGCACCTTACTTTTCAATGGTCGAGACGACAAAAATTGTGACCAGTTTGATTCAACCCTAAACAATCTAGCCTCACTATACCCTGACTCTCATTATGAAATACTCACCTTACGCACAGGTCATAAACATTTTAATCGCCTAAGCTCTTCAAAAGCTATTTGATTTGACCGCACAAGTAATTTATATTTGAGTGCAAAGTGGTTAAGTTGTGCTTTTACACTCAATGTTTCTAGTTTACAAAATGCCACGATTGATGCAAAAATATGATTGCATTGTGACCGAACAGTTTTAGTTGGTGATTATGCTATACTTGCATTGCATTCAATCGACTTATGATATTCTTCAATTTTCCATCGTTTTTGATAGATTTTGTAAAGCCCATCACCATCCGTCTCTAAATCATTTGTTATTAAATAGAGGTGACCTGTTGAC
>NZ_AMFF02000042.1 GCF_000297215.2 Piscirickettsia salmonis LF-89 = ATCC VR-1361
AAGTAAGCCGGTGACAATAAAGACCTTTAAAATCGATTGGGGTGTGCCGTTTAATCTCACGGCTAATCGTGCTAGGAGAAAAGCCAAGTGCTCTAGCAATTGATCTGAGCGAGTCTCCCTCTGATAACCGTTGTTCGATATAAAAACGATCTTTTTCATTTAAGTGCCGATAAACCATCTCTACCCTCTAAGTCAAAAGGCGAACTAGAGAGTTTATCTGTATGAATATGAACTCTCTACTGAGTGTTGCACTTCAGATGACGGAGGGCGCTTACTTATCTGAAGTCGAACATATCCTGAAAAGTTAAGGCATCTGTATAGGCTTACTAAACTTCGGTGCAATTGCACTTAAAATACCCATAACCTTATCAATTGAATAAGCTTCATCAAGATATTCATTTTTAAGAAACCATACCATTTCATGCACCTTATTACCAAAACGATTTGATAAGTACGTAAGTCGTTTAAGGTGTTTATCAGTCAATACTCTTTTAAACTTCACAGCTTCTCTTGTCTTTTGCTTGTTAGTTTCTTGCCAATAAGCTGAGCTCATTGGGTTAGTTACTTGTTGCTGAGAATCTGAATGAATAGCCTGTTGTTCATGATAATAGGATTGACTACATGGATTTGTGACTTTTGCTGTTTTTAAGGGCAAATCATTTGTTAAAGACTGAGTTACACAATAGTCCTCATTTTTTCCTAAGTATTCAGACATAACTACTGTCGTTTTTTCAAGTTCTTTGGCTTCAGCTAAATAGCCTTCTGTTTCTAAAATAAGTTCATCGATTAAAGTATTATTTGAGTCTTGATTCTTGGCTTCTCGTAATTGATGCAGACTGTCTTCAATAACAACAACAGCAGGTTTACCACTTTCTTGGATATTTTGTTTTGGTCGTGGATGGTTATTATCAAAACTAGGTTCCTCATCTAAGTTCTTTTGAGTGACATGAATGTCACTAGGGGGTGACTCCATATTTTCATTACAATTAGTTTTATTTGTGTTGTTCTGTTTTTCATCATTTTTAGTTTTTTTGTATAAAGATTCACCAAGCCCAGGAATTAATGTAATGACGTTAATGGTGTTGCTGTAACGGGCTGTTTTAACGGAGTCGGTTAGAATGACCCCTGCTTTGCGTAGCATGTTTAAAATTCGTTTAATGTGCCGTACGCTTAGGCAGACAGCATCTGCAATGTAGCTAGCGCTTGCTTGTACAGTGCCATTTTTTTTAGCTCGACGAGTAAGGTAATGGATGACTCGCAAGCACCCAGGGTGGTAGTTTACCTTTTGTTCGACGTTACGCATAACGTCATCATTGAATACGGTATACATGGTATCTCCATTTTGGAGATAGATATAAAGCACTAGTAAAGTTGATTAATTAATACAACTTTCTTATACTAGATTTGTCTTCCTTGGGGGATGTTAACTTGGTGGCCAAACTAAATAAACATCTTCCCTTGGGCTTTTCTCTTTATCTATCTATTGTTTTCGCATAAATTTAAGTATCTGTTAATTTCGATTAAACATTAGCATCCAAGAAAAAACAGTGCAATAGCTAGCAAACTAAGTAAATCAAGGTGTTAGTTAAAAATGCCTTATAAGCATAAATGTAATTCACGTCAAAAAAAATTCATTTTTTGAAAATTTAGTGTGCAATTAATTCCATATCAAAAAGCGTATAATTTTTTCTTTAAAGCTATGTAGTACAAGGCTTTCAGTTACTTTAAAGAACCGTACACAAATAATACACAAAGTAGACACAAACCGCACACGAGGTAGACATATAAAACCGTACACAAATAATACACAAAGTAGACACAAACCGTACACATTTTCAGATTTTTAGCGCTAAAAACATTTTTTTGTTTTTCCACTAAAACCGTACACAAACTTAGCACAAAGTAGACACAAACCGTACACACACTATTTCCACATTGTTAAGATAAACCGTACACAAAGCATACACACGTTATTTTCCCATTGTTGAGAAAACTAGGGAAAGTAAGGGTTATTAACATAATTATATTGACAAGTGCTAAGTTACAACTATTATGTAAACAAACGTAGATATTGAAACAGAGTGTATGTTATGAGCAAAGAGAAAGCCTACTTAACTGCTGGTGATTTGCTAGAGGTCTTAGGTGTTAATACAGTTCAGGGTGTTTACAAGATTTTAAAGTCTCTTGATATTGAAACTTATACTATTAATTCTCGAAGCAAAGTTATTACTCCAGAGGGAATAAGAAATTTATTAATAGAACGAGGATTTAAATATCCTAAGAAAAATTTATCTTTTCAGATTGTGAAAGGGGGAGTGGGTAAAACTTCGTTATCCTACTCTTTAGCTTGTCGTGCAGCTCATTATGGAGCTAGGGTTTTAGTTATTGATGTTGATCAACAGAGCAACTTAACGACTTCATTTAATGTGAATTCTAGAAATAGGCCTGTTTTATTAAATATGGTTCGTGATAACACTTCTATTGAAGACGCTATTGTTAGTGTTAACGAAATGATCGATATTATTCCATCTAATTTGAATAATTCTCGACTAGATATCGAATTAACCCAGTCAGCTTCCAATTTAAAAGATATGATTAGAGATATGTTAAAATCGGTTAGAAATAATTATGATCTTGTAATTATTGACTGTCCTCCAGCAATTAATAAAATTAATACAGCTGCTACTTGTGGCTCTGATACTGTTATTGTACCAATTAACCCCGACCCATACGCGATGGATGGGCTAGAGTTTACACTGGCTGAACTAAAAAAAATAAGAAAAGAGTTTAAACTTAAATTTAAAGAGAAAATAGTTTGGAATCGATATGATGCACGTGAAAAATTAGGAACTATTTATTTGCATCAATTAGCTAAAAATCCTGACTTGATTAGTAAGATATTACCTGTTGTGATTCGAGTGGATACAAGCCTTAAAAATGCAGTATTTGATGCTGTTTCTATTTTCGAGAAGGCTAAAAAAACAGGAATAAGAGAGGATATTGATCAATTTACTCGTGAAGTACTAGGTATTAATAATTGGGTTGAAGAGCTTCAAAATCCGCCATCGGTAATTCGCAAAGGAAAGAAAAAGCAAAGTAAGAATGTTGCATGAATTAATTTATGTAGGGTGATATTGTGGATTTAAGCGCTCTTCTTAAAAAAACAAAAAATAAAGCTAAGAAAGCTCCAGTAAGTAAACGACAACGAGTTAATATTGCTGCTGACGATCGTCCATATGATTTAGATATAGAAGAAAAAGAGATTCAGTCTAAATTATCTCAGCATGCGTTAGAAGTTGAGGTAAAGTCTGATCTAATAGATGAAAACCGTACACAAACCGTACACAAAGTGAACACGAACCATGCACAAGAAGAGGTAGTAAGAAAAACAGTATTATCAGAGAATGCGTTAGAAGTTGAGGTAAAGTCTAATCTAATAGAAAAACCGCACACAAAGTGAACACAAACCGAACACAGGAAGATATTAAAGTTTCAGCTCCTGATGTGAATTTACTAGTAGGTGTGCAGAAAGATATTTTTATGTTTATTTATAAACAAGCTTCATACCATAAAGATAGAGTGACACGACCGCTCACTTTAGTTGAAATCTCTCAAAAAGTAGGGTGCAAAGTGGGAGCTGTTAAAACAAGTGTTGCGCGCTTAAAAGAAAAGAATTATGTCATGAGGTATGAATATAAAAATGGTCGTGGCGGCTGGACTCGTTATAAAGTATTAAGTGAACCTAGACGATAAAGCTTATGAGAATGTATTAGGTTATTTTAATAATTGATGGGTCGTTAGATTCGAGATCCGTAGCATGTTATCGCTTAAAACATATTTGTTTGACTGTACTTAATTTTTATATGTATGCCATCAGCATATTACGGTTCAGTGTGGTTACCACAAAACTATCTGAGCATGACTGCTTATGTTAATATGCACCATCTATGTTTGGTTTGATAAAATTCAATCTTCAACATGGAGCTGGGCCTTAGAGTCCATTTATAGCCGGGTGTGAACACGGCAACTTAAGAATGATTTAGTGAGACTGATTTTTTATGAAGAAATTATATGTAGGGAATTTGACATATTCTGTTGAAGACCGCGACCTAGTAGAGATGTTTTCAAAGTACGGTGAAGTGATTAGCGCAAGAGTGATTACTGATCGTGATACGGGGCGCTCAAAAGGATTTGCATTTGTTGAGTTTCAAACTCAGGAACAAGCGCAGGCAGCTCTTGAGCTTGATGGGAAAGACTCTGGTGGCCGTAACTTAAAAGTCAATATGGCTAAGCCACAAGAAAAAAGACAAAGTAGCTGGTAGATCAGTTGTTCTTCCACGATGGCGAGCTGTCTGTATAAGCAAAGAATCCTGACTTTCACCTAAGTCAGGATATAAGCCCTCCTTAGTGCAACAATAAAGTTGCTTGCACAGGGAGTGCCTTTTTGACTTAGAGTCAGTCAGTTATGGTTTAATTTTTTCTAAATGATAAAATTCCCGCAAATGATTAATTTGTGTATTGCATTGTTCTAATGATTGGTAATTTTCCACGCCCCAGGTCAGCGCAGCTTTATTGGTTTGTCCTTGGATTTTTGTTGTTTTGCAGCGATTGAGCAGACTGTACGGCGGACTCGCATCGATGTGACTGTGCGTGATCAACGAGTTTGGCTTGGCACAACTTAATAAAAATGGCGTTAGGAATATCAGTAGCAGACCAGTTTTTGCTGGCATGCAGCGATTCAAGTAAGGCGTGATCCACATCATCATGCTCCTCATCGGTAGCGGCTGCTTCGGCAAAATAGCGTTGTTGAATCTGTTTTAAGCGTTGCTGTTCTGAATAAAAGGTTTCAGTGTTGTGTTTCCAATTCGTTTGAGCAATTTCATGGCGCAGCTCATACTGGGCACTTTGCCTCATTTCATAACGCCAAACAAAAATAATGACAATGACCAGGACGCCACCGACGCCATAGGCCCAAAAACTTTTGATCACGCTATACATCATGCACCTTGTTTGATGAGTGTTATTAATTCAATCGGGGTAAGATTTTCACGTTCAGGCAAGCGTAAGCCGCAGCGCTTTAAAATCTGTGCGGCAAATTCAGCACATTGCCAACCTGTGTGGTCTTTTTGCTTAAGACCTAAGCCGGCACGTATCGCATCAATTAAGCTGTAATCATCGGCCAAGTGCTGCAAAATAAATGCCTCAGCCTCACCGAGTAGGGTGACCTGGGTTTTAACCACGTCATAGTTAGCAGGGAGTTTATCGATGGGGATAATGCGCACACCTTTAAAAATCAGCGCCTCGACAAAAAATAATTGATCTTTGATTTTCCAAATGACACCAATATGCGAGTAGGGCGACTCTGTCCACCAGTGCACAATGCTTGAGATAACACTATTACCGCGATAAGCGACGACATCACCGGAGTTGAGCATTAGGCTGCCCCTTGCAAAATGGCCAAGATTTCATCTTGACGGGCGAGCACGTCCCAGTTTTGCGTAGTTACATCAATGATTGTTTGTGTTGCTGTGACTTGCTGTTCTAAAATCCCAGAGTAGGCATAAAGTAATTCAACGCGATGGGTAATGAGATTCTCGAGTTCTTGTAACTCAGTTAGACTCACGTAATACACCGAATTGTTGGATAAAATCCAGCCTAATCTATCATTCACTAATACCGTTAAACTGTCCCACTTTCTAATCGAACGCTCAATATTAAACTGCGATTGTTCGTTGGTATCAAACTGCATCGTTTTATACGTAATCGGCTGATTCATTTCTAGATTACGCCGGGTTTTAATCTCTTTGATATTGCTTGCAATGAGAGTTTGAGCCAGAGCCTCCCCGGTGAGTGTGAGTGCAACTTGATCATTGTTAATAATGTACTTGCCCGGTGAGTTGATAATCTCTAACCATTGGTTCTCAGTGATCGTGATCCACGGCGTCGGCAGTTGTGAGGTATCAATGTTGATTTCAGTGGGATTACCGGGCACGGGGTATTGATACACCGGCGGCGCTGCACTGGTGTATAGGCCGATAATCTCACCGTTATCATCATTGTAATGTGCATAATAATAGTCTGTGCTCATTATTTCCCCTTTTAATAACCGGTTGCAAAATACGAGAACCCAGCCGCTTGTAAGCCTGGGCTAAACATCATCTGAAAGCTCGATTGTGAACGTGAGCAGAGTTTAGGGATCATGTCATTGCCGCTGAGTTGATCCGGGTCTAAGGCAGTGATTACGACATTCGTGCACGCAATCGGGAATGAAATGGGAAAGTTCACAGTAAAGACATTTTCATCACTATAGACTTGGGTGATGGTATTCCACTGACTCCACACACCGTTTAAGCTCATCGAGTAACCGGAATCTTCAGAGAGGATCTTGCGCTTGGTGTGACTGATAATGTTAATGGGGTTATCCCGCCAGTAATTACCATAGCCGATGCACAGCCAGGGCAGGGCAATATAGAGGACGGTGGTTTCACTGGGGTTAGCGACAAAAATATTAAAGCCTAAATCACCGCCCGGCCCACTGGTTTTTGAATGATTATAAAAATTAATATTTTTATTAAAGTCCTCACTCGACAAGACTTTTTCAGTCAGCGGCCATGGGTCATCTTTAAAACGTACATCCGCGGTGCCGGTGGTTTTATAGCACTCAACGAATAGTTTCTGACATTGACTTCATTACTTGACTAAGCGCTGTCTCTAAATTTATTTCATCTTGATCAAGCTTCATGCGAACCCTATTTTTAAGCGGTGACCATACATGCTCTATCGGGTTTAAATCAGGAGAATAAGGGGGTAAAAATAATAAGTGACAACCCGCA
>NZ_AMFF02000043.1 GCF_000297215.2 Piscirickettsia salmonis LF-89 = ATCC VR-1361
CTTGTTTGTTAGGCATTTTCCTTATACAACACATTTTATTCGCCTTATCGACCAGTGTTAATAAATAAGATTGGTGATCGCGACCCACAACCGTATCAATTTCAAAATGACCAAACTCTGTCTTTTCATCAGCAATAGCAGGCCGTTGTTCAATACCAACGCGATTAGGTATTTTTGTTTGATCACCACGACTCACCTTCTTCTTATAAGGTTTTCCTGAATGAGGCAGGTTTTTGTAAAGCTCTCCGCCCCGCTCTCTATCATCATAAATATAACGGTAAATCGTGCTCTCACTCACCTGAATATTATGCTCACGTATAAGTTCTTGACTGATAACATCGGGGGATGTATGAGTGCTTAACCGCTGATGAATCAACATTTTTTCCTCTTCTGAAATTTGTTGAAAAGCTTGTCCTTGCTTAGCGTTAGCTCGTTTTTCTTGTGCGCAGCGAGAAGTAAGCCGGTGACAATAAAGACCTTTAAAATCGATTGGGGTGTGCCGTTTAATCTCACGGCTAATCGTGCTAGGAGAAAAGCCAAGTGCTCTAGCAATTGATCTGAGCGAGTCTCCCTCTGATAACCGTTGTTCGATATAAAAACGATCTTTTTCATTTAAGTGCCGATAAATCATCTCTACCCTCTAAGTCAAAAGGAGAACTAGAGAGTTTATCTGTATGAATATGAACTCTCTACTGAGTGTTGCACTTCAGATGACGGAGGGCGGAACCTTATACTAATATGGGTTATAAATCTCCTTTACTCATATACGAGGTAGCTTAGCTATATGTGTCAAATATTATACTTTTTGGTAATCAGCGCTTGAGTGCTGCCAAAAAGTAGTTCATGAGCACATTATCCTAAAGTCTTAGGGTTAAAGGTAAGACATGAGTAGTATATTACTAAAGCCAATAAAACAGTACATGATGGAAAGTTACTTTGATGTTGAGTTATAGTTGTAAGAGCGCACAGAAATGGAGTTTCTTTAATGTCTTACCCTATCGAAAATAAGCTTGTGATTGCCGTATCCTCTAGCGCCTTATTCGATTTGTCTGAAGCACATGAAGTTTTTACCAATAAAGGTAAGAATGAATATAAAAAATTCCAAGAAGATAATTTAAATAATACCTTACAAAAAGGTGTTGCTTTTCCTTTTATCAAAAGATTTTTATCGATCAACCAGTCATTCCCAGATGACGAGCCTGTGGAGGTAGTTTTGCTTTCAAGAAACTCTCCTGCGACGGGGAAAAGAGTTTTTAGGTCTATTCAGCATTACGACTTAAATATATCAAGAGCTGCATTTATGGGTGGAAGCTCACCATATAATTATATCCCCGCATTTAATGCTTCACTTTTTCTATCTGGGGATGAAAGTGATGTGAAAAAAGCAATTAATTTCGGTTATCCAGCAGGTTTAATTATATATGGTGATATATGCGATGATGCAGGTAGCGAGTTAAGAGTTGCTTTTGACTTTGATGGTGTCATTGCAGATGACGAAGCTGAAAGCGTTCTTCAAAAAACAAATGATTTAAAAGATTTTCATGCTCATGAAGTTCAAAAAGTAGATATCCCTCACAAAGAAGGCCCATTAATAGATTTATTTAAAAAATTATCGATGATACAAAAAATGGAAGAAAAAAAAGCCGAAAAAGATAGTGATTTTAAAAAAAATCGTGTGTACGGCCATTATAACTGCTCGTAACGCTCCAGCCGGCACTGTTGCAAAAAATTTAGATTTGAGTAGGGTGTAGCAATCAACGGAAGTTAAGAGTGAATTGCTGTGGTAAAACGTAAACGATTTAAGAAGAATCAACCCTTTAAATGGAAGCATTATTCCGGTGAGATTATTCTTTGGCTGGTGCGTTGGTATGGCCGCTATGCCTTATCTTACCGTGATCTCAAAGAAATAGCAGCTGAAAGAGGTCTTGAGATTGAGCGTTCAACCATTTGTCGTTGGGTGCACGAGTATGGCTCGCAGATCGCCAAACGGCTGA
>NZ_AMFF02000044.1 GCF_000297215.2 Piscirickettsia salmonis LF-89 = ATCC VR-1361
GGCGAACTAGAGAGTTTATCTGTATGAATATGAACTCTCTACTGAGTGTTGCACTTCAGATGACGGAGGGCGATCCCGCATGACATCTAGCAAAATCATGTAAAGCGGCAAAAACATATCTATCTAAAGCCGTGGTTTAATTTAAGGCGGTCGACAACCTTAAACAGATCCCGTAAGCGTCGCTACCTCGGTAGGCGTCACACAGCGTTACGTGCCTTGAATCGGCACACTCCACTACTGTGCTCTCACATGACTCTACGGTTCGTATAGATTTTTAGACACTCGTTACGCTTGCTACAGACCTAACGGCCTTTCGCAACTCCGCTCTGCTAAAAACCCGAACCTACCTCGGCCTACTCACCCCGTGCTTAGCACTCCATGGCTCGCAGCGTTTAGTTAATTTTAAATAAAATTAATGTAAATCAATGATTTATATATTGATTAGGGAAGTATAAAAATAATATAAAGAACAATAAGTATTAAGAGATAGGTTTTTTATCAATGCCAAATATTTTGGATCAATTTTCGCTTAAATATAATGAAACACAACTACGCAATGCTACTAAAGATGCGGCCAGTAATAATTTAAAGCTTAATGCATTAAAAGATAGTCTCGAGGAAGAAATAAATTGTTTCTTTGAAAATAGAAAAATAATTGCCTCTTCAAGTCAACCATTTTTCGAAAAAAGTGATGTTCACTTTTTTGAACATCATAGTTTATCTTTTCAGTCTGTATATAAAAAATATAATAGCGTAAAAGATTTTTGTGAGACAGCTTATAATGCCTTTGAAAAACCCTCTGTAAGTATACAAAAAAACCCACTTACAATTGAAAAAAAAAGATCAGCAATTTTAAATAAAAGAAGTTCATCAGTAAGGAATTCAAAAGGATCTGGGTGGCTATCTCGTTCTTCATCTCAAATTAGATCTCCATCTCCATCTCCATCTCCATCTCCATCTCCATCTTTACCTCAAGAAAAGTCTTTAGTTAAACCACAGAGCAATATCGAAAATTATTTTTTTAACTCAGATAAAGTTACTCCTAAATCTCGCGGCCGTTCTCACAGACGTTCTCAGTCTTATAGTCAAGATCCATATATGTTTCTTTCTAGTAAGCCTTCTAAAATTGAGGCTGCTATTCCACCTTTAAAGCAACCTGAATCCGATAATATGGAAGCAACAGCGCAAGCTCCTGTCAGTAGTGTTACCTTTGAAATTAGAAAATATAGCAGTGATTTATTTGAAGGAAAAAGAAATCCATGTAAATTATTAATGGAGAGTGACAATGTAAAAAAAATTCAAGAAATAATTTATAATTATGAATCCTGGCAAACCTTTAAAGAAAATGAAGATAATAAAAAAATAACATTTAAACAATGGTTAGATATTGAAGAAAAAGATAAGATGAAGGTTAAGCTTGAGAATCAGGCTATTATACAAAAAGACTTACAATTTTGTAAAAAAGTTGATCTTCCTCTTAAATCAGAATCAGAATTATTATCTTCAACATTATTTTTGGATACTAAAAAGACTGAATCTAATCCGGATATGGTTGTTAATAATGATGATTATTGTGGTTCAATGAAATTGGACACATAGGTGAGAGATTAGGCACTGTTGCGAACAAGGATAGGCTCGCTGAGTACAGGTCGCGACTTTAGGAGGGCCGTTGTATAGTTTATCGTTGTCTGTATGATTAATCGCTTGTTAATCAACACAATGAGATAGTTAGTTTGATTCAATTCACGCTTAAACATCTTTTCCAAACTGGCAGAGCTTGGTGGCGCTACTATGTGGCCAATCGCGATAATATTCCTCGCTCTGTGGTTGAAGTCGTCGTGAAAATG
>NZ_AMFF02000045.1 GCF_000297215.2 Piscirickettsia salmonis LF-89 = ATCC VR-1361
AAGCAGCTACTACAAACTCAGGTCCAAATATCAAGGCATGGGCGTTTCAGATCTACAGCGTTTAAAAGAGCTTGAAGACGAAAATCGGCGTTTGAAACAGATGTACGCAGACATTAGCCTAGAGCACAAAGTGCTCAAGGATATTGTTGAAAAAAAGCTATAACCGCAGCGAGTCGGCGTGACTTAGTTGATTATGCTGTCAAAACTCATGCATTGAGCGGGAATAAAGCATGCAAGATATGCAGTATTGGCCGATCAGTTTATCGGTATCAACCTAAAAAACAGGTTGTTGATACTAAAATTAAAAAGGTGCTGACAGATTTAGCTAAGGTACATCATCGCTGGGGTTTTGACAAAATGATGGCTAAAATCAAGCAAAACTACGCTTGGAACCATAAGCGTGTTTACCGTGTCTATTGTGAGCTCAAGCTTAATTTGAGGGTCAAGCCTAGAAAAAGACGTTCACCACGGCAAGCAAAAATGTTAGTTCAGCCTATTGTACCAAACTACTGTTGGTCACTTGACTTTATGAGTGACACGTTATCGAATAAGCGCAAGTTTAGAACTTTAAATGTGATCGATGATTATAATCGTGAGTGTTTATTGATTGAGCCTGCTTTTTCCTTACCATCAATGGTTGTTACTCGACTGCTTGATCAGGTTGCCGAGTCAAAAGGTTATCCTGAAGTGATTCGAAGTGACAATGGTCCAGAGTTTATTTCAAGCGATTTTACAAAATGGGCAGAGCAACACAACATATTGCTCCACCATATTCAGCCTGGGAAGCCCGCACAAAATGGCTTTATTGAGCGATTTAACCGGACTTATCGCCAGGATATTTTGGATGCACACTGGTTTTATAGTTTAGAGGAGGTCAGGGAAATTACTGAACCATGGGTTGATCAATATAACAATGAGCGGCCTCATGAATCATTAGCGAACTTGTCACCCATTAATTTTAAAAAAATGAGAGACAAAACCACAGAAATTCCACTTTAGACTTGGCATAAAAATGGGGGCTTTACAATCTCATCAAGCGCTAGGAGATTTTGTTCCTGCCGAGGTGTTTTCAGGGGCAAAAATAATTTCTTAATTGAGGTTCGTTTTTGTCGGAAGGTAGGAGGCCAGTTCAGTCTATACATAAGTTCTGAGAGGTTAGATGATGAAATTTGAATGTCCAATTACACTAGATGAATTAAGCCCAAGAGAAGTACAGATATATGCAGTAAAATCACAAAAAAATGAAGATAAAAATAGTAGCATATACTCTATCTATGGTATTGCAAGAGCATCATTTATTATGCTAAATTGCTGTCCAATAACACGTGCAACAATATATTTCCCATTGACGCTTCAAGAATATTTATCAATTACCGAAGGTGACAATTTAGACACTAATGCCAAGGTTATTTCTGAAGAAATATTCAAAGAAAAATTTCATAATAAAATGGAAGTTAGTTTTTTAAAACATGATAAATATATCAAATATTTAGCAAAAGCTTTAGATATGTTACGCGAAGCTGGAGAAGACAGTGAAGAGAATTGGCAGCTTATTGAAAATCCTCCTGAGCATCTTAAAAATCATCGTAAACACTTAGTACAATTAATTATTGCCCTAGGAGATCTAAAAAAACATGGACTATTTAATGAAAAAAACCAGCAGCTTCTTATAAACAAGGCTGAGCATGCCTTAAAGCTAACCAAATCTTTAACTGAATTACAAAAAGCTAAACTAGCCAACCAAGATAACTGGCAACTTCTTATACATCAAGCTGAGCATGCTTTAAGGCTAGCCGACGCTTTAAGCGTATTGCGAAGAGTTGGATTAGCAAACGAAAAAAACTGGCAACTGCTTGCAAAGCATCCTCAACATGCTTACCACCTAAAGAATATATTATATGCACTGAACAAACAGAAGTTAATATCTGAGGAAAACTGGCAACTAATAGTAGGTCAAGCTGAATACGCCGAATCATTAAATCAAACCTTCAGTATATTACTAATCACAAATTTAGCTAACAAAAAAAACTATCAGTTGCTTATTAAGCAAATTAAATATGCTCCATATTTAGCTTATAGCCTAGATAAATTGCGTATAGCTAATTTAGCCAATCAAAATAACTTGCTGCTTCTAACAAATCATGCTGAACAAGCTATAGATTTAGCTAATGGTTTGATTCTGCCAAAAATAGCAAAGCCTTATATTCAGCCAATCATAGTAATACACTATCTAAAAATTATTATTAATAGCCTAAACCAAGATAGGCATATAAACTTTAGCCATGACGTTACATTAAAAAATGTATGCTTTGCTGTATCAGCTTGCCAAAACAATGTATTAGAGTACCTCAATCAACTCACCCAGTTTTTAAACAACTCTAAATACTATTTATTAAAAAAAGAAATCTGTCAAAATGGCGAAATAGTTCGTAAACGGGATATACGAAATTTCGCTATTTTTGGTAAAAAAAGTGAAAGTGGATACTTTTTAAACTCTCAAGACTTTGAAAATAGAAAGTATTTTTTAAAGTTAAAAAATGAAGAAGCGACTCTACTTTTTGAAAGAGGACAAGAAGGCATTGTTGCGAAAAATTTAGATGTAGAACTTTAAGGCGCATGAAGTTAGAGTAAAGCTTTGATCTGGCAACCTTTTTCTAGACAAATTTTTAACTGATTTTTTGATTATGCTCGTATTCCTCAGGTGATAAATAATCATTAGCTGAGTGAATGCGTTTTCTGTTATAAAAAACTTCGATATACTCAAAGATCGCTGATTTAGCCTCCTGTCGATTTTTAAAATTCATGTGATGAACTGAGTAACGTGTCTTTCCCATTGTGATTCCTCCGAAACAGCGTTATCCCCAGCAGTCTCCCTTACGACTCATACTTTGCTTAATTTGATGATCTTTAAGAATCTCACGATGACTTTCTGAAGCATATTGGCTTCCG
>NZ_AMFF02000046.1:0-6207 GCF_000297215.2 Piscirickettsia salmonis LF-89 = ATCC VR-1361
GCCGATTCAAGGCACGCAACGCTGTGTGACGCGGACAGCCGAGGGTTTATAGTCGTCGCGTTTTGCTCGGCGATTTTGCATCATTGGATGTGCAAAATACCTACCGAGGTAGCGACGCTTACGACCCACTCAATAGCATTCTCGATTGCTATTGAAAAATAGTTGCTACTTATTCATATAATTAAATCTTAATCCCCGTACAAAGTGACGGTATGAATGGTTTTAAAACTATCCTATTTTCAGCTTTCATTAAAAAAGCCCTGTTAGTAAACGGATGCGATTGTGTTAGCCTAGCAGAATATATCAGAAAAAACAGTAGGTACAGTTTTGGTAATAAGTACAGATAGTAATTATTTAGTGATGGGTTTAGCGTTTAGTTTAACTCAATAAGGCATATTATATGCCTTATGAGTGGTTTGTAAAATGTCAAAGAAATTTTACTTATGTTTTATTTTATTGTTTGAGATTATGTTTTCTTTGCTTGAAATTGTTTTTAAAAAGTCAGCAAAGCGTTGACTTACATAACTGATAATTTCTGGCTTTTCTAACATCATAAGGTGGCCTGATTCATTAATAGAGTCATTGATGGGTATATTATTGAATGCAGCTGTTAGGATTGCTTTATTTTTTATTGGGTAGAGTCGGTCTTGTTTTCCCCAAAAAATTGCAACTGGTTTTTGAAAGCCTGTTGGTTTAGTAAAGTAAGTAGCGTAAGGCTCTGAATTTAATTGCTCCCAAACAAGAGAGTATGATTTATAGTTTTTTGCATAATCATTAATGAGTGCATTAATTTGCGCAGGTGTAACGGTATTGATAATTGCCTGTGCATGATAAACGAGCCCTCTTATTTCAGTATCAAACTGTTTTTTACTAGATGGTAGGAATAGATTATAACCTTGATTATAAGCATGGTTCATAATGGCAGAGGGTAGTGCAACACCTGCAGGTGATCCAATAAAAGTGATGCTTCTAATATTTAATGTTGGATAACGTTTAGTAAGTAAGACCTGTATAAGGCCACCCATGGAGTTTCCTACTAGGTGAATGGGTTGTTTTGAGAGATGAAGGGCGTGTAGAAACTGGTAAAGTACCTGTGTTTGGGATAATCCAGTTACGGTGTCTAATCGATAGGCGGGTGCTGGAAACGATTTTGAGTGGCCGTAACCGGGTAAGTCAGGAGCAACTATAGTGTAATTTTTCTTGATATAGCTATTGTTTTCGAGATTAGTAATAACAGAGTTCCATTGCTCTTTATTGGCCAAATAGCCATGTAAAAGTAAGAGGACATTCTTACCTTTTCCAGCTTTGTTATAAGAGAGAGTGTGCCCTGCTATATTGATTGATTGTGTAGAAATAGCTGCATAAGTACAACGAATCAATAGGATGATTATGCTGCTGATTAATGCAATGATGATTATTTTTGGTATTTTTTTTTCTGAGGGATGGAAGGTTAAGTTCATTGTGTGTAAGGGTTTTCATTGTTGGTGGGATTATTATAGCTTGTGTTAAGTATGACTTCTAGGGCTATAAAGTAAAGTTACAAAATAGCCCACTTTTGTTATTTAGCTGATTTATAGTTTGCATTGGGTGCTTTTAGCCGTCCATAGCGGTTATTTAGGGCGGTGACAAAAATAATAGCGATGATGATAAATGCTAAGATGGGGGCGACATAAATTGGCGTTACCTTATCGACATGCTGTCCTAAAAAACCAGACATAATAAGACCAACAAATCCACCGATAGAGCCGCAGGTGATGAGAAAGGAGGTGGCCCTGGGTGATTGATAATTGGCTTGCGCAATGCCATAGCCTAATAATGTTGGAAATAAGGAAGCACAACCACAGCCAATTAAAATAATTGAAGCCATAAAGCTAAAATAGCTTGAGCTATTTAAGAAAAATAAAAAGCCAATAAATACAGTAATGCAACTTAAGGTAATATAGTTTGTTGCTCTGATTTTTTTTAATAAATAAAGTCCAGCAATCAGCCTCACTGCAGCAATTGATGCTCCAAATATTCCGAGGAGCTTTCCTGTTTCGATAACGCTGATATGTTTATCCATTTGCAGGTAAGGTGAAAACCAGTAACTTACTACATATTCTATGTAAACATAACAGACCAAGGCGATACCAATTAATATGAGTGATAAGTTAAATATTGATTGATTATTCTTTGTCTGTGATTGTTGGGACTTTGGAGTATTACCACACGTGGGCTTTATTTTAAATGTTAAGGCGCAAATTAATAAAAAAACATATAAGATAGCCAACATAGCAAAGACACCACGCCATGATAGATAGTGAGTAATATAGCCACCGACAATTGGTACAAATACTGAGCCTAGACTAAAGAAGAAGTTAAGTAAGCTTAATTTGGAGTCTTTTTCGCGGCTTACTGTGTGAAGGTCAGAGATTGACTGAGTTACTGCAGGGACTAAAAAGCCGATGGAAATACCATTTAGCATAGAGCAAGCCGTATAAAATGACAAAGGCAGGCCCAGCGCTAATAAAGACTCTGCGATGATGCCTAGAGCGATTGCAAAGCACAATGTGTTGTGAGTATTGATTTTTTCAATGAGGCGGCCGCTAAAAAAGTTACCAATTAGCAAGCCGACAATATTTAAAACATCAATGTAGACGATATTAGAAATATCTACATTATAGTATGTTGATATTTGAGGAGAAACAAGGCCAATTGCTGCTGAAAACCCACCTGTGATTAAAGCAGAGAGAAAACATAAGGTTAAGCATTTTTGTTTAAATGTCACGTTCGTTACTCCAAATTGAATTTAATTCCCATAGTTTTCCAGTAAATGACTGAGAAGGCTTTGTTGTAGTGCAAATAGTAATATTATTATTTTTACTAAGCTCTAGTCTGTGTGATCCACATACTGTTCCATTATCAATAAAGGCTTCGATACTGGTTGTGTCTAAAAAAAAGCTAGCATCGATTTGTTGCCTTTTGTCTGGTTTGCATATATATGGGCTTATGCAGGTTTTTTGTTTGGTTTTTAATATGATTTTTGAGCCAGTCCATAGAATAGTTAAAACTATATTTTTCCCTGATTTAAAGTCCATTGACCATTCTATACCAAAGCTAAATAAACACTCTATTTCAAAAGATTTTTTGTTGGTTTCAATTTGACAGAAACTTTGATTAAAATCAAAAATTACTTCTTGAGAAGTCCTAATATTTTTAAGCTGGCTGATAGGTAGCATACTTAATTTATTATTTTTAATTGATAGTTTTCTAGGTAAACTCATAGCTCCTGCATAATGATTTTGCGTAGAAAATATATTATCACTCCAGTTGTTCATCCATGCGATGCCAATTCTATTCATGTTTTTATCTTCGAAAGTTTGCAATGCATAAAAGTGATTACAAAAATCGATTTCATATATTTTTGTCGTTGGGATGAATTTATTTTTTTTAAAGTTCCCTAAATAATAGTAGCTTCTATGATTAATATTTTTATTATTGATAGTATCAAATAAAGAAAATACCAAGACATAAACACCGTCAACCATGAAAAGGTCTGGACACTCAATAGATCGTCCTTTAAGTTTTTCTTCTTGAAAGAGAATACCTTCGTAAGTCCAGTCGTTGGCATCAATTGAGCTATAAAGTGCAATGCTAGGCAAATTATTTGCTTTACTGCCAATAATTAAATAGAATTTTTGTATTAAATCACAAAACCAAATTTTTGGATCTCGAAAATCTTTCGAATAATTATTTGGCGGTCTGTTGATGATTGTTTTCGGTTTTGAAAAGGTGACGCCATCAGATTTAATTATTTTTTGTTTTTCTATAAAAATATCTTTTGAGTTTTGTGAGTCTTCAAAGTGATCAGTGTAAGTGATGAGTAATTCTTCATCTTTAGATAAGGCACTTCCAGAGAAAGCACCGCCAATAAATCGGTTATTAAGGTTATTACTTGGATAAAGAGCAATAGGTAAGTGCTGCCAAGAGACTAAATCTTTACTTACTGCATGTCCCCAATGCATATTGCTCCAATGAGGTTGGTATGGATTATACTGGAAAAATAAATGATAGTAACCTTTATGATAGACTAATCCATTCGGGTCATTGATCCAGCCTGTAAGAGGTGAGAAGTGATATTGTAGCCGCTTCTCATCACAATAAGACTGGCTATTGTCTAATGAATGATAAATAGACCAGTTTTTATTTTGATAAGAGAAGCAAAATCCCCCACTTTCTAATAATGTGTGCTTACTATAAAACCAGCCATTTTTTAAAACAGTATGGTCTGATTCAGATATTAGAAAGTATTGTGAATTTTTCTCAAGTGACCACTCTATATGAGAAAAATTATGGCTTAGAGTTAATGGTTCATATTCGATGAGAGTATCATTTTTATAGAGTTTAGCTGCCCCTTCACTTAATACACTAATATCAAATGATATTATGCAATCAAGATTGCCAGTGGTTAAGTGAAGATAGTTTTTATTTAGCTGTATTTTCATGATTACCTTCTGCTTAAATTTGCATTATCCATCCCTTGTCAGGTTTTTAGCTTATTATTCTAATCAATTGTAGGAGAAAGTACAGTTTATACTCTTGAGAGATTTAAGTGTATTTAAGTATATTAAGGCAATACGCTAATTTTTAATTTTTTATTAAAGGTTGTGAAAATTTTTTAATTAACACTAAGCGCCATAGGTGCTTTCTCTAACGACTTGAATTCTTCCAGAGCCATACCCTGAAATATCACTCGCGTTTTCTTGAGCTTCAGCAATACCTTGAAACAACATTGGGGTGTCTGGGCCTAAGTTCAATTGAGAGTCAGTGCAGCATAGTCTTTTTATTTCATCACTGATGTAATCGAATGCTGATTGGAAAAGTTGATTTAAACCACTTCCCCAAATAACGGCTGTTGCTATTCCTGCAAATGACATAGAGGTTATTTGAAATACTTCATTATCAGAGATAGGCAAATTTAAAGCGGCGAAAGAAAGCGCAGTAAAAGATGCCATCATATATGCTAATACTGTAATAATACGGTTAGATTTCCTTTTTTCTTGAATATCATATGAGATTTTACAAGTTAATTGTTTTTGAAAATCAACCAAACCTTGTGTAAATATGCTGGCACTTAAAATATTGCATATTGATAAAATACACCAGTTTGCTGCTGAAGAAAGATGGGGAAAGGCTCTTTCTAAACCTTGAGTGGCAGATAAAGTAGGAGCTACAAGTAGAGCCGTCGCAGCAATAAAAGCACATATATATATGAAAATCTGCTTTTTAAATTTCTCCGAATCAGTGGGAGCTAATAACATAGCATTCATTGTTGCAAACAATGAGCCAAAAAAATTAGCACTGGAAAGAGCCGCTGACATTAGATTATTGCTCATAATGTTGTCTTGCTGCTGCAGACCGTTGTAAGTTAAGAAGCCGCCAGGCGTTGCAGCAATTGCAGCTAGGATTAGGCAAGAAATTTTTTTGGTAAGAGAGTCTGATCCTTGGGCGATTCTGTTTATTAAATCTTTTGTCGCATTAGTATTAAAAAACGAGTAAGTTAGAGAAGCAATGATGCCTACAGCATTAATAAATTCCTTATTATCGATAAGGTCTTCTAGTGATTTTCCACTGGAAAATCCTGATAATCCAGAGCTCATTGCAAAAAAAAACATCACTCCTTTAACAACGCAAAAAAGATAATTGCGTCGGTAATGTGGAAACTGTATATCTTGATTTAGTTGGCTAGAGTGCTGAGGAAGTAGTGGTGATGTTCTTGAAGCTGCAGTTAATCGTTGGCCTATATCTTCTACTGTTGTCGACAAAATAAGGGTCCTTTTATAAGATATTAAATCTGAGGGGGGATATTAGCAAAATAAAGCATGTATACATAATTGATAATTTTAATATAAATACAAGTAGGAGTTAGTTTTTTGAAAATCATGTTAAACAGAAATTTATTGCTTTAATAAATTAATGAAAAATATCATTTTCTTTAAAATAGCCTTTTGCGAAACATGAAAATGATTTATATCAACGTGTGAAATGTTGTATAACTCACCTTACGCACAGGTCATAAACATTTTAATCGCCTAAGCTCTTCAAAAGCTATTTGATTTGACCGCACAAGTAATTTATATTTGAGTGCAAAGTGGTTAAGTTGTGCTTTTACACTCAATGTTTCTAGTTTACAAAATGCCACGATTGATGCAAAAATATGATTGCATT
>NZ_AMFF02000046.1:6341-19077 GCF_000297215.2 Piscirickettsia salmonis LF-89 = ATCC VR-1361
TATCCAGTAGCTCTTTATTCATTCCTGATGAAATCCCTGTATCTATCAGATTTCATTATACATTGTTTATCATGTCAGTGCGTAAGGTGAGTTGTATAAGGTAATTATACGTTTTTAGGGGGTTAATATTGAAAGTTGCTTAAATAATTTCACTTAGATATTAGCCTTATTTTTTATTTTAAATAAATTTAAATGTATGATTTTTATTTTACATTATTTAACATAATGCATATATATTTTTTATTTTTTATGATGTTTTTTTGTTATATATTATGTCTTTTTTCTTGGAGAGTGATGCTCGTGAATCTTAGGAGGGTCACAAAAAGGATAACAAAGAAGCTAAACTGTGTTTTTAAAAAAGGGAAATAATATGCCTCATGATAGAACACTATTACAAGAAAGAGCAGTAAAGGTACAACAGAAGCTTAAGTGGTTATATAAAATTACTAAAGATAGAGGAATAACGTTTGAGCAGGAGGCACAATTAGAAGCATTGCTTACAGCTATTCCCCATGATAGCTCTCTCTTAGAAAGTTCGCCTTATGCTAGGGCGATTTGGACTGAGGTGGAAGATGTTAGTGTAGAGAGAAAGTTGCTTTTTTTAGAAAGACTTGTTACAGAAGGGGTTATTGCCCAATTAAGTGCTTATGATTTATTAGATTATGATAGTGATTATTTGCACAGTGAGTTTGGTGCTTTAATCGTCGCAGAAAAATCACGCTTTGCTGACTGTGATGGAGAGATTAAACCTGCGACTTACAGGTTATTTGAAAATATTGAGCAGGTTCTTAATGATGAAAGTCGATATTGCTTCATTAAAGTAGAAGATGTTACAGGCCCACTGCTTGAAAAAATAGATCCAAAACTAGATCCTCCTGTGGCGACCTTAATTAAAGACTTTACCATGCGTAATGGTGATGTGGCTATTGCTGAACCAGAAGGCAGTGAATGTGATTTGTAATATAGCCTTTTAAAATAACAAATTAAATATAGTATTAAATATCGTAGTGGTTTTAAAAAGGTGCAGTACTCGTTTAAAACCACTATTTTCTATTTTTTCATTTTACTCTTGCTTTTAACGATCAAACTCTAATGGTACGCCAACATTTTCTTCATAAAACTGGCCGTGATGGTAAACGAGTTTGCCGTTAATAATAGTCGACATAATTGAATGATTGAATTTATAGCCATTAAAAGGTGACCATGCGCATTTGTATAAAATATTATCTGTAGATACTTCATGGGGCGTATTTGGGTCGATTAGAGTAATATCAGCGTGATAGCCTTCACGAATGTAGCCACGTTCTTTAATTTGATAAATATCAGCAACAGCGTGGCTAGTTTTTTTGACGATGCTTTCTATAGAAAATATACCGCGTTTTTGGTGTTCAAGTAGGCTTAATAGGGCGTGTTGAACTAAGGGTAAGCCTGAGGGTGCATTAAAATAGCTGTTTTGCTTTTCCTGCCACGTATGTGGTGCATGGTCTGTTGCAATAACGTCGATAAGATCGTCGTTGATAGCGTTAAGTATGCTAAGGCGGTCGTTTTCAGTTTTAATCGCAGGGTTACATTTGATCAGTGTGCCGAGGGTATCATAATCATTATCATTAAAGAATAAATGATGAACGCAGGCTTCGGCAGTGATACGTTTTTTATTATGATTGCCTTGAGTAAATAATTCGAGTTCTTTGGCTGTCGTTAAGTGCAAGACATGTAAACGGGTATCATGGCGTTTGGCAAGGTCAACTGCAAGCGATGAAGAGGCATAACAGGCTGCTTCTGAACGAATTGCTGGATGACAGCCGATGGGGACTTCTTCACCAAATTGTTCACGGTATTTTTGTTCGTTAGCAAGAATCATCGGCGTATTTTCACAATGGGTAGCAAGCAGTGTTGGGCATGATTTGAATAGAGCGTCAAGAATTTTGGGATCATCGACGAGCATATTGCCGGTGGAGGCACCCATAAAGACTTTGACCCCACAGGCTTCATTAGGGTTGAGCTGTTTAATTTGCTCAAGATTATCATTGGTTGTCCCTAAATAAAACGAATAGTTGGTACTAAAGCGATTGGCTGCATGGTTAAATTTGTCTCTTAATGCTTGAATGGTTGTGGTGGGTGGGGAGACATTAGGCATTTCCATTACACTGGTGATGCCACCTGCAGCGGCTGCACGTGACTCTGTGCGCATTTCACCTTTGTGGGTGAGACCGGGTTCACGAAAATGTACTTGGTCATCGATCATGCCAGGGATCAGCCATTTATTTTTAGCATCGATGACTTGTTTGGCAGGTTTATGGCTTAAGTCACTATCAATGTGTTCGATGCGGCCGTTTTTGATAAAAAGGTCAGCTTCTGTCTTTTGGCCTTCATTAATGATGGTCGCATTTGTGATTAATATTGTAGTCATGAGTCTTCCTCATTATTGTTATTGCAATTTTATTGCATTATTAGCCTTTAGCGCTCTCGTCTATTTAGGTTATATACTATGATGTTTCATGATACTTTAACCGAAGACAACAAGATAATTAGGTGCTTTATGGGGCAATGGTTGATTTTTCCCAGTGGCTGCTATTATTTGCACGTTGATATAAAACACGCTGGTGTAGACGGTTTTCTTGGCCTTGCCAAAATTCGATTTCATGGGCAATCAACCGGTAGCCTCCCCAGAAGTCAGGTCGGGGCAGTGAGTTTTGATTATGGTACTGTGCTGCTAGTTTTTTAAAGCGCTCAGTGAGCTCAGCCTGATGCACAACTTGACTTTGTGGAGAGGCAATGGCGGCAATTTGGCTGCCTTTGGGGCGACTGTTAAAGTAGCTATCAGACTCATGGCTGGTTAATTTTTCGATGATACCGCGTATTTTGACTTGACGAGTGAGGGCTGGCCAATAGAAATTTGCAGCGGCCTGTGGAGTATGTGCTATTTCTTGGCCTTTGGCGCTATTATAGTTAGTAAAAAAATTAAATCCTTGTTCATTCATGCCTTTTAATAACACAATTCTTAGGTTGGGAGTGCCTGAGCAATCGACGGTGGCGAGTGTCATTGCCGTTGGGTCAGTGGACTCTATACCCGTTGCGTCTTCTAGCCAAGCAGTAAATTGCTGAATTGGGTTCTTTGCTGAATTTTCTAGCGTAAGCGCTTGTCCTGAATATTCGCGACGTATGTGTGATATTTTCATAAGGCCTCCTACTACACTGCTGGTTATCATACTGGCTTTTCGAAAGACTGTCAGCTGCTACTTTTTTCTACTAATTTGCGCAAGCCTTGAGTGAATGTTGATTGAGTTAGATTTGTATTGTTGTTGGGTTGTTTTTGTTTTCAATGTATTGACTTTTATAAGTTTATAGATTGCTGATTGTTAGGTGATGATAGCCATAAAATCTGGAGTTGTTATTTTTTCTAGACCACTATGTCTTAGAGGACTAGAATGAAATTAAAGTCTTACTGCTTTTTAACTTAAAAAATATATATTAAGGATGAGATATGAATGGGTATCAACATTTTTTGTTTGCAACTAATATGAGTGATGCCTGCAACAAAGTGATAGCGAAGGTCCGGCAGTTTGCCGATGTATTTGAGGCGAAGTTAAGTGTGGTGAATTTTGTTGAACCGGTCACGATGGCCTATCCTGGTGTGATTGTGGTTGATGATTTAGAAACCTCGCGTCAACAGGCAGCAAAAGAAGAATTGGTTGAGTTTTGTAAGGCCTTGAATGTTTCTAATACTATGCAGCATGTTATTGTTGATACACCTAAAAATGGTTTATTTGATTTGGTTGAGTCGTTAGGTGTGGATTTAGTGATTATTGGCCGGCATAACAAAATGGATTTTAGTTGGTTGTTAGGCTCAACAACAAATGCAAT
This sequence comes from Piscirickettsia salmonis LF-89 = ATCC VR-1361, assembly GCF_000297215.2. Lineage (GTDB taxonomy): Bacteria > Pseudomonadota > Gammaproteobacteria > Piscirickettsiales > Piscirickettsiaceae > Piscirickettsia > Piscirickettsia salmonis. The sequence continues at coordinate 10,206 of NZ_AMFF02000046.1, forward strand.
TATTCATGCTGCACATTGTGATGTTTTAGTATTGCATGAGTAGCTGTTATTAATTAATTAATTAAATAAATATTATTTAATTTTGTTTTTTATATAGATGATATATAACTTTAAATTGGTTAGAAAATAATTTTAATTTTTTAATAATTTATAGTTAAAATTAACAATAAATTTATGGCTTGATTTTATTTAAAATGCTGAGATTGGTATAATATATTTATCTTTAGGTCCGCTTAATTCAATAATAAGTAGATTTTCATTGTTATTTTAATTTTATTTTTTTTAAATTAAAATTTAATTGCGCTGCAAAATTTAAATTTTAAAAAATTTTAGTCATTGTTATTATATAGGCTAGAGTAGTATAGTATTTTTTCAAGGGAACGAAAGGACGAGGGAAGTGGCAGTGCAATTGATTGATCAAGTGCCTTATTTTTGGCAGGGACGTGATGATGGTGTAGGCGCGCGCCGCTTTTTTCAAGCGGTAGAAGCATTAGATTATTCTAAGTTAAGTGCAGAGCATACCGTAGCACTCACAGGCTTTTGTTCAGATGAAGGCGTTAAACGTAATTTAGGGCGACCGGGGGCTGCTATGGGGCCTGCAGCACTTAGAAATGCATTAGTTAATTTATCTTTTTATCACTCTATGAAAATTGCTGATCTTGGCGATATTTGTTGTCAGAGTCGCGATCTTGAGTTAGCTCAAACTAAGCTTGCAGTATTAAGTGAGTCTCTTGCTAAAAAAAATATTTTATCGATTGTTTTAGGTGGTGGGCATGAAGTTGCTTGGGGGCATGGTTTAGGGCTATTTAAAGCTGCTTTTGAGAAAAATAAAAAAGTTGGTGTGATTAATCTTGATGCTCATTTGGACTTAAGGCCGCTTATTAATGGTGTGCAGGGCTCATCGGGAACGCCGTTTAAGCAGCTTGCTGATTTTTGCAAAGAAAATAACCATGAATTTAATTACTGTTGTATTGGTTTGCAACCTTATGCAAATACTGAAAGCTTATTTGCAACAGCCCAGTTATTGGGGGTGGAGATGGTGAGTGCAAGTGAGGTAAAAAATAATTATTTATCCGTTAAAGAGAAAATAATACAGTTTTGCGAGAATGTAGATACTGTTTATTTAACGTTATGTTTAGATGTGTTTGCTGAAAGTATTGCACCTGGAGTGAGTGCGCCACAAGCATTTGGGCTTGCAGCTGAGCAGGTGCAGGTCATATTAGAGGATATTATTAACCTTACTGATTTAATTGGCTTTGATATTGCTGAGCTTGCCCCTTGTTATGATCAGGGTCAGCAAACTGCACATCTTGGTGCTTATTTACTTAATGATGTAATTCATCTTTGGCAGGAGAAAAAGCAATGAAATGGCAACAAGTCTGGAAGAATGTCAATCTTGTCACAATGGCAGGCAATGACTTTGGTCTTATTCATCAAGGTGCGATTGCTGTTAAGGAGGGTCGTATTGCTTGGTTAGGGCGAGCGTGTGATTTAGATAGCCGTTATATTGGTATTGATACCCAAGTGCATAATGGCCAAGGTAGGTATTTAACGCCTGGGTTGATTGATTGTCATACACATATGGTGTACGGCGGAAACCGCGCGAATGAGTTTTCTGAACGCTTGAGCGGAAAAACTTATCAGCAGATTGCTGAACATGGTGGTGGCATTTGGTCGACTGTGCAGGCAACACGTAAGGCGCATGAAATGTCGCTATTTGAGCTTGCCGAAAGGCGTTTAGCACATTGGATTTCTCAGGGTGTGACAAGTTGTGAAATTAAGTCAGGTTATGGTTTATCTTTTCAAGAAGAAAAAAAATATTAAATGTGATTGCTGCTTTAAAAAATAAGCTACCTATCGATATTCAAGCAACTTTTTTAGGGGCACATTGTGTTCCTAAAGATTTTTCAGGTACAAGCATTGAGTATATAAACAGTGTTTGTCATATGTTAGAGCCGCTTCACCAGCAAGGGTTAATTGATGCTGTGGATGGGTTTTGTGAGAACATTGCATTTAGTCCGGAAGAGATTGAGTTATTATTTAATAAAGCAAAAGAATTAAATATTCCAGTAAAATTACATGCTGAGCAGTTTTCAGATCAAGGCGGTAGTAAAATTGCTGCAGATTTTAATGCGTTATCTGTTGACCACTTAGAGTACTTAAATCCTAATGCGCTTGAGGGCATTAAAGAAGCAGGCAGTATCGCCGTATTATTACCCGGGGCTTACTATTACCTACAAGAAAAGCAAGCGCCTGATGTTATGGCACTGCGCGAAGCAAATATTGCGATGGCCGTTGCGACGGACTTTAACCCAGGTAGTTCGCCTGTTATGTCATTACCTTTAGCTATGAATTTTTCCTGTAATTTTTTTGGTTTAACCGTTTTAGAAGCTTTTCAAGGAGTGACTGTTCATGCTGCAAAAGCACTGGGTATGGCGGATCGAGTGGGACAGCTAAAAGTAGGTATGCTGGCAGATTTTGCTTTGTGGGAGATAGAAAATATTGTTGATTTGGTGTATTACACGGGAATTAATTTTTGTCAGCAAACAGTTAAAAAAGGTTATGTGATTTATCCTTAGCTTTAATATTTTTAATTAAAATTAATTTTATTATTTTTGTAGAAATTAAATTATAAGTGGTTTTAAACCTGATGTTATGGAGGACTTAATGATAAATAATAGGGTGGATGGTACACGTGAAATTAAAGCAAATACAGGTGTAAAAAAACAGGCAAAGTCATGGCAAACTGAAGCTGCCCTTAGAATGTTAGCTAATAATTTAGATGCGGCTGTCGCTGAAAATCCAGTTGAGTTGGTCGTTTATGGTGGCATTGGCCGTGCGGCACGCAATTGGCTATGTTTTGATAAAATAGTTGAAACATTAAAACGCTTGGAAAATAACGAGACATTATTAATTCAATCAGGCAAACCTGTGGGTGTTTTTAAAACGCATGAGTATGCTCCTCGAGTGATTATTGCCAACTCCAACCTGGTGCCAGCATGGTCGAGCTGGGAGACGTTTAATAAGCTTGATCAAAAAGGCTTGATGATGTATGGACAGATGACGGCAGGTTCTTGGATTTATATCGGCAGTCAAGGGATAGTGCAGGGAACGTATGAGACGTTCGTTAATGCTGCGAAAAAGCATTATCAAGGAAAAATCTTAGGGCGTTGGATTTTAACCGCAGGTTTAGGTGGTATGGGAGGTGCACAGCCACTCGCTGCAACCATGGCGGGGGCAAGTTTGCTTGCCATTGAATGTGACCCTGGGCGTATAGAAAAACGACTTGGATCAGGTTATTTAGATATTAAAACGGAAAACTTGAATGAAGCTCTGACATTAATTGAAAGGGCATGCAAAGAGAAAAAAGCGCTGTCGGTTGGCCTGTTGGGGAATGCGGCTGAGGTCTTACCAGAATTAGTTAAGCGAGGTGTTCAGCCTGATTTTGTTACGGATCAAACGAGTGCACATGATCCCTTAAATGGTTATTTGCCTATGGGTTGGAGTTTAGCTCAGGCTCAGAAAATGCGTGTAGAAAATCCTGAGCAAGTGGTCAAGGCAGCCAAGGAGTCGATGGCAGTTCATGTGAAGGCGATGCTGGAGTTTCATAAATTAGGTATTCCGACCTTTGACTATGGTAATAATTTACAGCAAATGGCTTTAGAAGCAGGGGTTAGTGATGCTTTTGCCTTTCCTGGTTTTGTACCGGCTTATATCCGTCCTTTGTTTTGTGAAGGCATTGGGCCATTTCGTTGGGTGGCGTTGTCTGGTGACCCTGAAGATATTTATAAAACAGACGAGAAAGTCAAAGCACTATTGCCTGATAATACACATTTGCATCAATGGCTTGATATGGCCCGTGAAAAAATTCAGTTTCAAGGGTTGCCTGCACGCATTTGCTGGGTGGGTTTAAAGGAGCGGATGCGCTTAGGGTTGGCTTTTAATGATATGGTTAAAAGCGGTGAATTATCTGCGCCGATTGTGATTGGCCGTGATCATTTGGACGCCGGTTCAGTCGCGAGCCCAAATCGTGAAACCGAAGGGATGCAAGATGGATCAGATGCAGTGTCAGACTGGCCATTACTGAATGCCTTATTAAATACCGCCAGTGGTGCAACATGGGTGAGCTTACATCATGGTGGCGGCGTTGGTATGGGCTTTTCCCAACATGCAGGGATGGTGGTGGTGGCTGATGGCAGTGATCGTGCATATAAAAGTTTATCGAAAGTCCTCTGGAATGATCCGGCAACCGGAGTGATGCGTCATGCTGATGCGGGCTATCAGCAGGCGCTTGCTTGCGCTAGGGCACAAAGCTTGGATTTGCCGATGATGAATATGAATAATAAGAATTATCAAGGGAGAGACTGATGCTGTTAATTAATATAGATCACTCCCCCTTGACTTTAGCTATGTTAAAGCAGGTGATTGATGGGCCGGTGAAGCTCAAGGTGACAGAGGCGGTGTGGCAGGATGTACGCAAAAGTCGTGCTGTTGTGATGGATGTGATTGCTAAAGAGAAAACAGTATATGGCATTAATACGGGGTTTGGTATTTTAGCTAAGCGTTCTATTTCGCACCATCAATTAGAAACGCTACAGAAAAATATTATTTTGTCCCATGCCGCAGGCGTTGGTGATTATTTGGATGATGCTACTGTGCGTTTAATCCTGGTGTTAAAGTTAAAAGCGCTATTGCGGGGTTACTCTGGTATTAGTGAGAAGGTTGTTAATGCATTGACTGCTTTGGTTAATCATGAGGTTTATCCCTGTATTCGGGCACAAGGTTCTGTTGGAGCTTCAGGTGATCTGGCGCCTTTATCGTATATTGGTGCGGTGCTGCTGGGTGAGGGCAAGGTGAGGATCGGAGGTAAAGTTTTGCCAGCAGGTGAAGGCTTAAAGCAGCTCGGTTTAGAGCCGATTGCTTTAGGGGCGAAAGAAGGTTTGGCATTAAATAATGGCACACAGGTGTCTACGGCAATTTGTTTGAAAAATTACTTTGCATTAGAAGATCTTTTGCTGGTAAGTATGGCGTGTGGGGCATTGGCGTTGGATGCTGCAGGGGGGGGCGGATAGCCCGCTTGATGAACGGATTCACCAGGCTCGTGGTCAGCAAGGCCAGATTGATGTGGCGGAGTATTACCGGCAGTTATTAACAGGCAGTGCACTGCTTGAGTTACAACGGCGTCAACATGGGCGTGTGCAAGATCCTTATTCATTGCGTTGCCAGCCGCAAGTGCTAGGAGCGTGTTTAGATCAACTGCGCCATGCTGCGGTTATTTTAGTAGCAGAAGCAAACTCGGTGACGGATAATCCTTTGATTTTTGTCGATGATAATGAAATTTTATCCGGTGGCAATTTTCATGCGGAACCGGTCGCTTTTATTGCTGATAACCTCGCTTTAGTTGCTGCTGAAATTGGCTCACTGTCAGAGCGTCGTCTTGCTTTGTTAATGGATGAGCACTTTAGTGGTTTACCGGCCTTTTTAGTTGCGGGTAATGGTGTGCATTCTGGTTTTATGGTTGCTCAAGTGACTGCGGCGGCTTTAGTGAGTGAAAATAAGCAGCTTTGTTATCCTGCAAGCGTTGATAGTATTCCAACGTCCGCGAGCCAGGAGGATCATGTGAGTATGGCTACTCATGGTGCGCGTCGCCTGGGTAAAATGGCACGTAATTTGCAATATACACTCGCTATAGAATTGCTTGCAGGCTGCCAAGGGATTGATCTGCGAGCACCGCTAAAAACATCTGTGCCATTGATGTTGCTGCATGCGAATTTACGTGAGCGTGTAAGTTTTTATGAAGTAGATCGTTTTTTTGATCCAGACATTGAGCAATCGGCACAGTTATTGCAGGAGTTTGTGTGGCGAGATTTATGCCAAGTGCATTTACTGCCAAGCCAGCGAGAGTAAGGTTATAAAGAATAAATAGGGGGGAGTGATGAGTATAGAGCTATTGCAGAAGGAAGCTGTTTTATTACTCTATGATGATAAAGCCAATCAGTCCCCGCAGCTTGCTGCCTTGAAGTATTTAGGTATGACCGATATTGATGCTATTTATGTTGGCGAGGCGACATGGCAAACACGGCTACAATCTAAGCATTATGCTGTTATTATTTATGATTTAAGTCATCGTTATACAGAGATTCAGCCTAAAGTTTTTGAAGATTTATATCGAGCTAATATTATTCGTTTGTCGCGATTGTTTATTTTAATTTCAGAATTAACGGAGTTTCCACAGATACAACACTTTCTGGCTAAAAATCCACCTGATATTATTTTAACTCGTCCTTATAGCTTAGACATGTATGTGAATAAACTTCGAGAGCAGTACCCAACAAAAGTACGCTTTAAAAGCTTTTATGAAAGTTTTGAGAAAGGTGATTATCACAATGTGTTAATGGCCTGTGAAAAGCGTATTCAAGGTGGCGGTGATAGAGAAACGTTATTAGAATGCTTTCGTTTACAAGCAATGAGTTATTTATTCGCTCAGCAGTTTGATGCGGCGAAAAAATTATGTAATATGCTTTCTAAGCAGCAAGATCAGCTGCTTTGGTTAAATTTAGTACATGGCCTTGCTTGCTTAGAGTCTGGAGAATTAGGTCAAGCGAAACGTGATTTCTATAAAGTGTTAAAACAAGAAAAAGATGATATTAAAGCTTTGGATGGTTTGTGTGAGGTGCTTGTACAGACAAAACAGTTGTCTCAAGCGCATAGAGTGCTTAGTCATCGTATGGCATTAACTCCTTTCGATGAAGCAAAGCAGCAACAATTTATTGATTTAAGTTTAACGTGTGGAAATTTTGCCGCGGCTGAACAGGCAATTTATAGTATGATGGAAAACCATCATAACCGTCACGGATCGACCGATCCAGAAAGCTGGTTGCAATTATTATTGTTACTACGTGAGCAGATAAAGTCAGATCAAGATGTATTTAAAGCCTATGATCGAGTACTTGAAGTCATGAGCTATGTTGACAAGCATGAAAAACAAAATATAGATATAAAAATTAGCCAGTGTTTGGTTGGGGCTGAAATTGCTGAATCTATTAGTGATATAGAAAATAGTGAGCGTTTTAGTAAAAATGCTAAAATAAATTATGATAGCCACTTGTTTTTGCTTGATGATCAACAGGAAGTTGAAGTGGGCTTAGGTTTTTATCGAAATAACTTATTACAAGGGCAAGGTGAGGAGATTTTAAAATCTTTGTTATGGCGCTGTAAAACAAATGATGAATTAAATGGTGAGTTATTGGTAAAAGTATGCAGTGTATTTAATGGACAGGCTTATTTGGGTGAAGAAGCTAATACTCGAGGTGTCGAGCATTTTTATAATAAACAATATGCAGATGCTTCCCGTTTACTTGATCTGGCGACACAAATTCGGCCAGACAATATGGCGATTCATTTAAATGCAGTGCAAGCGCTGTTATCTTTGCTTGATCAAAAAAAACATGTTAATTCAGGTGTATTAGTTAATAAAATGGCAATTTATTTAGAAGCTATTGATTTGAATTTAGCACAAGCGACAGATAAGCAAAGTCAGCGTTATCATAGGTTGCTTGATCAGTACAATCAACTATCTATTACTTGATTTTATATTTATTATTTATCTGGCCTTTTATTTGCATATTTATTATATAAAGAAATAATATTGGAAAATTATGATGAAACGAAGTCATAATATTTTTGGTTATTTAATTGCATTCTTTGCCGTCATTTTTTTAGTCGCATGTACAAATACGCCATTAAAAGTGGCTAATGATAATTTTCGCTTGGCTGGTGCTTCAAAAGCTCATATTGATAGTTATGGACGTGTGATGAAGCATATTAGTAAGCGCTATGAGGTTGATGGCTATTTTAAAACTACAGTTGCGGTAAGACAAATTGCACAAGAAATGGTTGATGAAGAGTTTATTAAAAAATTTAAAGCAGCACTGCGCTTTGAACGCTTAAATCCTGCGGATGGAGATCGGTTACAGCGTGCGATTGAACGCGACCCAAGAATTAGTTATACGGCGACTGTATTTGTTCCTAAGTATCCGAATGATTTAGAAAAACGCTTAGCTCAGGCATTTAATGAAAGTCCAGTATTGCGTCATAAAATGAAAAATCCTGATTTTCGTTTTATTTCTTCTTTTATCGTGGTGAGTGCTCACGGTCAAGCAAAATATCGTGATTTCGATATCAAGCCACAGTTTTTTTTCGGTGGATCGCAAAAAGAGAAGCTATATAATTTATCCAATGATGCGCCAAAGTCTCTGTTAGATGGCTCTGTATTTGCTTATCAGTATAAGGTAATTTGTTGGCGTCATGGCTTTATTTACGATACCGTACTTGATGAAATCGGCGTAAAAAGGCCAGCATGTCCTCCAGGCTCATCAGCGCTTTACCCTGGTCGTGCTGAGCAATGGAAGTCATAATAGTATAAATTTTATAGCACTTAAAAATATAATTTAATTAATATTATATGCTTTGTATAGTGTATATATAAATTGATTGATTTTGAATTTTATATTTTTCTTTAAATTAGTTTGGCCTTTTCTTAAAAAAACTAATTCATATGTGTCATGATTGAAAGATTTTATCTATACAGATTCCTTTAATGTACGATTTTCTGTAGTAGTAAAATAGTTTTGACTACTAGTGAGCTCTTATGACGTATCACTAAAGATCAGGGCCCATACTAAGTAGTTATAGCGCTCAACGAATAGTTTCTGACATTGACTTCATTACTTGACTAAGCGCTGTCTCTAAATTTATTTCATCTTGATCAAGCTTCATGCGAACCCTATTTTTAAGCGGTGACGGTAACCCTCCCTTAAAATAGTACAAGAGATAAGTGGAATCTTCTGTTAAATTAACTTAGACAGGAGAG
>NZ_AMFF02000046.1:19772-22785 GCF_000297215.2 Piscirickettsia salmonis LF-89 = ATCC VR-1361
CGGCGATTTGCCATCATTGGATGTGCAAAATACCTACCGAGGTAGCGACGCTTACGGTTTTTCCTTATTGTATTTTTTAACCTACTGATAGTATGTCAGAAACTGTTGATCGAGCGCTATAAGTTTTAACAGGACCCTTTCGTTTATAGTTAGGTTATAAGCCTTTTTTTAGCATTTTTAACACTTGTGCTCGGCCTGATTTATATATGGATTTTGATTATTAGAAAGTTGTTTTTTGATATGAGTATCATTTTGACCTTTGATTAATTGTGTTTCCTGGGCCGGATAGTGTGGACATAGATGTTTTTTAGTGCTGGGATTGTTTTCTAAATAAATTAATGCCCCTCTAGTCCAAGAAATATTTGAGCCATCACGGTTAGTGTGGGTTGGAATAATAGTTGCGTTGCTAGGGAATTGATAACCACGTGAAAGCAGGCGGCTAAAATAAGCTGAATTGATGCAATATGTATATAGAAATGGATTATTCGGGTAAGTTTTTTGTAGTTGATCCCAAGATGTTGAACAAAACTGCTTGCCCTTTTGCTTAAGTAAATCGGCACTGAGTGATTGTAACTTGAAAAATTGCGCAGTATAGCTAAATCCTGATAAAGCATTGAAGGTTTTATTTGAGTCAATCAGGTTATTGATAGGTTGAACTTGATGTACTTTAGTAATTAATGGGTTAATACTTCTTTGACACGTTGCGTAATCAGCAAGTTGTGAGCGCTTGCCGTTGGGTAGTTTATAACCATTAGGAAAGCATGTGGTATGATTTAAAAATTGATTGCGTAATTGATCTTGCCCTAAGCCAAGATAGCTGGCTGAGTAAATAGAGATTGGCCTATGGCCTAGATTAATCCGGGTGATATTATTATTATGCACATTGGTTGTCGGGTGGAAAGTAATTTGTGTCGAAGCACCGCCCATCTCTAAAATACCATTTGTGTGTGCAGTTAAGCGAAATTTGGCATTATCCCAGTTATTATCTATCCAAGCAAAAATGCCTTCCCACCTGCCGGAAATTGTGCGTATGCCATGTGGGAATATATTAAATTTCTTGCTGTTTGGCTGTTGCTGTAGTGTTGTTCTTATCGCCTGATAAATCGCTTTTTGAGCATCTTGAGAAAGCAAGCGCATTCCTGCGGTGCCGTAGAGTCCAAATTGAACTTTACTGGCATCGCTATAACAACTGTTAGGAATATTCACTTTTTTTAATAATTCACTGATGTAATCAGGTGCTTTATCTGCGCTGATTATCGATAAGCCTGGCGAGAGCTTAGCTGCTTTTCCAAACTCGGCTACTTTGCCAAAGTGGCTCTTATTGAGGTCATATTGATAAAGGTGCGCTCGTGAGCCTGAACTACCTGCGTCAATGATTAAAGCGCATTGTGTTGATGCCTGCGTGGTAGACAATGCACTTGTTGATAGAATGCAAGTGATAATGAGATATAATTTTTTATTTTTCATTGTGGACCTTGATAAATTAAGTTTATTTAAACTTTAAAATAATTTTTTTAATTATATTTAATGCTTAAATTTGAGCATGAATAAACTTATAGCACTTTTTTGTTTTAGAAGGTAGAAAATATTGATGGGTATGTGAGTGGATTGATCTTAACTCGAAAAAGTGGATTGTAGCCTATTGCATTTTTTTATGATGATTTAAGGCTTGGCAAGTGTAGGCGATTTTATTTGTGTTGCCAATAAATACAAGAGTACAGAGATTAAAAATAACAAGAGTAATAAGCTTTGCATGGCTATCTGATTGCCAATCCAGCCGGTAATAAAATAAGCACTCAGCCAGCATGCATGAGATAAAGAAAAGTAAGCGGTAAAGTAGTTGTTTTGTTTTTCTTGAGTAATATTTTCTGTAATAGTGAGGCCAATAAGTGTTTCTATTAAGCTTGTGCCGATGCCAAGAATAAACCAAATAATAAAGATGCCTGTTAAATTAGGTGTCAGTATGCCAATGGCAAAGCCGCCAATACAAAAAAGAGCACCACACTTCATTAGCTTATTAGAGGAAGCGTATTGAGAGAGTGCTGGAATGGAAATTGTCGTGATTAAAGAGGCGATACCGAAAACCGCCATGGTAAGCGCGGTTATACTTTCACTTAAATGGTAAGTACCTTGAATATAAACAACGGTATTAATAATTACCATGGCACCTGCTAATGCGGCAATAAAAATAAAGAGTAAGCCCTGTAGCAAAGGTTTAATTGTTAAATAGTCATAGAGGCAGCCAAATCCACGTGACTGGACTGTCTTATTTGATGACTTTAATGGTGTTGAATAAATTAATAGCGAAGATATTAAAAAGGTGAGTGCGTTTAGAGCAAAGAGTAGTTTAAAAGAAACAAAAAAAAGTAATAGTGCGGCAAGAAGTGGGCTTAATAGCGATTCTAAGTTATAGGCCATTCTGGAAAGCGATAGTGCTTTGGTATAGTCGGCTTTTTTTTGAAAGAGTGTTGGAATTAGCGCTTGGAATGTTGGGGTGAAGCCTGCTGAGCATAAATTAATAAGGATAATTAATAGATAGATTTGCCAGGTCGCTTGGACAAAAAACATACTGACAAGTAAGAGCATACGGATAAGATCCATTATGATCATAAATAACTTGCTTGGTATTTTTGCTGAAAGGTAGCTCATAAGTGGTGCACCGAAAATATAAGCGACCATCTTTAACACCAACGCAATGCCTAATATCTTACCCGCATGCCTATCTGATAAATGATAAGCCAGTTGCGCTAAAGCAATGCTGGATAAGCCGGTGCCGAAAGTAGCAAGAATTTGCGCACAAAAAAGTTTTCTAAAAAATGGATTGGCCAGTATAGATGGTAGAGACTTCATAATAATTAGCTGGTTAACCTGGTCTTTGCTTGTCTTAAATAGTACTGCTTTGAATTATGCCTTATACCTTATAGGGGTATAGTATGCGTTGAATGGAGAAGCGTCAAGCCTTCTGCGGCATTTAGGGTTTTAGTGAAACCAGCCAACGCTGCGAGCCATGGAG
>NZ_AMFF02000047.1 GCF_000297215.2 Piscirickettsia salmonis LF-89 = ATCC VR-1361
GAAGACGGGTCAACAGGTCACCTCTATTTAATAACAAATGAGTTTATCTGTATGAATATGAACTCTCTACTGAGTGTTGCACTTCAGATGACGGAGGGCGAAATTGAAGAATATCATAAGTCGATTAAACAAAATGCAAGTTTAGCAAAATCACCAACTAAAACTGTTCGGTCACAATGCAATCATATTTTTGCATCAATCGTGGCATTTTGTAAACTAGAAACATTGAGTGTAAAAGCACAACTTAACCACTTTGCACTCAAATATAAATTACTTGTGCGGTCAAATCAAATAGCTTTTGAAGAGCTTAGGCGATTAAAATGTTTATGACCTGTGCGTAAGGTGAGTTAACAATCAAAATAAGTATAAACAGCCCACACACTATAGTTTTTTAGCCTTTATAGAGAGTAACTCTAGTCAAACATCGCTTAAATTGCTTTTACACCTGCTATCGCTTTAACAGGTTTAGGATTAACCGTTGAAGTTAGCTGATTCATTAAAAGTGCGATTACAGGTAAACCACTAAAGTATGTATTTTAGCCGTAACTCAATCCTCATCAAATGACTGAAGCAGCATGCCCTGCTGCCTCAATACCTGAAGCGTTGCTAAATCATGTAAAAACATCAGATCTAAAGCTATTAACTAAATAATTTAGCGAAAAACCCTTTTTTCTTCCTCTGCTTTTTCAGCTGTTCAAGAAGCTGCATAAGCTCTTCTTTTTCTTTTATTAGCAATGTGATTTGCTCATCCTTACTAAAAATATGGCTTTTTAAAAGCTCAACTTCCTGGCTTAAAACCGCTAAATTTTCTAAGTTTTCAATATTAGTTTTATCACTACCACTTATACTTTTTCGTATTTCTATCGCTGATAGTCGCTCACTCAATTCATCTATAGTAAGACCAAACACACGACCTAACTCTGAAAGATCAATACGCCAAGAACCTTTGCTATTTCGAATAGCAGAAATTTCACCTAGCTTAATCATTCTCTGAATTTTACGAACACTCACCTCGACTAAAGAGGCTGCTGCTGTTGTGCTGATGTCTGTCATAAATACTCTTTAAATTGCCAATACTGTTAATCAGTATTTTCTATATATAATACTTTACATTAAAAAAATTAAATATAAATATATAAGCGACGATCATCACATATATCCATAATTTACTAAAATATAAATGACTCAATAAATTAATGCAATTAAAAATTACTAAAGTCAACAAAAAATTTAACTTAATACTTCAGCATAGATCATACTAATTAACCCCTTACATACCAACCACGTTAACCCCTTACTTTAAAAAATATTTTTTTAATATATGCAGTTTTAATTAATACTATTATTATTTAAATTTTTCACATTTTCCCTTTCATCGATTATTACTCATTTAATTTAGAAGGTTACATATGAAGCCAATCTACCCTGGGTTAAATACTTCTCTAGATACAAAAAATATCAGATTTAAGGGCGAGCCTTTATATGCTATTGCAGGTCAGTCTTATTTCAATATACACGAACAAGGTCAAATGATTGACCCTAGTTTTATAGAAAGACAAAATAAACTAACAGAAACAAATTGGGATGCTAGAGTTCAATTTAGCTTCCAAGAGTATTCTTCCCTCTCACCAGCAGATAGATTGCAACTTACTCAGCTGCATGCAATAAGATGGAACTATGCACTTCTTCTATATGACCACGCTATATCAATTGCAATGGCTCATGATGATTACTCAGACCCTCGAAATACCGCTCAGTGGCAAGAAAAAGAGTTCTTGCAAAGCCTAAATGGACCTAAAGAAATCAAAAAGTTATATGCTGGCTGGTTTTTAAATCAAGTTGAAAGCGCTTACGGAGCAATTACGCCAAAAGTAGAATCGCTTTTCAAAAAGGAGATGGAATTAGCCGTCGATGCTGACTTATCAAAAGAAAAGGCCATCGCTAAAAAAGTTGATCAATTTAGAGCCCATATTACTCAATTAGAAGCCTTAGCAGTAAACCAAACTGATGAGATAAAAGTAGCGCTTAATAACTACAACTTAGCAGCAATAAAATTTTTTATTCTCAGCCAATTAAATCAAATAGACACCCCCTCTTTTAAAAAAGATCTAGAACAGGCAAAAAATGAATGCGATAAAGTATTAAAAGACCCTCAATCTAGAGTCACTTTACTTACTATTGCTCTTAATAATCCAGCAATCAATATAACTGAACACTTAGAAATAATTAAAAACACCCCTTACCTAGCAAAAGCATTATTAATACTTCATGACTCAGATATCAGCTTTCAAGATAGTTGGGAGCAAGTGAAAGATAACACCGACCTACAAAAATCCTTAACTACTGCTTACGATTATACCAATTCCGGCCATTTTGGCTGGAATAAGGCACATGGTAACCACGGTAAAAACCAAACCATGCAGTTTATAAAGAATTTAATGGACTCTACAGATAAAAGCTTAGGGAATATTAGGGCTGAAATGAAACAATGGATTCGAGGTTACGGCTTCTTTGGTCAATCATCTAACCTTAACAATTCATCACGACTTAGCTTTGTTTCTCAATCAGGGCTATTTGGCGAGTCTGCAACTCTCTTTGCAGATATGAATGAAGGCCAGCGCAAAGAAGCGAAACAAATAATTTTAGGCTATCCAAATTTTAATTAAAATTATTATAAATCAACCAATTAGATATATATACTTTACAAATCATACTTAAAATTAAAATAATAATTTTATATTTAGCAATTAGGGCAGTGAAATTCTGGTTAACCCTATAGATTAGCTATATAATTAATCGCCTATAAATTTAAAAAAGTGGACCAAAATAGTGAAAAACTTATTACTGCCCTTAAAAATTGCCAGCCTGATGCTCTTTAGCGTAACGGCTTACCATGCTTATGCGAATACCAGCTCACATACCCATAAGCATTCAACAGAAAAAGTAACTTTATATACTGTTGCCAAAGGCATTCCCTCACATAATATCGGTTATGTCTTACTTAAAGATAGCCCAAATGGCCTATTAATTCTCCCACATTTAAACCACGTTCCAGCAGGATTTCATGGTTTTCATATTCATGTCAACCCAAGCTGTAAAGACCATGGTATGGCTGCAGGCGGACACTATGACCCCACGAAAACAGGTAAACATTTAGGTCCATATGGTCATGGTCATTTAGGTGATTTGCCAGTCCTTTATGCCAATAAAAAAGGTAATATTAGTGGTCCAGTGATTGCGCCTCACCTCACCTTAAAACAAATTCATGGTCGCTCATTAATGCTCCATGCAGGTGGTGATAATTACGCTGACAAGCCTGAGTCCTTAGGTGGTGGTGGTGCCCGCTTTGCCTGCGGTATTATCCATTAATTTATACCCACAACTTAACTAGTTAATACAGGTACAGGAGCCAGTCTCCTGTGATTATTCTTAATAAATATAAAATTTAGACTGCCCCTACTGATTTAACCCTGCATTATTATCTCAGCAAGCACTTAACATTATCAAGAAAATTTCTTTCTGTTACAACACATTGCTTATCACCAACGCATATGCTAGCCTGGCCATAATTATAATTATTTTTTAATATAAAAATATTTTTTATATTAAATTTTTATAAGGTTAATTATATCCCTTTTTTAAACGACTAACTAAGGGTTAGGTATATGCCAAACATCATATGGAATTCAAACAAACAAAAAAATATTGAGTTTGAAAAAGCAACCGCATATTTCTTAGCCAATAAAGATCAAAACAAATATCGCAGAAAAGATAGCGAGTTACAGCATTCATTTATGAAATTTGGCGACAGCGTTCTCGCGATGAATGCTGAAGGCAATCACTTGGCAAAAGGAAGCTACCGAGTCCTTTCAGCTAAACTTGCTGAAGATCCGTAAGCGTCGCTACCTC
>NZ_AMFF02000048.1 GCF_000297215.2 Piscirickettsia salmonis LF-89 = ATCC VR-1361
GATATGAACTCTCTACTCGGTGTTGTACTTCAGATGACGGAGGGCGAACACAAGAAAATAACCTTTCTGAAGCTCACTATAATTTTTCGCAACAGTGCCAAAAATAGAGCATACATTGAACACCAGAAGAAGAGCGAGTTTGAATTATCGCTCACCTAATCATTTTTTTAGAGTATTTGATGGCGGCTTAGTATAGAGTAGTGTTGCACTTCAGATGACGGAGGGCGGATTTTAGTTTTCAAAATTTTAGTAAATTAAGATTTTTAGGAAGATAGATTAAGATGAATTTGATATTTATACCAATTTTATTGATGATTTTAATTATGTCACCAGCAATTTCATCAAAAACTGAAAACAAGTTATTTTCTTGGAAACCAGAGCAACTTATGAATATTAAACAAATTTCCGAGCTGGACTTGTCTTCAAGTGCGCCTACTCTTGCTTATGTTGTAGATTTTTACAAAAAGGACAATAAAAATATTTGGACTGAGAAGAGTTCAATCAAAATATTGTCATTAACAACAAAAGAAACCCATAAGGTTGATTATAAAGATGAAGATAGTTGGATGCCAAAATGGTCACCAAATGGTCATTATTTGGCTTTCTTATCTAAGAAGGTCAGTGAAAAATCAAATGATAATGCATTATCATTAATAAAGATATGGTCTAAAAAAACAAATAAAATCTATTTATTAACAGAAACAAAAAATAACATAAAAACACTTTCTTGGTCAAGAAATGGAAATTTTATTGCTTATGTTACTGAAAATAAAAAAGATTTTTATATAGATAAAAATAAATTAAAGATATTTTCATCTTCAGTGCGTAACGATGAAATGCACATTATAGAGATAGATTATAAAAATATCAAAAAAAATAAAGACAAAATAATAATAAGTAAATATATTCAAGGAAACAAATTTTCATATATTGGTAATTTAAGTTGGTCAAAAGATGATAAAGATATTGCATTTAGCCATGATATAGGTGATAGAAATGACCTATGGAATCTCGGTATTATATCAACAATAAACCTAATGACCAATAAAATAAATACAATAAATATCTTTAAACAACGAATGATAATGCAGCAACCTCATTATTCACCTGATGGTCAATATTTACTATTTACTGCAAGCCCTGAACAAGTATGGTCACCTCGATTTTGTATTTATATGCAAAAAATAATAACAAAGAGTGTCACTAAATTAGCCTGTAGCTTCGATCAAGATCCAAAACTTGTTGGTTGGAGTAAAAGTGGTAAAAATATTATTTTTACAGAAAATTTTCATACTTGGCGCAATATTTATAGTCTTTCTACTGACAGAGAAGATATTACTACTAAGGTAGTGAAAATAAATAAGTCAAATTCCCTGATTGATACTGTAAGTATCAATTCTAAAGGCGAAATAGCAATAGTACAGCAAAACAGCAAAAAAGCTGAAGAAATTTACCTAACAAACTTAATCCGCTATCAGCCACAAATCATTACTAATATTAATACGCGCTATACTAAATTTTCAGAGACTTTAGGAAAAACTGAGAAAATCAATTGGAAAAGCAAAGATGGACTAACAATATCAGGCCTACTTACTTATCCTGAAAATTACAATAAATCAAAAAAATATCCGCTGATTATTGAGCTACACGGCGGCCCTGCAGATGTTTTTCAAAACAGATTTATAGGAAGACGCTCTGTTTTTCCTATAGCAACTTTTTCAAAAGAAGGCTATTTTTATTTGAGACCTAATGTAAGAGGCTCATCTGCTTATGGTGTTTACTTTAAAGAATTAAATCATGGTGACTGGGGAGGTAAAGATTACCAAGATATAATGGATGGAATACAATATCTAAATGATAAAAATATCATTGATAGTAAAAAAATCTCTATCATTGGTTGGAGTTATGGAGGCTATTTAACTGCACAAGCGATTACACACAGTCCGCTATTTAAGGCTGCAATTATTGGTGGAGGAATTACAGATTTGGCAAGCTACAGCGTGACGAATGATTTACCAAACTACCTAAAACTTAATTTAGGTGGATACCTTTGGGATAAACCAAAGTTTTATCAAAAACGTTCGCCAATTTATGCTGCTAATCATGTAACAACTCCCACTTTACTAATGTATGGAGAAAACGATATACGAGTTCCTTTATCTCAAGGAGTTGAATTTTTCAATATTTTGAAATTAAGAAACATCCCAAGTATGATGTTGATTTATCCAAAACAGTATCACTCATTATCAGATCCAAACTATATTATCGATGCAGGAATAAGAAATGTATCATGGATTAATAAATATAGCCGAGCAGGCACTGTTGCAAAAAATTTAGATTTGAGTGGGGTGTAGCAATCAACGGAAGTTAAGAGTGAATTGCTGTGGTAAAACGTAAACGATTTAAGAAGAATCAACCCTTTAAATGGAAGCATTATTCCGGTGAGATTATTCTTTGGCTGGTGCGTTGGTATGGCCGCTATGCCTTATCTTACCGTGATCTCAAAGAAATAGCAGCTGAAAGAGGTCTTGAGATTGAGCGTTCAACCATTTGTCGTTGGGTGCACGAGTATGGCTCGCAGATCGCCAAACGGCTGAGGCCCCACTTTCGTCAAACGTGTGCCTCTTGGCGGTTAGA
>NZ_AMFF02000049.1 GCF_000297215.2 Piscirickettsia salmonis LF-89 = ATCC VR-1361
GTAGCGACGCTTACGTTTAATCTTTCCAATCTGCAAAACCCAAGAATACTGTAATAAATATGGTTCAACTGAGATGTGACAATCCGCGTAGGCGACTTTTCAAAGCTCGAATTTTGTTTTATTGACTTGTGAAATTCCTCAATACTCCAGCGTTTTTTATAGGTATCCAGGATGGGTTGGCCATCAATCGCTGAGGGGCTGATTCCCCGCAGCTTGCTGCGAAAAAAAACAAGGCGCATTACGACCCGAAGGGGTAATTTCCCGAAATACCCCGTAGCTTGCTGCGGGGATAGGGAAATTGAGTTTTGCGCAAATTTATTTATCTTTTTCTCCAATCAGACCAAACTGGTTACAAGTATAGCAAAGGGAACAACATTGCTATCGCCCAACCATTTTCTTCTCATAATTTATCGAGCTGAGTGCTTTTTAAATATTCTGAGCACCATAGAGCTAACCTTCCACCGGAGTGTTGGTAATTTATAAGTTCACCATCCTGATATAAAGTAGGCTGGCAGGCTGTTTCTAGCATTATGCAGCTTAAGTTTATTACGGGACAAGTACTTCATGACTCTGTCTGTACTACAACGTTCATTTTTTTGGATTTAAGAGCATAATTGCAAAGGGGTTGCTATCTTCAGTTAGGAGTTTATATCGAATGCACGCTAATTAAGCATTAATTGCTCGCTGAGGTTGGTTGATATAGGCGTATTGGGCTGATATTTTTCAAGTTAAGATAATGTTTAGAATATTAATATATTAACTAAGAAAAATATTATCTTTATATGTATTAAAATATCTAATTTTCAATTATTGTTTTTAATATCTAGACTATAAAATAAAGCAGGTGGTTTAGTGCTAAGATTTACTTTATTTAATTTAACTTCGAGTGGTATTGGGCAAAGGTATTTTAATATAAAGGTAAATTACATATGAAAATTATAGAGTGATTTTACTAATGATTTTTGATATAAAAAACTTTAGTGTATATATTTTTATTTAATATAGATTGACTTTAGTTTTGATTGTTTTAGTGAAAATATGATTATTAAATAATTAAGTGCTGTTAGTTTTATTTTAATTAACAGTTTTTAAATAGAATTTATTTCTAATAGTCAAATTATTATATGTTTTATTTATTAAAACAATTAATAGCATTGTAAATTTTTACTGAGATATTTTGACTATTTATTTGTTTAAATTTTTATAGTCAATATTTAATATGTGCTTGTAATGAATTTTATCTTATGTTTTTTTATTAAATTTAGAGGTGCTTATGTATGGCTATTGTTGATCAAATTCCAAAGTCAAGAATTAAAATTCACTATCAGACTGAAGTTAATGGCAAGAAGAAAGATAAGGAATTACCATTTAAGTTGTTAGTAATGGGTGATCTTTCTTTAGGCAGCTCTAAGGATCGCGAGATTGATTTAGATGAGCGCGAAATTCGCGAAATTGGTGTAAATGCATCATTAGATGCACTAATGAATGATATGAGTATGTCACTAAAAATTGATGTCGATAATAAAATAAATCCTGAGAAGGCTCCAACCATTAGTATTGATTTGCCAATTAATTCTATGAAATCACTAAGACCTGACTTTATTGCTAAAGAAATTCCAGAAGTTCAGTCACTACTTATTATGAAAAAAATGGTTAAAGAGTTAGAGTCTTATGTTGATAATAACAAGAAATTTCGTGGAAAAATACTTAGCTTAATGAAAAATAAAGAGCAATTAGAAAATTTCAAGGCAACCTTACCAAAATTAGAAAAATTCAAAGTTTAAAAGTTGGGGGAAAGTTATGAGTTTAGAAACTCAAGTGCAACAAGAAACGAATATAAATACGTTATTTAATACTTTGAATTTAAGTGAAACTCTTTATAACAGTGAGTCTCTTAGTGAGGGAGAAACATTTGAAGTTGTTGGTAAAGATTATAGTGATGAAGAGCGTTTAGTTGCCAGCTTATGTTTGTTGCTTGCAAATACGGAAAATTTAGAAAGCTTTAATAAAGGGCTTATTCAAAATATTTTAGATAAAATTGATCATTTAATTTCTGAGCAAGTTAATGAGGTTTTATCAGATCAAAAATTTAAAACATTAGAGTCGATTTGGCTTGCAATTGATAACTTGGTTAAAGATACTAATTTTCAAGCAAATATAAAAATTGATTTATTGGATGTCACGAAGGAAGAGCTAGAAGAGGATTTTGATTGCAATAGTATTGACATTACTGGTGCAGACTTATTTAAAAAAGTGTATCTAAAAGAGTATGACCAATTTGGTGGTGAGCCGTATGGGACAATGATTGGTCTGTATGAGTTTAGTCGTAGTCCAGAAGATATTGCTTGGCTATCTGCCATGGGTAAAGTTGCAACAGTATCTCATGCACCATTTGTCAGTAGTGCTTCTCCACAGTTATTTGATTGTAATACGGTGGAAGAGTTGTCTTTGATTACTGATTTAGAAGGACTTACTTCTCACCCTAAATTTGGTGCTTGGAATAAATTTAGAAAAACAGAGCAAGCGACTTATATTGGTTTAACTTTGCCGCGTTATTTATTGCGAGTGCCTTATGACCCATTAGTTAATCCCGTTGGAAAAGCCCTGAAAACTTTTAAAGAAGAAATGAACTATTTTGATGACCAGCAATATGCATGGGGCAATTCAGCGATTTTATTTGCTAAGAACTTAACGCAAGCATTTGCGCTTAATGGTTGGTGCCAACAAATTCGTGGCCCTAAAGGTGGTGGGTTACTTGAAGGCTTAGCAACACCGACCTTTAATGTACGAGGCAAAGAAGAAATTAAAGCGCCAGTTGAGTTTATGATTCCAGATTATCGTGAATTAGAGTTTGCTAATGCTGGATTTATGCCTTTGGTTTATGAAAAGGGTACTTCCAACGCCTGTTTTTTTAGTACGCAATCATTGAAGCTAGTTGAGGAATTTGAAGATCCAAATGATTCTGAGAACTCTCAAATGATTGCTAATTTAGCTTATACCTATTCAATTTGCCGTATTGCTCATTATGTTAGAACGATGATGCGAGCAGATATAGGAACAACCGCAGGTGCAGAATATATTCAGCAGAAGCTCGAGGGCTGGATTAGTAACTATGTCACGTTAATCTCTAACCCCGATGAGTTAACTGTTTCATTTTTTCCATTTAAAAAAGCTGAGATTACAGTGGAAAAAATTGATGGCAAAGCAGGGTGGTATAGTTGCAGTATTACTGTTCTTCCTCATATCCAGTTTGAGGGATTGGATGTTGAACTAAAAATTGATACACGTTTAGATAATTAAACTATTAAATAAGGAGACATTATGTCTGGTCAATTAGTTGATGCGTGGAGTATTGAAAATGGTTATTTAAATATTAATTTAACCCCTGATGCAGCGGTGACTTCAGGATCAAATAGCCAAGATTTGCAATTACAACCCCGTATATTTTTTTCAACGGTAACTTTTAATGGTAAAAGTCCATCGAGCAATTTACCAACTTATGAAGGGGGGGAAACCGCGGTGAGTGAGTCACAGTTTGCCTTAACTTCCATGACTCTGCCTTGTGATAATAAGATTGGTTCTCACCATGTGAGTATCGCTGGCTATTTTCATAAAGATGCCTTTACTCAACTAGAAGAAATCAGGTTTTCTGCAAAAGAGACAACCGTTGTTTTTAGTTTTGATGGCCCGAATAAGCAGCAGTCATGTAAGTCTTTTGATGCAACTGATGGTTCTAGCACGTGGTTTGAGGCACTTACCCCACAAAGTCCAATTGTTGTGCAAGCCCATATGAATAATGTACGTTTTGAAGTTCATGGCAGCTTATATACTTATGTTGAATTTAGTGGGCACCATATGGCGGACTATACAAATCAATATGCATTACAGAGGGTTAGCCAACTTAACATTGCAAAAGATGTTAGTTTTGGTTGAACAATATGCTAAAACCTAAGTGGTATAATGACCAATACCTTTACCCGGAGCACTTTGAATACTTAACTGAGTATTTAATGGTTCAGCAAAAATTTGGGAATGCCAGTTGTGGCATTCCAAGCTATGGTTTGTTAGATATTTGCTGGAGTGAAGCTGAGATGCAGTTGGGTATTTTAAAGCTCAGCCGCATAAGCTTATTAACGCATGAAGGTGAATATATAGATATTAGTAAAAATGCTACGGTTAATGCTCTGGATTTAAATGAAATAGATAAAGAGCGTATTAGTATTTATATTAATATAGTAAAAAGTGAGGATATTTATAAGAAAACTGAGAATGGTAAGATAATTTTATTGAAAGAAAAAATTTTTATTGCTGATAAAATAATACCTAACTCAAAATTTACTATGAAAGTGTTTGATCTTGATAAAAAGGTCGATGGTGAATTTAAAGTCAGTGATAACTTTATCGCCCCATCGCTTTCTATTGCTACTCAATGCTTCAATAAAGTAGAAATAATTACAAATAAACTTATTCAGGAATTAAGACTTTATTCGAAGAAGAAATCACTTGATGCATCGCCTTCTTATCGAAGTTTTATTAAATTATTAATTAGTGATTTAATATTTTTACTGGTGAATGCAAAAAACTCAGTGCAGTGCCACCCTATTTACTTGTTTCAGAATTTAACGAGAATTTATACCTTAGTTACGGATATAGATCATTTAAATAACGACTTACTTTCTTATAGTCATGATAATTTTGCGATTAGTTTTAATAATTTAACCAGCCTTATTTTTATAGAGCTAGCACGTAAGCTTAATAAATTTACTCATATTGATTACTGTGTTGAAAATAATATTGTTTTTTCTAAATCCATTGATTTAATTAGTGATTCAGATCTTATTTTAATTATAAAAGAAAAATATGTTAAACAAGTGAAAGTGTGTGCGCCATCAAGGATTAATACCATTATATCAAGATCCCTGTCTGGAGCTAGCCTTATTGACCAGGATAAATATCGAGGGGTATTTAATGAGCGTAGTGGCTATAAAGCACTGTTAATAAAAAAAGATTATGAATTCGAATATATTAAAAAAGATAAAAAATTAAGCCTGTTGAACTATCCAATTTTAGATGGCAATGATTTAGCGATTATAAAAGCATAGGTCTTAGAGATAATAAAAGAGGAGCTATTGTATGTCAAGCTTATTTCCATCATTAACAGATTTTGCGTTAAATAGTGCTAAAAGCGCAGGTCAGTCAGCTCTACAAAGTGTTGTTTTGCAAAAAGCTTCTCAAGTTGCAAATGGCGCAGATCAAACAGCAGAGGTGAATGCAGAGTTGGCACAATTGGCAGACCATTGTTGGAAGCAGCTACCTCAAAATGTTGCTAGGACAGGGGTTGGATCAAAACGGCTCTATTGGGTGGGTTGGTTTCCTAAAATTAGAGCTCTTGGTGAGGATCAGAAAATGTTAATGATTCTTGCTACTTATGGGGCTGCAGGCGTTAAGCCGACATGTGAGCGTATGAAAATTAATCCTAATGCGACATATGCAGCATTTCCAATTTTAGGGCCTAAAAAGTTAGTGATGGACCCTAGCTTAACA
The DNA here is from genome assembly GCF_000297215.2 of Piscirickettsia salmonis LF-89 = ATCC VR-1361. GTDB lineage: Bacteria > Pseudomonadota > Gammaproteobacteria > Piscirickettsiales > Piscirickettsiaceae > Piscirickettsia > Piscirickettsia salmonis. The sequence continues at coordinate 5,545 of NZ_AMFF02000049.1, forward strand.
CGCAAAAATATGCGTCAAGTTCTTAAAAGAAAACCGATACTTTCTTATTCTAATATTGGCGTTTCAACAGCATTTTCTTCTATATCACTTGATATGTTGACTATATTAAATGACTGGTCTAACACATTAAATGCAAAAGGGAAAGACACATATGAAAACCATTACAAAGATCGTTTATGGTTAGTTACTGAAACTTATGAGTTTATCGATAGCCTTTCTAATATGCACCTTGACTTTTACACATTAGGTTTGCTTGCATCGAGAGTATATTTGTGGTGGTTGTTGACAACTATTAAGGCAACTAAAAAACGCGATGGTGATGCTGTTGATGGAGCAGACGCAAGGAAGTATGAAATTTTGGGCCATGGTGATGTTAATGCTATGTTTCAGGAACTTTTTAAAAGGGGTTATCAGCATTTAGAGCGCTTACTTGTTGAGTTTTGTACGCGTGCTTTCGTCTGTAAGCTCGATGAGTTGGTTAATTTATTTGAGGCGATTATTTTAGCATCAGAACAATTTTTAACATCTCGAGATATATTGAAGCATTCCTCTCAAAAGCAAGACATTTATCGAGGAAAAGAGGCTGAATTTGAATATAGACCTCGGGGTCAAGAGCAGGGGGATGAAATAGATCCTGAAGCTTATCAAAAAAGAGTAATAGTAGATAAAATACATAGTGCGAATGATTATATGGATCTATGTGCAGCAATATTTTCTATTAGTGGGGCAATGGATATTAATGACACTCAAATTAAGGCGTCAGATGTTCAAAAATATTTAAAGTGCGTGGAAAGTGTTGCTAATGGAGAAGGTGTTCAAGGTAATCCAGTTCAGGCCTATATAGAGCAAATATTAGAAGATGAATGTACTAAGATCATGAGGAATAAAAGCTTTAGGCAAACATTCAGGGATCATATGAAAAAACATACTGACTTATATGTAACTATGGCCAAGTTGATTCTAAAGCAGATGGTTCTTTTTTCTATGAATAATGTATTAACAATTTATCGAGATTATATGCAAGAATTTGGTGACTCACAAATAGAGAATATTGGAAAAAACTGCTCTAAATTAGTTGGTAATATAAATAGAGTTGCTAGTGAAGTATTTGAATTAATGAAAGAGATTTCTGAATCATATAAATCTAAATTAACTAAAAAAATTAAAGATGAAAGGTTTGGTGAGTTTAGAAGTGAGATATACGGGATAGCAAAGCATACTGGAGAGTTAAGGGGGGCGCTTGCCACATGTGCAGCAGAAGTGAAAGCCCAAGTTGATTTATATGGAGATAGTGGCATTAAAATGTCTAGCATCCGAAGTCTCTATAGTGCATCAGATAAGAGCTCTAAAAGAAGTTTTTTAAGTATATTGGGTATCTTTGATGAAGAAAAACGCCTAAATAATTCTTTGGATACTTTAGATTTGAATGTTAATCAAACAACCAGTGAAGGTGAGGAAAGTCGACCATTTGATGGAAAAGTGAAAGCATTTTCTGATAATCATGGGGAGGAGTTAAAAGGGGCGGCAAGGAATTATTATAAGATAATTGGAGATAAATTGCATGAAAGTTTTGGAAATATATTTGACAATGCTGCATTAATTTTTGCTGCAACAGGAAAAGATAAGGATGTTAGTCCGGTAGTAAACCAGATCTTTGCTCGAGGCTTACATATAAAAGGCTATGAGGAGCAAGGTCAGAGAGTTGAACTTGACATTCCAGAATTAGAAGAAGATGAGGAGTTAATGGATGAAAAGCAGTTTTATGAGGTGCTGGTTTATCAAAATCTTATGGGGCAAAATGCTAAGGCTCCTACAATGATTGCAGAAGGTACGGAGAAACAGTGCCAACATCCTGAGTGTCGAAAAGAAGCTAGACTTATGCCTTACCATTCTTGTCGGGCTTGTTGGCATGGGAAGTTTTGTGATGAGCATGCTAAAACTACTGCCCTTTTGCAAAGTAAGTATGTCTGTCGTGAGTGTTCAGGTAGAATTCACGATAAAAAATACCATGAGATTTATCAGAAACGCCAGCAGGCAGGTCTGCGGGTTCGAGTTATGCTGACTGCTCAAGACTATAGAGTGTGGAAAGGAGACGAGGGCGCTGCTCAAGCTTACAGAGGTAGATAATATATAACAACAAGATTTAAAGGTTATAACTATGCCATCATCTGATAACGTTTATGAAAGTTTACCGGAAATTAAAGAATCATCTACATTTACTAATAGAACTTTATTGAGAGGAAGAGGGCCAGGTAAAAAAAGCGAGTTTGATAAAATAAGAAAAATACTGTCTCTTTATCGAACATATCAAGTTAGAATAAATAGAGATTATGAGCTTGGTGATGCAACAAAGGGAACTATATACAATTATTTTACCGCTGGCGCACATTTGAGTAAAACAAATTTACGTAGAATTCTTTTAAGATATATTGCATGTAATACTAAACCATCAACCAGTCGTTTTACTTTTTATGCAATGAAAATGATGGCTCCTTTAAAATATTATTTTAGATTAGTGAGTCGTAGAATGTTGAGTACACATAAGGATAGAATGTGGATTGCAGGTGAAAACTTCGCATTTTTAAGAAATTTTTCTCAGCAGGAGTTTAATTATGAATCTATGGATCAGTTGCTTAATAGGATAAAACTTTGGAAAAGCTTAATTAAAGACGAAGAATTTTTTCCTATAGGTAAGGACAAATGTTATATCGCTTTTCAGCAGCTTACTAAAATAGCAATTGAGTCATTGTCGGCTTTGAATATTGAGCTTTTAACAAGAAATTTTTTTACTAAATTTAGTCAAATTTCTCATGTTTTGTCGTCTCAAATGGTTTTGGCACAGCAGTTTTATACCTCTCAGGACTGGCTTTCTAGTGCATTTACTAAGGTGATGGATGAGTTTGTTGCAGATATTGTTGGCCAGGATGAATTCAATGATATTGAGAGCGATGCCGCGGTAATTGGCTCTTTGAGAGAAAGACAGCGTAAAGTTCGTCATGATGGTGAAGTTGCTGAGCAGTTTAGAAACCATGAGGAAATGTTATGGCGGTTAAGTACATTTTATATGTCGATTGCAGTGCTGCTCACAATGAATAATAGACGAACAACAGAGTGTTGCTTAAAGTTATCCGGTGTTATTACTAATAATCAAATGTCATATGATAATAAAATTACCAGAGTACTAGAAATAATACCGGAGGTATTAGTAGGGGTTGATAGTTCTATTGAGGCAGTTCGGCGTAACTTTGGAAGTATGCTCAATATTGATGAGTATCATCAAGACTTTATTCAGGCATTTTCAAGTTTAAGTGATGATGATGATGATCGCCAAGGCCCACAAACATTCTCTACTTCTTTTAGGCGTCATATCATGAATGTTGAAGAACAGGCCCCGCGCCCACATCTTTTTCAAGCGCTCTATGGTCTTGTTATTGAGAGTTTTTCTTTATCTTGTTACCAGGATACGTTCAAAATTTATTTGCTGATTGTGCAAGAGTTTGGCGATCAAGGTATTGCAAAAGTTTGTGACTCGCAAAGAGATGATCCTATTGATTTGAATGGCATGTTGAAAAAATGTCAAGAATCATCTCGAAAAATATCGGATTATATGAGAATAATGAATAGCTGTAAGCCGCCCATATCGATTAATGGTGATGCTGCAGTAAAAATGACGACGCAGTCAAAAGAGATTGAAAAAGCTTTTGTGCGAGGCTATAAGCAATTAGAGATCTTGTACGGTGAGGTTCAGCTGCAAATAGAGCTAAAATCTGCTCAGCATAAGGCTGGTTTTGGGCTTAGTCAATTAAGGCGCTTATTGAAAAAAAATCAAGACAAAGTCCAATTGGCTGTAAATGAGCAAGTCGATACGATAAAGGAGTATACCACACGTATGCAACAATATGTGCTGAGCGCATATAACGCTAATTATGAAAATGAGGGCGAGCAGTTTGGAGATCAACATGCACTAGATTTCATTGAAAAAGAAATGGAAACACTTACACGATCAACAAGCCAGCGTTTTATAGCATCTTTAGATTCAATGCCGGAGTGATATTATGAGCCAAGAGTTAATAGTAAAGCTAATTTATGAGTTTAAATATCAAGAAGCCCTTGAGCTTATAAAAAATAGTTTTGAGGAAGGAGAAAGTAACTTAGATTTATTAGCCTATTCTTGTGTTTGCGGCTATATAGTTGAAGGGACATGTCTAGAATCATTATCTGCGCTTACTGAATTTATTGCAGGTAATGAGTTTGAGTATAAAAAGGTAAAAAAAAATACAAAAACCTTGACCTGGATATTTGATACAATCAATGATAATATTCATGACAATACGCTGATTTTACATGAATCGATTGATGATGTATCATCTGGGTTATTGATCTTTAAAAAAGCATTGCCTACATCAATTAATATTGATGTGTCTTTTAATAAATTTAAAAATTATTTACTAAATGCTAAAAGAGAGCTAGATAATCAAGAAGTTGATAAAAATGAAGAAAAAATAGAAGAGCAGCCTAAAGAATCAATTTCTACTGGTTTAAGATCTTCATCTAAGTTATCACAATTATTTAAAAAAATTGAATTATGTATGGAACTTGTGAATCAGAACCGATTGTTTGAAGCCGCTTTGTTTTATCAGGATATTCAAGATAAATTAACTCGATTTGATCCTATCGAGTATTTTCCTGAGGTATTTGTGCCGTTTTATAGAAATTTATCTAAATCTTATGCAAAAATGCAAAAATTTATTGATACGAGTCAAGACACCTTAGAATGGCATATTGCTGTTCAAATGTATAGATCGAGTCCTGAGGCTTTAGTCTCTGGTGGTGAAATATTTAGCACTGATGAGTTAAATAATACGCATGATGTCACTGAGTTTATTAGAGAGAGTCGCTCAATTTTGCCCACGATGGGAGTAATTAATAAAAAAGAGTACTCACGTATTGCGAATGAAGAAAATAGCGAGAGGTTGAGTAATAGCCATGATTTTGATCAGGCCGATGCTCTTAAAGAGCTCTCTAGTTATGAAGAAAACGCATATGATCAAGAAGAAAAAGACGCAGAGGAAGAAGATAGCTATAATGCGCATGAAGATAGTGAAGATAATCGGTTTGATTTTGAATTTGACTGATTATGGGCTTTAATTTAACTGATTTCTCTCCATTACAGGCCTCATTGCATGATATAGGCAGTGATGTGCCTACCCCTGATTTTTCTGCTGCTGTGGAAAAAAGCCAACAAGCGGTGAGTCAATCAGTTTCATTAGTACAAGAAGTACAGCCTAAAAAAGTATTGGCAAGCCCATTGGAGTCTTGTCAATATCACCTTGCTCAAGTGCAAGATGTCATGCCAATGGATAAAAGCAAGCTTTTTTTATCGATTAGTGATTTAAAAAATAAAACAGCTTCGCAAATTTCTGCCTTGGCGGATCAATCACAACAGCAGTTAGTTGATTATCATAAAATCGAAAATCGTTGCCCCTCGGTATATCATTTACAGCAGCTTAAATCATCGCTGATTAATTTAAAAGACCGGCATCAAGTACCAGGGGATACGAATAGTGCAGCATTTGATCAGTTACAGCAAAATGTGAATGGGATAGCAGGGACTTTATCGCAATTGTATGGTAGCACACAAAGTACCATGAGTGATTTGGTGAATAGTAGCGGTTTACCTGACAAATTACCTGATTTTGAACTACCAACTGCCGACTTAAGTACAGCTATGGGAGTGAATGTACCGACGGATCTTATTCCTGAGTCTTTATTTCAATTTGATAGCGTATCGAGCTTGTCTTCACTGCAAGAGAAGAGTGCCGTGTTTTTTGGCTATGGTGACCATATTGCTAATGATTTTTCCTCTGAAGGGGTAAGCGCTACGTCTCAAAAGGGCAATGATGATAGTGAAGGGGTGAGTGTAGCTCAAAGTGCAGCATTATTTTTAGGCTATCAAGGCAGTCATGCTCGCCAAGTACTGTCTGATCAGTTAAGTCAACAGGTTGCGTGTGCTGAGCAAAGCTTGAGTGATATTGCGGCTAATCAGGGTGCTGTTTTAAAGAATACTCAAAATTTATTAGCGATGCAGTCTTTTTTGAATGCGCATAGCAGCCAAGTGGGTGCTGCAAGTTTAGATCAATTAAAAACGGATCAGTTGGCACAGTTAAGTGCAATGGTTGATGAGCAACATCAGCATTTTCTGAGTGAATATCAAAACTATAACCCTTACCCTCAGGAAAAAATAGACGAAGCGATGAGCCAGATGACAGAAGATAATTCTTTTGTTCGCTTGGCAAGCCAAACGCAGCAATTGGATTTGCAAGCTGAAGCCTGGAATCAGTGTAGTCAGTGCAGTGATTTCTCCGTAGCGGATTTTACGACAATGCAGGCGAGTGCTGCGAGCTTTATGAATTTGGGTGAGCAAATGACGCAAATGGGCTATAGCCAATTTGATGCGGTTGCAAATTCAGTTGCAAATTATCAACAAACATTAAATAACTACCAATCGAGTGCATTAGCTAATTATGCTGGACAAAAAGATCAGCTGATGCAGTCGGCATTAGCATCGTATTCACAATTGACTAACCTCCAATCTAGCTTATCAGATCCAGAGGCCATAATGGCGGCAAGTGGGATCAATGCACCTGATTTATCCGCTTATGAAGATCAATTTGCAGACCTTGCAGCGACGCAAGCAGCATTGCAAGCTCAACTTGACCAAGTGATGGAAAATAATAGTGTGTTAGATGCGAGCACTGCGATGACAAACAATATTGAGATGAGCGTTTGTGGTTTGGCGTTACCACCTTTGCTTGATATGGACTTTTCTTTGCCTGATTTTAGCTTAGGCTTGTCCAGCATTAATTTAATGAAACTTTCTGAGTTGGCCGATTTGCTTAAAAAAATGCTAGCAAGCTTTTTAGGCTCTAGTGATGGGTCGGGGCTTTTTTCAATTAATTTAGATTTTATTAATAATATCCTTAATAAAATTAGTGATATTAAAAATAAAATGTCTGACTGGGCAAGTGGCATTGTTGATCAATTTATGGGACAGGCATCAGGTTTATTCGATTTTGCTTTGCCGAATTTAAGCGATATGTTAAATGGTCTAATGGATAAGTTGAACGGGTTATGGAGTAAATTTTCACTATGTTCGACAATTTCTTCAGCGCTTGCTTCACTTATATCAGCAGTGAGTGGTTTGGCAGATCAGTTTAAAGATGCACTTTCTATGGACAATATCATGGGATCACTTGATCAACTTAAAAGCACGCTATCGAACTTGCTGGGTGGAAGTGGCAATAGTTTTTTACTTGATATTATTGGGCTTTATAATGATGCTTTAGCTAAACTTAGTGAGTTAACTGACGCTTATCAGAGCTTAAAAAGCCTAGCACTCGATCAATATGCTACTGGATTGGCTAAGTTACAAGGGTTAACGGATCAGGCTTTAGCTGCTTATCAAAGCTTAAAAGATACATTAAACGGTTATATTCCAGTTGTTCCTGCCATTGATATGGACAGTTTGATGGCCTATTTTCCCGGCCTTGAGCAGTTGGTTAATGATATTAATGAAGCAATTGCCTGCTTGACATCCAGTTTTTCTTCGTTTGCGGCGAGTGCTGAGGGAGACCAAATTGGTGTAGCCTCAGGGGCTCAGGTTAAGTGTGATAAAGGGTTGGCAGAGATGCCATTGAATGTTATTCCCTTAGGTAAAGAGTATGGCCCAGGGAAATCGATGACGGTTATGCTTAATGTGATTCCATATTTAAACATTCCAAGCTTTGGTGCCTGTATGTCATCGTCAAATCCACTAGCGATTGCAAATTTTGGTATTTTGCCAACGACGTGTATGCCGATTGTTATGCCTTTTTTTCCAGTGGCTATGCTTACTCAAGCGATGAGCTTACCGCTGGCGACAAATGAAAGCCAATGTTATTGTATTTTTAGTATGCTAACATCCACCCTAACAATTGCTGATCCTGGGCAAGATGAGATGAAGGTGACTTAAATGGCAAGTAGTATTATATCTTCCGTGATTAGTGATAAAGACGGTGTTGAGCTAAATGCACTGAAGGATGATAAAACCACGACGCTTTCTTTGCAATCGGAACAGTCTTTATTGACAGCAGCAGCGGATGAAATTTTAGTTAAAGCGCAAAAAAATCAAGTATTATCTGTGCAAGACAGTAGTATTAGTATGGATGATAAGTCAATCCAGCTTTCAGTTGGTGATGGTACTTATATTAAAATAGAAGATGGAAAAATAGAGTTATCTTGCAATGGTAATAGTATTGAGTTAGGTTCTGATATAAAAATTAATGGGGCGAATATCACTGTATCTTCTCAAAATACAACGACGGTCAGTGCAACGCAAGAAGTGGCATTAAAAGCGATGACTGTGAGTGCCTCATAAAAAAAGGTAGTGAGATGTCATTTTTATTAGACCAAGATTTAGCGATCACGCTAACTTGTTATGATGATACATTAACAAAAACCAATGATTTTATTGTTGGCAGTGCGTATATTAAACATTTTTTTTATAAAAAAACACGTTTTGGTGCTGAAGGTCAGTTTGTTTTTTATGAAAGCCATACTGACGACCAAGGCCAGGTTGATGCTGAGCAAGAATATTTACTAAATGCCTTTTTAATTAAAATTGAAGCGAATGCAAATAATAGGCTAAGCTTAAATAGTGATGAGGAGACAGAAGAAAACTATACGTTTTCTTGCTGTGGCTATAGTCAATTTATACCAGCTACACGTTATTCTGTACGTTATGAAAATATAAACAATAAAGAAATTACGATTGAGTTTAAAGACCCGCTGGCGGTTTTGGCTTCCCAATTTTCTTGTTTTGATCTTTTTGTTGATACAAGTTATCAGGACGTTTTTCAAAGCTACTTTGATTTATTAGATAAAGATAACGTGTTTATTGACTTTACTATAGATAGCTCAGTACAAAGCCTAACTGAAAAAAAATCGTTGATTACTGTGGGCTGTAGCTATTATGATAAAGATAAAAAAAATACCTTTTATGATTATTTGATTTATATATTAAAATATTACCAGCTTGAATTGGTCTATGATGGAGCAGCAGCGTATACAGTGACTTCTCAGCTGCAACCTCAGGATTATCAATGGGATTTAACCGACTATTTCTCAATGTCTGATATCCAGTTTTATGCTCATAGCCCTCCATCCTATGCTTCACGCTTGTGTTTGCCTTTTTTTAACGGCACAGCGGATCAAAGTAAAGAGTTAGCAGTTAAAGTTTTGCCACATCTGCATACTGATGTTGACAGCGCAACAGAGTTATTGAATCAGGCTGATCAGCAGCAGCAAAGTGCTCTTTATCGTGTGGACATGGATTTAAAGTATATCACTGGTTTGCATCAGGCATTAAATAAATCAGCTGATTTAACGATTCAGACGTCGGCAGATGATAATGTTAAAGTTTATTCACCTGATATCTTAGTTGATAAAGAACTAAAAGTCTTGGAGTTCTCATGTGAGTTTAGTCAGGAAATAGATCTTTCTAGAATAGGCTGGTTTAAACAAGAGATGGCCAAGTCGAGCCATACTTTTTTTAAGATGTGCTCGAGTGTTAAGCTAATTGACCAAACGACCCTATGCATAGAGTACCCGGTGACAGCTATGATGGAGTACCCGATATATGCTCAGGGGGTGATTAAAGAGTCTGAGGCAAAAGATCAATATAAGTACACGATTGCTGATTTTGATAATGCGCTTAAAGCTGGCCGATTAGATTATCAAGTTGAGGTTCTATATAGCGTTGATGACAATAATCAACCTTTAGTGATTACGGCATCACAGATGAAGCAGCCTTATGATCAGTTTTTTTACCCCTATGCAAATCAAGCAACCGTAAATTTGAAATTGCATATGGAATCTGCCTTGATTGAAAGCGCAGCGTTGCACTCTGTTGATTCTTCTTTACTTAATCAAGGTGAGCAAACGAACTTAATTAATATGGGCAATGATCGCTCTAGTTATATGAAATTAAGCAATAAAGATGATGCAAACCAGTTAGAATTGACTAATGCAAATAGCTCGATTAAACAGTCAATTAAATTGACTGATGATGGCATGTCCTTTGTATTTACCAGCAGTGGTGATGAGGGAGAATAATGGATAAATACTTACCGGCAATTAATAATCTATTGACGATTCAAACGGTTTTAATTGCATTGGCGATTATTATCGTACTTGTTGTTATCATTAAAAAATTAAAATTAAAGAAATATTTAGTTTATCTGAAAGATTTTTTTGATATTTATATTTGGAATACGCTTTCAGTGCGACTATTTAAGCTAAAAATATATAATTTTTTGGTGCTAAAAAAAGATTTAACTCGTCCTTATGTGTTAATTTCAAAGCTAGCTTATCAATCTGAAGATATTATCTATGAACAAGGCAAGTTCAAAGTCATGGGGCATGCCCTATTGATTAACCTGGTGATTGATGAGCTCGCAACGGCTCCGGCGAAGCGATTAAAAATACTCCGTGTATTTTTAGCACGGCAAAAAGCCAAACTAAACCCAACGGTGGTATTAAGTTCAGAACTTGCTGAGCTGGATGAGAAAATGAGTTTGGTATTTAGAAAGCACTTGCTTGAATTGATGGGATGGGTGAAAAAAATTAAGTTTGTCGTTGTGACAAAGTTGTCACAATTAATTTCGGCAGAAATTATTGATTTAAATAGCCAAAACCGTGTTTATACAGATGCGGCAGAGTTTGCCAATATGTTTGATATGAGTTTGAACCAAGCATTGATGGTGATGACTACAGATAAATATATTCACTATGTTGATGTGGTTGGTACTATTTGCTGTTATCATACTAAAGTAGAATCTCAGATCAAAAAAGTCAATGTCTATACGGTCAGTCATACTTTGTCGTTAAACTCAGTAATGCAGCAAACACAGGTGCGTGATCGCTTACCATGGTTGTCTTATTTGTTGATTTTTACCGGATTTTCTTTATTAACGACTGGGGCTGTGAGTTATAAAGAGCAACTGCTGGTTGAAACGAAAAACCAGCCGGTTGAGGCGCCTTTCTATACTGTTATTTATCCGGATCATTTATTTATTAATATTGTTAAAAAAGAGATTGTTGAGCGTGTTCATCAGCAGTTACTGATCAATATTGCTAATAATAGTAATAATGCCTTGGGTGAGCTTTATTATCAGGTATATCGTGCAAATGGTGATGCTCAGGCTGAAGATTTTATTGAAAGCAATATCAGCTTAGTTGCTGAGGTTTTGTCGATGAAGCAGACTGACTTACTGACTTATGTGCAAAGTAGTCCTTATAGCGCTTATGAGACATATCAGTTTAGTGATCAAGTCAATCGTGTTGATGTTAGTATTATTAGCCATATTTTAAATAATCCAGCGATCAGTGTGAATACATTTTTAACGAGTCAGCATAAGATTAGATTGTATTTAGCTGGTCAATTAATTAATCACTTACAGCAGGATGTGCTGAATCAAAGTACGTTAGCTTATCGTATCAATTCAACTCGTTTAAACGAGCTTGCGGAAGTTATGAACATTAAAGTTGAAAACATCGATAAAAAGATGGATTTATTTAGCCTAATTAAACAGCTTAATGAAGTGAGTGAGCACTATATTAAGACTCCGGTGTACTATCAAAATAATAATATTAATTTAGTGGTGTTAAGAGCCTTAATTAATGATATTGCTGATTATTATAGTCAGCATTCAGCCAGTGTGATGAATTCAAGTTATAGTGGCCAAGGAGTGATGGTAAATAACCCATTTTTTGACCAACAGGCACAGGTCAGTGGCATTTATACCAAGGCGTATGTTGAGAGTGTTATTTTACCTGGGCTTGAAATTTACCAGGGTTTGCAGAAGAAGCTTGAAAAAATTATTGATTTATCAAGTTTAAATTTATTGATTGAAAAATCAAAAGAGAATTATTTACAAAGTTATATACAACAATATTATAACTTTGCTAGGATCTTGTTTTCTGCGCATATTGCTAATTCAGAAGGTTTAAAATTATATTTAAATAATATTGTATCTTCAAACTCACTGATTTATAAAGGGCTAAAGCAACTCAGTGAGAATACTCAATTTAAAAATAGTACATTTAAGATGATTAATGATAAGTTTTCATTTTTAAATAAACTGTATGATAATTATGATACGAGTGATTTTGTCACGTATTTAAGCAGTATTTATAATACGGTTTATGGTGGCTACGGTATTGACTCTGCATCACAAAATCAGCGCTTGGTAAAACTCGTGTATGATTATTATGGCAATAGTGAGGAGAGCACGCTTAGTAAAGTTAAAAACTGGTTGCCGGAGACAGTAAGCCCTGTGATTCGTAATAGTTTTGCTATGGTCTTTAACCAAATTGTCAATGTTGGCTTGATGGGAGTGAAACGGCATATACAGCAGGTATGGCAGACGCAGTTACTTCCTGGAATCAGTAAAATAGATCAGTACTATCCGTTTAATATGAGTTCGAAGCAAATCATTAATACGGCAGTACTAGAGCAAAGCTTAAACCCAAGTGGCGGGTATTTTTGGCAAGTGTTTAATCAGTGGCTAAAACCTTTTCTCGTGTATACCCCCAATGGCTGGATTAACAATCAGTCAGTTGTTAATCAAGCATTGCTCTCTACAACTGAGCTTGCTGATATCAATCGGATGAGTCACATCAGCCAACAGTTTTGGCATCAAGATGGTCAACCACAGGCATTGCAGTTAAGTGTATCGCCGAGGATGATGATGAATACACGCCTAGCTGATGACGACTTTGTTAATATGAGTTTTTTAAAAATAGGGGATCATACAGTGATCGGTGTTAATGTCTCAGGCATTAACCAACCCATTGCTTATCAATGGTGGAAAGATCAAAGTTGTACGGTGGGCTATCAGACTTCATCAGGAAACAGCATCAATATTGTAAGTAACCATCAGCCTTTATGTTTATTTGCGTTATTGGTGGCGGCTAAAGTGAATCATCAGCGTTATCAATGGCAAGACACACAATCGAAGGTTAATGTCGTTTATCAGTTGAAAAACTTGAGTTTTTCTTAATTATGAACAGTAGTACAAAAAGTTTAAAGCGAGAAATTGCCTTTAATATAGATAAAGTGTATCAGCAGTTTTATCAATATACGGCACGATTGAAGAAAAATCGTTTAATTGATTTATATCATAGTTTGTTTTGTACACTGCCTTCTTCTGGGTTGGTGAAGTTAAATTACTTAGAAAGTAGCAATAATGGTGCTATTCGTTCGATTAATAAAGGGCAGGGATTGATGGTCTCAGGTATGGATGAGACCTATGAAGCGATGAATGTATTTGAATCACCATTATATGATTTGGCTAAGGTCAATTACTCGTTTAATAATGAGAAAATTATCATTTCTCTAGAATTTAATCAGGACGTGACTGTTAATGCTGAGTCACGCTTTCGTTTTTATCTACAACATGAAGAGGCGATAGAGACGGTTGCGGCATTTAGTTTTTTGAAAACCAATGTCTGTGGCTCACAAGTGATTATTAATCAGGATCTTGAATTTAAAGCCTATCTTGATTGTCAGAATATTGATAGTTTAGTCTGTCGTAATCAATTATTAAGGCAGATGGTACATTCACCAGAGCATTTTTGTTTTTTTGATTTAATGATCAATGTGGCCACTCCATATTCAGCACGCCAACTTGACTTTTATATCGAATTGAATTCGTATGACTGTGTTGGAGAGGTCGTGCAGCATTTAGAGTGGAACGCTCTTACTTTACTCGGAGTATACCCGCGCCATGCAAATCGTATTTACTTAAATAATGATATAGATTGCTACCCATTGCTATTTGATGATGATCATAGTGATTTTTTTAAGCTATTGCGGATCCATCATCAAGATAGTGATATTTATCCACGGTATTTATTCCATGATTATTCAGCACTGAATTATACACTTCATTATGAAAGTTTCTCAAAGCCACTGTTAGAGCTTCACTACACGGGCGTGGATGATAAAACAGCTGATCCAGGCTTTATCGATATAGAGTGTTTGTGTTTTACTGATCTGCCGATACAAGAGATTGAACAGGTTGCTGATGTGGAAGAGAAGGCTATTTTTTTGCCAGTCACCACGCAACCGGCAAAACTCATGAATTATGATGATCGCCAGGTGATCGTTGAGCGTTTTATGGCCATTAATTTTGGAAATGTAACCGATTTAAACTCAATTCAGGTGTTTTTTGATTTACTCGTTGAAAAAGATAGCTTATTCTTTGCGCTAAGAAAACGTATGATTCGTACCGAAGTGACACGTATTTCCGATACCTTTGTTATTTGCTTACATGTTCTTATCGGTGATGTGCGTGATGAACGTTTATTTGTTTATTTGTGCAAAGTATTACAACGGTTTATTAATTATAACTTTACTAATATGTTGAATTATCGTGTCGTTTATAAAACACTCAAATAATTTAAGCCTTTTGGTGAACCGTTTGGTAAGCCAAGGGGTACCTTATGCGCAAATTTATTTTAGTTCAAAAATTGGCCGGCACTCACCACGGGGCTATATTGATGCGGTATCAATGAATGGCCAAGCGGCTGAAATTAAGGTACATGATGGCTTGCTGACTGTCCAGTCCAAATTTGATGGGCGGTCGATTGATGGTATTTTATATGATGATAAAACAGAAGAAAGCCTTTTTATTCAAACAATTGCTGATCAGTTATTAAAATTTGAACTCGATACGTTGTTACAAGAGCATTCGGGTATTGAGGCCATGCTTGTCAAGGGCCGGTTATTGCCGAGCATCGAGTCGTTAAATTGCCATAGTTTAGCGATGATGCGAAAATTATTTTCACTGGCGTTTGGGAATTTACAGTTTGATGTATCTTCAAGGTCGATTAAAAAATCATCGACTAAGAAGATATTTCGTCTTGTTGAGGACCAATTATCAGGGTACATCACACTGGGGCGTTTTGCTGAATACCCTATGAAAGTAATAGAGATTAATATGTATGCGAAAGTGGTAGATTGCCAGTTAAAACTGGATTGCCTTGAGCGTATTTTATCGTGCTATCGTGATAATTTTGCCAACTATCAAGTGATTGCATATAGTGTTCATTCATTAGCCGGGCAGTATACGGCCCCAGCAAAGCCTAAAATATTAGCACGATCAAAACTAGATTATAAACGAGTGAAGATCTATGAAAAAATTATTAATTAACTTATTAGCACGCTGGAATATCGTCAGTTTATTTGCTTTATTAGCCTTGATGAGTGGTTGCTCAATGCTTGGGTTAGGTGGTGACCCAGAGCTAACGATTAAGGTAACAACCCATCAATATACGAATAATGGTAATAATTTTTATTTGTTGGTTGCCCAAGATAATAATAAAAGCTACATCAGCCATAGTTATTATAGTCTGTATAGTCAGTTTAATAGCAGCCAGTATCAGCGTTATTTTATTACACCTAAATATGAGTCAAGCTATAGCTTTAGTTATCCGCTGGATAGGAAAAAAGCAACGTCACTGTATTTTTTATTAAATAGCGATAGCCGTCAATGGAAATTGAGAGTTAAGCCCGGGGTGAAGAAGGTTACTGTGGATGTCAGCAGTGATAAAGTCACCATGGGTTAATAAGCAATTTAATTAAAATTAACGCTAATAAAGCGAGGTCAGGTATGGAGTCAGCAATATTTAAAGTTTCTTGTTTTCTAGTAATCGTAAAAAAATACAAGCAAAGCAAAATTAAGCAGGCAGAATATAGAAAAACTATTATCGATAAAATTAAATCGATTAATTTGTTCTTAGGAAAAAGCTATGGTGGCGATATTGCTTATTTAATTACATTTGCATTAACTGTTTATGTTGATGAGTTTATTAATTTAAAAGTAGGTCATGCTGAAGGAGAATCTTGGGAGTTGGTGCAGCGTGAAATATTTGATGTGGATACGGGGGGGAACTACTTTTATAAGGCATTGAACCATATTGTAGATAATAAATATTATCCTAAAATTGTCTATCAGATTTATTATTTTATTTTAAAAGATGGCTTTATGGGCGAGATGGTGAATTATAATAATAATATTGCTCGTGATTATTTAATCCAGCTGGAAGCTAAATGTGCCCAACGCTTAAAGTTAGGGCTAGATAATACAGATAAAACGTTATTATTTAATGAGCAAGCAGCTCTTGTAAATCAAAAAGTTACTAAAAAACGTTGGTTTTACTTACTGGCAAAGAAAAGATATATTGTTGTTACAGTTATCTTATTATATATAATATCGTGTTTAATTATTTATTTGCTGTAGTTTAAGTTTAGTTTAATTTAGGTATACATTGATTTATATTTTTAATGTCATTAATGTAGTGTAATCCATGTTAGTTGCTGATGAGAGTGGGTATGCCACGTTGCTCATTGATCACTTTGATGATTTTATCCCAGTTAAGTTGATATTGTTGACTTTGATTATATTTAAGCAAGGCATAAACGACTTGTTGATTAAGTTTGTTTTGTGTGGCTTTAAACTCATAAAGAGGTTTGTGGATTTCCAAAAATAGCTGATTATCTTTTTCCCCTATTTTATACGCCTGATTAACGATATAAACGGGTGTATTAATTTTTACGATGTTAAATAAGTTTTCAATATCTTCAGGAAATAAACTGATGCAGCCAGAGCTGGTGCGACGGCTGATGCCCATGATTTTATTGGTACCATGAATAAGATAACTTGAATGGCTTAAACGCATTGCGTGCTTGCCTAATGGGTTTTTAGGGCCTGGTGCAACTGACTTTGCTAGATATTTGCCTTGTTTGGCATAATGCTCACGAATACTATCTGGAACGTGCCAGTAGGGCTTATGCAGTTTGTGGCTGATGACGCGCTTGCCGACAGGTGTCATCCAACCACGTTTACCAACGCCGACAGGATAAGTGAACAGGCGTTTACTATGATGGTCAAAGTAATATAATCTAAGCTCTGCCAAGTTAATAATAAGACCATCTCGAGGTGCATCGGGGAGAATAAATTCGGTAGGGATGGTGACGTTTTCACCATTTAATGGATGCCAGGGTGAAATATCGGCATTGGCTTCCATCAGTTCATGAAAACCTGAGCTATATAAGCGGGCGAGGTGCATAAAGTTATCATTTTTTTGAGCAGTGACCTGTAGGCTGTGGCCGATGATGGACTCATTGTTTTTGGGCAAGGGAAGTTGTAGTGCATAGACTGAATAAATAGTAAAATTGCTATAGAGTAAAAGTAAAATAAATAAAAGAGACGGCTTGTCTTTCACGCGTGTTTAATCCCAATTATTGCTTTATATTTAGTCTTTCTCTATGTTATAGAATAGATCGACAGCGCTGGTTGTGCCTGCTTCAGTATTAATGCTCCAGTTTTGGTTAAGTCGGTAGCGGACACTGGCAATCTGTTGGCCCAAAAAGCCAACGCTATAACTGATATATAAGTCAGGTGCAAGATATTTGCCAAGGACGAGTGAGGTGCTAGAGCGCAGTGAATCTAAGTTGCTTTCTTCTTCACTGGTCGCGGTTTGTGTTGTGGAAGTATTACTTTGAATACTAAGTTCTGACAGGCCGAATGTTTTTTTGATGTCTTGAACAATACCACCCGTTCCTGTATTAAACAGGCTAGATGAAGTCACTAGTTGAGCTAGAATTGCTGCATTGCCACTACTGGTTTGAGGGACGGGCGTGCCAAAAAGTAGATAAGAAAGGATGTCTGCTTTAGACAGTGTTGGTGTGGAATAAGGGGTTAATGCCGGTTTATTCAGATTGCCGGTGACTTTAACGCCAGCAGTGATAGCTTCGTCAGCTGGATTGCTTGGGGTAATTTGACGCTCAATATTGATGTTTAAACCGGGGTTTTGAATCGCATTCCCACTAAAAATAAGTTGACCTTGAGTAATATTAAGACTTTGGCCGAGTAATCGATAGGTACCATCAAGTAATTTTAAATTGCCATGTGCACGCGTGAGTTGATTGGGTTGGCTGATAATATTAAGCTGTCCTTCAATTTGGGTGTTGAGGCCGTAGCCATTGATGTGAATGCTTTTATTAAGCGTTAATGTGATATCGGTATTGATGGGTAATGACTGATTTTGTGTTTGACCTTTGATCTTAATATCAGTAGGGAGTGTTGTGCTTTGAGGAACTTGGTCAATTTGAATACGCCCTTGTTGCATCGCCAAGTTGCCAGTGATGATCAAGCGCTTGCCATAAGCAATAGTGATATTCGGGTCAGCATAAAGTGTTGCATAGGGTAGGTCGACTAACTGAACATTGCTGCCTTGAATGATGAAGGTCGCTTGTGGTTGTAAGTGAGTCACATCAATGTTGCCATGTAGCGACAGGTGACCTTGATTGCCTTCCGTGGTGGCTTGAGCTTGAATGGCAATGTGAGAAGAGCCATCGGCTGTTAGGGTCATTTTAGTTTGTTTAAGCTCGACACCTGTGCTGGGTAAATAAAGGTCAGCGATGAGTGTTGTGCTGCCTATAATGCGTGGGCTGGTGATCTGGCCAGAGAGCTTAAGGGTGCCGGTAAGCTTTGGGTTTTGAATATTAATATTTGGAATAAAGCCAAGAATATTAACTGCTTTGAGTGAGTAATTCACATGCCCGGCTAAATTTTTGTAGTGATCTAAATAAATCTGAGCATTGATGTAGTCTGCTTGACCTAAGGCCCAGTTAAGCTGAGCGGTGAGATTGTTTTGATCACCTTGAATGATGAGTGATAACGGCTGAAAGTGAACGGTTTTAATACGCTGACTGGCGGGGTTTATGGCTTTAATCTCACCTGCGCTGCTGCTAAGTGTTGTATTGATATGAATAAGCTTTCGAGTTGCCTGATTGAGCTTTAAATTCAGCATGCCGGATAAAGAGCCAGTTAATTGCAGTTTATTTAATGTGACTAAATTGATGAGATTTAAGGGAAACTTTTCAAGTTTGGCCTGAATAGTGTAAATATTGTCAGTATTAGACTGGATTAACTCAAGTGATAGACCTTGACTGCGATTGCGATTTTTTAAAATAAAGGGGCTGGCAGTCAGCAGGATGGGCTGTTTTAAATTAAATTTAATTATGACTGGCTTAACTAAGCTTAACTTAGTATCTTTATTTATAGCGCTATTTTTTTCTAAATTTTCTATAATAAATTTATTTAATGTAATATTAATTATATTTTTTTCAGTTAACTGACCCTTTGCTTGTTGATCAAGCTGTAATTTTTTTGTTTGTAGTCTCGTTAAGAGCAAAAAATGTTTGGACTTTAATTTAAATTGACTATTGATTGATTTAATCGGTAGTTTAAAAAGTATTAAATTTTTTACAAACAATGAGGCGGTTACTGTATTTGATATGTTATTCTGATCGAGATTAAAATGAGCTTGTTTGATACGAAAATTATTTAAAATAGGGTATATTTCTGGGGCGTTTAAAATTAAATGATCGATGTTGCCTATGAGACTTATTTTCTTAAGGCTTAGATTGCCATGAATATTTACTTGGCCAGTGCTATCAGGAAGAATATGATCAATTTGTTTTAAGTTAATATCAAGCGTTGCTTGCTTGGGTGTGCCCGTCAACATAATTTTATTATTGCCGTTATGGGCCTGAATATTAAAATTGATGGTGTGAGGGTTATAGCTTAAATTGCTTAAGGCGAAGACGTTTTCTTTAAATAGTGTGCCATCAAGATGGAACTTTAATTGTCCAGTTTGTTGATTACCGTCGCCTGTTAAGCGGATGTTCATTTGGCTTGAATAGCGTGAATTAAACTGAGCAAGATTTAATTTTGTGATGCTTAATTGAGTCTGCCATGTTTTTTTTGTGAGGTTAAATCTTGCATTGCCCTTGATGGGCGTATTTTGAAGTGCTTGACCGGTTAATTTAAATTGATAATTTTGGCTTAAATTACCTTGACCTGTGGCAATGAGAGTTAAGCGCCTCATTGTATCTTGGTGACTAATAAATGTTAGCTGACTGTTAAACTGCTGGCTCGGACCATAGCCACTTAGGCTTAAGTAAAATGTTTGAGAGTGATAAGTGCCATGTATTTGTACACTGGTATTAATTGTATTATTACTGGCATGCAGATAAGCATTCCCGGAGATATTTTTTAATTGTTGGCCTTTGAATGTGAGTGCTTGTATTAAAAAATGATTGATAAATATTTTAGGAATAAAAATATCGTTGAACTGGCTGTTATTAGGGTTGCTTCGATTAAGTTTAGTCTTCGTGGTGATTTTTTTTGTTTGAGGTTCGGTTGTGATAGTGATTGATTGGGCTTGCAGCTGAGATAAACGAATATTTCCAGACAGTAGAGGCAATAGATCAATTTTTATTTGTGTATGAACTGCTTTAAATTGAATAGCGTCTGGCGCTGTTGTTTTGGGTTGGGAATAGGTAATATTGGCATGAATGCCTGTCAGCAGTGTGCCAGATAAATAATCAACAGTTAAGTGAACCGAAGATGGAATCAGTGATTGGCTGACTTTGATTAATAGCTTACTTCCTGTCGGTGTACAGATCAGAAGAAATAGCGATATTGCTAGAAACATGCTGGTAGCAACTAGAATACGTATGGACCATTTGATAATTTTGATGATTCTCATATGAAAAAACCAATACTAAAATGGATGTGCCAGGGGGTGCCCGATAAGCTGAGGGCTTTAGCAACTGCAAGTTTGACTGGACCGATTGGGCTATACCAGGCAAGTTGTAAGCCAGCGCCTTGCATGAGCTCAAGAGATTTCGGCTTATTATAAAAAGCATTACCTAGGTCATAAAAGGCACTGAGACCAAATTGGTGCGGTAATTGAATTTCATAGGCGAGGGTGCCAGTGAATAAATAGCGGCCGCCAATTTGTTGGCCATCAGGAGAGGCTGTACTTAGGGATTTATAGCCATAACCTCGGATGCTATTTGAGCCTCCGGCAAAAAAACGCAAATTGGGTGGTAATTCGCCAAAGTTATTGGTTTCTATCAACCCAAAGGCGCCGCCAAGTAACATACGGGTTTTTCTTGTTAGTTTATGAGCAAGGCGCGCATTGAGTGTTAGGCGTGTAAAATTAATCGGACTTAATGCGGGAATACCGGCTTGTAGATTTGAAGTGATTTGATAGCCGTTATGCCAAAAGCCTTGCTGTGTGGGCACAATCTGTGAAAGAGACAGTTCAGGAATTGTCAGGTTGGTGTTTTGATTTAAGCCATTATTGATATTGTACTGTACCCATTGATGCTTTAGATTGGCTTGGTAGGTCCAGGTACCATAGGTTGAGGTATAGCCAAGCCCAATCTGTTGAGTGGTGCTGGTATAAGAGTCAGGGTGGTCATAATAATCGGCAGCACTTAGTGTTGTGGCATCGGTTAATGGATTTTGGCCAGGGATAATATAAGCCAGATTATAGTGGGTTGCGATCTGTGAGAGCTGAATTTGGCTAGAGAGGTTTTGGCCGCTAGCGGTGACGCGCCGCCAATCAAAACCAAGGGTGCCACGTATGCCGGTATCTGTGCCATAGCCCAAACCAAGCTTATAGTGTTTGGCCTTTTTAGGAATTAATGTCACAGTTAAGGGAACTTTGGGAGGAGTACTCGTTTGGGTTTTTTCTCGACTAACGATGACTTCATCAAATAAATTACTTGCAATTAAATTGCTTTGTAATTGCACAAGTGTTGATTCTTGATAGGGTGTGTTGGCTTTAAATGGAATAAAGCGCTTTAAATATGAGTTTGCATAAGGTGCTGAGTTATTTTGCTTGCTTTGATTAAAGTTGACTGAGCTAAAATATGCACGTGACCCGGTATCCATTGCGAGGGTAATCGTCGCTTGATGTGTTTTGCTATTGATAGTGACTTGGTGTGAGGTTAATAGCGCATTAAAAAAGCCAAGTTCATTGGCCCAGGCAAGTAGACGTGCTTTGGCATTTTCATAGTCTATGCTGATCATCGGGCGGCCCACTTGTAGAGGAAAACGCTTTTGCCAGTGTTTGAATTGATGTAAATTTTTGCCTTCACCGCTAATATTGAGAATAATTTTACTGACGGTTGTTTGTGGGCCTGGATTAATCATGTAGGTGATGAGAATAGGTTTTATATTCCAGTGAATTGCCGCAGTGACTTGGCTATTAAAGTAGCCATAAGGTTGTAAGGAGGCGATAATCTCTTTTTTCCCTTGCTGAAAATACAGCGGTAAACGCAGTTTAGTTTGCTTAGAAATATAGGCTTTGTAGCGAAAAACACTCAAAGCATGTTGAATATTTTTGAGGGGGGCGCCGGTTATACCACTGATTTTTACGAGATAGTTACTTGACATAGAAGTGGTTGCTGGGTTGGCAAAGCTGTTGTTAATGCAAATTAAGCAGAGAAAAAGTAATAATAGTCGTGCGTTATGGATTAATAAACATAAGTGAGCGAAGCAAGGACGCTGATACATACTAAATCGCCATCGTCGATACTGCCCACTGCCTGGTGTTTAGTTGCGAAATGCAACTCCCCGAAAGACGAGGGCGGTTAATGGTTGAGGGGAGTTGGCTATGCCGCCACCGATGACTGCAACCGCATTTGCGCCTGATTGAGCAGCAAGCGCTTTGGCATAGGCTTCTACTTTACCCATTGCTGTCTTTACCTCAGCAGCTTGAGTCGAGGTTAAATGCATTTCTATATTAATAGCGCCGACTTTAATGCCGCCGGGCAAATAATTAACAAGTTGTACCTGATCGGCTTGCAATGGGGTGAACTGCTGACTGCTGGCGGGTAATAAAATGCCACGAGGGTCATTTGGGTAAGAGGGTTTGATGGCAAGAGTAATGACCACGGTGATTATAATGCAGATAAGATAGCTGATATTTTGTTGTAGTGATAATCTTTTCATGTAAGCCCAATTCCCAGTGACGGTTTAGTCATTATTTCGTCGTTATTAGTCATGATTTGTAGCGCTTATCTTAGCTTGCTGCTGCGGTTTTTTCAATCATTGCTAAATTAGGTGGATAAATTAAGATTGTGGGTCAGGTTCAATCAGTGCGAGTGCATGCTCGACTGTTGTGGTATCTGCACCTTTCAGGTGAGCATGTTCGCTTAAGTGGCGTCGCCAACGTTTTGCGCCCCCCACACCTTGAAAAAGATTAAGCATGTGGCGAGTAATATGATTGAGGCGTGTACCCAGGCGTAGTTCTTTCTCTATGTAGGGAAGCATTTGCTTGACTGTTGTAATGGCTGTTTCAACTGCTGTTGTTGCTAAGTTAACGTTGTTTGGCTGATGGTAAATTTCTTGGTCAATATGGCTAAGCAGTAAAGGCTGGTGATATACTGCCCGCCCGACCATGACACCGTCGACGTGGTTAAGGTGATGTTGGGTCTGAGTTATTGTTTCTATACCGCCGTTAATTGATATGGTTAAATTTGGGAAATCTTGCTTTATTTGATAGACGTAATCGTAATTTAAGGGCGGTATCTCACGATTTTGCTTTGGGCTTAAGCCTTGAAGCCAGGCTTTGCGTGCATGCACAATAAAATGTTTACAGCCTGCCTGACGCACCGTATCAACAAATTGATAGAGTGAGTCATAGCCTTCTTGATTATCAATACCAATACGGTGCTTTACTGTGATAGGAATAGTTACTTTTGCTGTCATGGTTGCAATACACTCTGCCACAAGTGTGGGCTCTGCCATTAAGCAGGCGCCAAAGCGGCCATTTTGTACACGATTGCTTGGGCAACCGACGTTTAAATTGATTTCGCTATAACCATAGTGATCTGCAAGCTCGGCACATTCGGCTAAGGCATGTGGATCACTGCCACCTAATTGCAAAACAACCGGAGTGCTAAGGCTATCACAGTGTAAAAAGCGTTTGGGATCATTGTGTAGAAGTGCCCCTGTGGTCACCATTTCTGTATATAAAACAGCATGTTTTGAAAGTAAGCGAAATAAATAACGACAATGACGGTCAGTCCAGTCCAGCATCGGAGCGACTGAAAATCGATGGGTAACAGCAGACATGTTAAACTACCAAGTTTTATTATTAATTAAATAAAGTAATAAAAGCGCTAGATTATCGCTAAATTGAGCGTAAGGTGCAAGCTCGAATGTGTTTATACGTGTGTACTATCTTGTCATTTAAGGTAAAAAAGTTTAATGTTGTTGATTTAACAATAAGACTTATAGCACTTTAGAAAACCTGAATTGAACACGCGTGTAGAGAGTGAATAGGGCATTGAGGCATAACGTTTGCTTAATGTTTGTTTGTTACTATGATCGTCGTTGTTTTAGAGTGAGTTGGCGTTTTTTAGTGTGTTTATTGATTTTGCATAAACGAAGTTTAAGCTCTAGCTATATATATGAAGTTGTAGTGAGTTGTAATGATTTTTTAAGTTTAGTCACTAGGTTTGTTGTTAGATGTAGTATCGAGATATTTAAGTAGTAAGCGTAATAATGAATAAAAATAGCAAGGTAAAGTTCCCACAGCAGTATTATCGACGGGTTATATTAGGCAGTATTATTTTGCCTGTATGGTGTATAAGTGCTGTTTTTGCAGGTTCTGTGAGTCCGAGTAGTCAGCAGGACAGTTCACATAACCTAAATCGTGAAGTTTCTGCGCAAATGATAAAAACTCCGATTGTTTCTGTGCAAACTCAGACAGTAAAGGAAGTGATTGTTGAAGACTCTCTGCAGGCATTGGGCACATTGGCACCCTCACAAGAGGTGACGCTAAGCTTTGATGCTGCTGGGCATATCACCAAAATTAACTATAAAAATGGTCAGTATGTTAAAAAGGGAGCGATTATTGCTGAATTGAATAATGCCAGTGAAAAGGCTGAATTAAAGTCACTGCTTGCCGATGCGCAAGTGAAAGCACTTGATTATCAGCGCTATTTAAAGCTCAGCAAAATTGGCGGTGTATCAGAGCAAATGTTGGACAAAGAGCATGCGAGTATGGTGCAGGCGTCAGCAAAAGTGGAAGGGAAAAAGGTAGAGTTGGCACAGCGTCAGTTGGTTGCGCCGTTTACTGGTTTTTTAGGTGAATTTAATATTAATCTGGGTGCGTATGTTGGTACGGGGCAAGCGATTGTCCGTCTGGTTGCAATTTCCCCGTTAAAAGTCGCTTATTCGGTTCCTCAAGGGCAAAAATCCAAGTTGTTACTTGGCCAGAGTGTCAATGTCAAATCAGATGCGAGTAACCAGTTGGTCAGTGGCTTGGTTCAATTTATTTCACCGACGGTCAATACAGATACCGGTACTATTGCATTAGAGGCAGAAATACAAAATAAAGACTATAAACTCTCCCCGGGGATGTATGTGAGTGTGAAACAGTTGCTCGGTAATCAGCATCGGGTGTTGATTGTTCCTGAAACAGCAGTGAGTGTGAATGAGAAGGGAGCAAGTGTTTATATTGTCAAAAATAACATTGCTCATTTGGTAAAAGTGACGTTGGGGAGCCGGGACCAGGGTAATGTGGAAGTGTTAACAGGGTTAACTGCAGATCAGCAGGTGGTTGTTGCAGGGACACAAAAGTTAAAAGATGGCGTGTCGGTTAAGGTGATAGCTGCGGCGCCTGTATCTGTACAGGACAGAGTAACAGCACCCAAGTCAAAGTCGCCTGTGATTAGTTCAGATAAGAATCAAGAGAGCAAGAGCAAGCCAGGCCAAGAAAATAAAAAAGACAATAAAACTGAAGCTGAAATTAAAACTAAAGTTGAGAGTAAGAATAAGAATGAGAATAAGCAAAATGGTAATAATCTGCAGAGCCGACAGCAAAGCAGTAAACGAGAGTCAGCATTAGCATTAAAGGATGATAGAACGATAGCAAAAGTAATGCCTCAAGCATCCACGTCGAATCAAGCTAAGTTGACTTTAGATCATCAGGACCATAAAACGAACTAATTTAAAATTTAATTTAATTTTATTTAATTTAGATTAGTAAAAGAATGAAAGATTAAAAGTAAAGGTTAAAGTTAAGGTGCTGATTAATGCAATTACCTGAAATATGCATTCGCCATCCTGTTTTTGCGGCGGTTTTAAGTATTATGCTGATGATTGTCGGTGTTGTAAGTTTTAATAGTTTAGAGATGACTTACTTTCCCCGTTTTGATTCACCCACTGTGCAAATCAGCGCGTCTTTAGATGGTGCATCGCCTGAAAGCATGGCCAAGGATGTAGCAAGCAAAATTGAAAATGCGATTCAAAGTAGTGCTAGTGGCATTGTTGACATAAAAAGTACCAGTAAAATTGGTTCAACGACGATTACTGTTACTTTTAATAATCAGGTTAATTACTATGCCCAGGTGAATAATATTCGTGGTGCAATTGCCGGCATTCAGGGTACACAATTGCCTGCAGGGATGGATCCACCAACGGTATCGACAGAGTTTGTGTTAACGCCGACATTAAATCTTGCTTTTATTGATCCAAGTATGAGCCAGGATGACTTGAATCAATTTGTCAATGATAAGATAAAGCATTATTTCGAAAATTTACCCGGTGTCGGTGCGGTGTGGGTTTTTGGTGGATCGTCACGGGCGTTGAGGGTGTGGCTAGATCCCGTGCGCATGGCCGCCTTAAAAATTACTGCCAGTGATGTGGTGAATGCCTTAGGTGAGGACAATGTAGATTTTCCAGCTGGAGTGATTCAAGGGGAAAATCGTAATTTTACTTTGGTTACCCATGTACGCTTTACCAGCCCTGAGCAGTTTGCTGCATTAATTTTGCGTGATAGTAATGGCCAAACCGTACGCCTTGGAGATGTAGCAAAAGTGGCACTGGGTGAAAATTCATTAACACCATCGCCGATGAAAATTAATGGAAAAAATGGCATCGTTATGGAGATTCGCCCAACGACAACGGCAAATCCGATTGATGTAGCTAAAGAGGCGCGCGCGCAAATTGCGAAATTGCAAAGTAGCCTACCTAAAGGCATGGAGTTAAAAATAGCCTATGATCAATCGGTTTTTTTATTGGATGCAATTCATGCGTGTTTTGAGGCGATTATTGAAGCTGTAATCTTAGTGATTTTGGTTATTGTACTGTTTTTAGGTTCACTTCGGGCAGCGATTATTCCGATTGTGACGATTCCTGTGTGTATTGTCTCTGTGTTTACAGTCATGTTGTTATTTGGCTTTACGATTAATATTATGACCTTGCTCGCTGTCGTGCTGGCGATTGGTTTGGTGGTTGATGATGCGATTGTTGTTGTTGAAAATGTTTATCGCCATATTGAAAAAGGTTTGTCGCCATTTGAAGCGGCTTTAGCGGGCAGCCGAGAAATCGTTTTTGCTGTTATTGCTATGACCTTAACGCTGGCCGCTGTGTATATTCCCATTGGTTTAAGTTCAGGCTTTACAGCCACTGTGTTTCGTGAATTTGCCTTTACTTTAGCAGGTGCTGTGGTGATTTCTGGCTTTGTTGCGTTAACCTTATCGCCGATGATGAGTGCAAAACTATTGCAACCAATAGAGCGTACTTCAAGTATGATGCGGCGTATTGAGGGTTTTTTAGATGCATTGGCGATGCGTTATAAAGCGCTTTTAGTGCGGGTATTAAAAATACGCGTATGGATTATCGTTGGGCTTATTGCCTTATCTGGTGCAGGTTATTGGGTGTATTTACATACGTCTCAAGAGCTTGTGCCTAAGGAAGATATTGGGTATTTTAATACAGTGATTACACCACCACCGGGATCGAATACGGCGTATGTGGGCCGCTATATGACACAATTATCCGAGCAAATGACAAAAGTACCTGGAATTGCCTATGATCTGGCATTCTCTATTGCAGGTGGTCCGGTTAATTTTGTCACGATGAAGCCGTGGGGCAGTGAGCGCCATTTAACGACGCAGCAAATTATTGAGCATTTACGCCCGCTGACTGATGAAAATGTTCCAGGGCTCTTAGTCAGTTATGATATTCCCGACCCGGTGTCGTATGGAACCTCAGATACAGGGTTAGATTTAAAGATTATTCAGCAAAATGATAATTTAACTGAGCTTAAGTCAACATCAGATAAATTATTAGCGGTATTGAAAGACTACCCTGGATTGTCGGGCCTTAAAACGAGTTTAAAGTATGATGAGCAGCAATTTTCTTTGACCGTTAACCGTGATCGTGCTGCACGTCTTGGTGTGAGTATGGGTGATATTGCGAATACTTTAGGCACAATGATGAATAGCAAGCAGATTACTTACTTTGATAAAGGTGCCAATAGCTATCCGGTGCGTGTACAGGTGCAAAGAAAATACTTAGGTAATTTCGATGTGATGCAAGACTTATACGTTAAATCAGCAACAGAACATTTTGTGCCACTGGCAAGTTTAGTTAAGTTGACCCCTATTGTTGGTACTTCGACGCTGCAGCGCTATGACAGAATGAATGCAGCTGCGATTACCGCGACCATTACACCCGGCTATAGTGCGGGCGATGTGAAAAAATACATTGATCAAGTGGTGCAACCGTTGTTGCAAAAAGATCAAAACTATACCTATGCCGGAGTGATTAAGTCACTGACCGACTCACAGGGTAGTACCTTAAGCATGTTCTTTTTGGCGCTTGTCTTTATTTATTTGATTTTATCGGCACAGTTTGAAAGCTTTATTGACCCATTGATTATTTTATTGACGGTGCCGCTGTGTATTGTTGGGGCGATTATTACCTTGAAAATCACTGGTGGAACATTAAACCTTTATACCAATATTGGTTTGCTCACATTAGTTGGTTTGGTCTCTAAGCATGGTATTTTAATTGTTCAATTTGCCAATCAGCTGGTTAAAGAGGGCCTCGATCGTTATGAGGCGGTTGCAGAAGCTGCGAAAACACGTTTACGTCCGATTTTAATGACCTCATTTGCGATGATTTTTGGCACATTACCATTGGCTTTTGCAACAGGGCCAGGGTCGATTGGTCGCTCAGAAATTGGTTGGGTGCTTGTCGGGGGCTTAGGTTTTGGTACTTTATTTTCCCTCTTTGTTGTACCGGTTGCTTATACCTATTTAGGGGCATTAAGCCAGTTTAAGTGGTCATTTCGTCGCAGTTAATTTTGTTTTGATCGGGCTTAAATCAGGAGAGTAACCAGGTAAATATTTGACCTGGCAGTCAGCCGATTCTGTTAAATTTTGTATCTTCTGTGATTTGTAAAAGCTGGCATTATCAAGAGTAACAGTTACCCCGGCCTGAGTGTTGGAAGCAATATTTTTTCAATGTAAGTTTCAATGACCTTGGTATCACAGCGCCCTTCCAATACACAGGGTGGACTTCACTTTTTACAAGATAAACAGCCAATTATATTTAGGCGATAGTCAGGAGCAAGTTCATCATAACGTTCCTCCGCTGCGAGCCATGGAGTGCTAAGCACGGGGTGAGTAGGCCGAGGTAGGTTCGGGTTTTTAGCAGAGCGGAGTTGCGAAAGGCCGTTAGGTCTGTAGCAAGCGTAACGCATAAAAATGGGGGCTTTACACTAAGCTTTTAGTCCATGTAAATTTAGTTTCATTGTCCAGCCAAAGGTTTCTAAAGTATGTTACTAATTTTTGATTTGGATAAGAGTTTATATCACAACCATACTGCGCAGGAAGAGTGAAAACATCGGCTAAATCAAGAAATGAGTTAGACCTTACTAAGTTGGATTGAGGAAGCTTTCTGAAGAAATCATCCAGCGATTCTGATTGTTGAAAAAGCTCTTTTACTAAAAACCAAAATTTATGCACATCGGAAGAGTTGTCGACTATAAAAATATGAGGCTTAACGCCTAAATCGTTTGATGATAATTCATGAGCAATTGATAAATTTCTTAGTGCTCCTGTACCGACAATGGCGTAGTTAGCATTCGGTTTGCTTAATTTTTGAACCTGAAGAAACGGATCATTACCAACAGCAAATGTTTTGTATTTTTCTAATTGAGTAGGACTTGGCTTTCGAAACTTTTTTTGAGTTTGATAGCGTCTAAAAAAGCTTTGAATTTTGAGTGCAGCTTCTTCTTGTTTTGGCATAATCTTCTAACCCTCTAACCCTCTAATCTTTAAACTTTGGCATTATTAACTCTTCAATTATTTACAACATAAGCGTCGCTATATTGGTAGGTGTTTTGCACACCCAATAATGCAAATCACTTTACAAAATATAGTGACCATAAACTCCTCAACTACCTCACCGCAAGGTGTTACATGACTAGCATTCCATGACTCCTATCGGTTAAATTATTAATTTGCCCAGCAAGATTCTTATTGAATATTTTGCTAGGTTGCCGCAAACTTTCTTGCTTGAACAAATAAGTTTATCCCCATATGGAATAAAATTAATTATTAATTTTGTGCGTGAGTATGATTTATAGTTTTTCATCTGACAAAAATAACATTTTTCATCAAAATAAATATTTATTTTTGGTAAAAAATATATTTTTTTGTAAATTATATATAAATTAAATTTTTTTTCATTTTTAAAATACTCTAGATATTTATTGAATATTTGATTAAATGTTAGTATTTTTGTCTTTAAAATGATTTTTTAATTTTATAAAAAAATTTTAAGGGAAAAATTAAAGTGAAGCCAAGTAATAATTAGAATTTTAAGAAAGTATTAAATATTAAAATTAGTCAAGCGCTCTTTAAATTAAATGATGCGCTATAGCACTCAACGAATAG
>NZ_AMFF02000050.1:0-2500 GCF_000297215.2 Piscirickettsia salmonis LF-89 = ATCC VR-1361
GTTTGGTGATGTCCTACTTTCACATGGCAAAAACCACACTATCATCGGCGCTAAGGTGTTTCACTACTGAGTTCGGGATGGGATCAGGTGGGACCACCTTGCTATGGTCACCAAACAAAACTGGTAAAATTCGTTTTGCTGTCGGCTTTTAATTATTTTTTAAAAGCAGTTAAATTATTTAATCACGCTGATTATATCAACATGTTCGTCAATTAACAATTCTGGTAAAAAGTATCTCTGGATTATTTAATCGTTGTTTAATTAACGGGTCTGGTTGTCTTTTTAAAAACCGGTATTGGGTTTAAAACCCCTTGGGGTTATATGACCAAGCCTCACGGCGAATTAGTATTGGTTAGCTTCATACATTACTGCACTTCCACATCCAACCTATCAACGTCTTAGTCTTAGACGAGCCTTTAGGAGGGTCAAGCCCTCAGGGAGATCTCATCTTGAGGCTAGCTTCCCGCTTAGATGCTTTCAGCGGTTATCTATTCCGAACATAGCTACCCGGCAATGCGTCTGGCGACACAACCGGAACACCAGAGGTTCGTTCACTCCGGTCCTCTCGTACTAGGAGCAACCCCTCTCAAATCTCCAACGTCCACGGCAGATAGGGACCGAACTGTCTCACGACGTTCTAAACCCAGCTCGCGTACCTCTTTAAATGGCGAACAGCCATACCCTTGGGACCTGCTACAGCCCCAGGATGAGATGAGCCGACATCGAGGTGCCAAACACCACCGTCGATATGAACTCTTGGGTGGTATCAGCCTGTTATCCCCGGAGTACCTTTTATCCGTTGAGCGATGGCCCTTCCATACAGAACCACCGGATCACTAAGACCTACTTTCGTACCTGCTCGACATGTCCGTCTCGCAGTCAAGCGTGCTTTTGCCTTTATACTAACCGCATGATGTCCGACCATGCTTAGCACACCTTCGTACTCCTCCGTTACTCTTTCGGAGGAGACCGCCCCAGTCAAACTACCCACCATACGCTGTCCCCAACCCGGTTAACGGGCCTAGGTTAGAACCTCAAGAATACCAGGGTGGTATTTCAAGGATGGCTCCATGCAAACTAGCGTTCACATTTCATAGCCTCCCACCTATCCTACACAGATAGTCTCAAAGTCCAGCGCAAAGCTGTAGTAAAGGTTCACGGGGTCTTTCCGTCTAGCCGCGGATACACTGCATCTTCACAGCGATTTCAATTTCACTGAGTCTCAGGTGGAGACAGCTTGGCCATCGTTACGCCATTCGTGCAGGTCGGAACTTACCCGACAAGGAATTTCGCTACCTTAGGACCGTTATAGTTACGGCCGCCGTTTACCGGGGCTTCGATCAAGAGCTTCGCTTACGCTAACCCCATCAATTAACCTTCCGGCACCGGGCAGGCGTCACACCGTATACATCCTCTTTCGAGTTCGCACAGTGCTATGTTTTTAATAAACAGTCGCAGCCAACTGGTCTCTGCGGCCCCAACCAGCTTAGGACGTAAAGTCCATCACCAGCCAGGGCGTACCTTCTCCCGAAGTTACGGTACCATTTTGCCTAGTTCCTTCACCTGAGTTCTCTCACGCGCCTTGGTATTCTCTACCTGTCCACCTGTGTCGGTTTCGGGTACGGTTTCTTACAATCTGAAGCTTAGAGGATTTTCCTGGAAGCAGGGCATCAACCACTTCACCACTAAAAGTGGCTTCGTCATCAGCTCTCAGCATTAAATCCCCGGATTTGCCTAAGGATTCTGCCTACCACCTTAAACGCAGATAACCATCACTGCGCTGGCCTAGCCTTCTCCGTCTCCACATCGCAATTGTAAGAAGTTCAGGAATATTAACCTGATTCCCATCGACTACGCATTTCTGCCTCGCCTTAGGGGCCGACTCACTCTACGTCGACGAACGTTGCGTAGAAAACCTTGGACTTCCGGCGAGGGGGATTCTCACCCCCTTTATCGTTACTCATGTCAGCATTCTCACTTCTGATACCTCCAGCAACCCTCTCAGGTCACCTTCACCGGCCTACAGAACGCTTCGCTACCGCTCATAATAAATTATGAACCCGCAGTTTCGGTATATTACTTAGCCCCGTTAAATCTTCCGCGCAGGCCGACTCGACTAGTGAGCTATTACGCTTTCTTTAAAGGATGGCTGCTTCTAAGCCAACCTCCTAGCTGTCTAAGCCTTCCCACATCGTTTACCACTTAGTAATATTTAGGGACCTTAACTGGCGGTCTGGGCTGTTTCCCTCTCCACGACGGACCTTATCACCCGCCGTGTGTCTCCCGTAAAACAACTTTCTGGTATTCGGAGTTTGCATCGGGTTGGTAACCCGGGATGGGCCCCTAGCCGAAACAGTGCTCTACCCCCAGAAGTCTATTACGAGGCGCTACCTCAATAGCTTTCGCGAAGAACCAGCTATCTCCGAGTTTGATTAGCCTTTCACTCCTATCCACAGGTCATCCCCTGGCTTTTCAACGACAGTGGGTTCGGTCCTCCAGT
>NZ_AMFF02000051.1:0-5515 GCF_000297215.2 Piscirickettsia salmonis LF-89 = ATCC VR-1361
CACTTATGGGGGGTTGACACTAAGAGGTGTATTAATCGGGTTGATTGTTTTTATCATTAGTCTATTTTTTGCCAAATTTTATATTAAAAATATAATATTGGTGATTATTACATCAATATTATCTTGTTTAATATTTTCTTTAATTGGTATGATGACCGGGGTTTATATTAAGGGCTTTGACCAAATCAGCGTTATTCCGTTATTTTTTATTCGGCCTTTAAGTTATTTGGGTGGGCTATTTTACCCACTCGCTCATTTGCCGATCTTTTGGTATAAGTTGGCACTGTTTAATCCTCTGGTTTATTTAATTGATGGTTATCGGCAGCTCTTTTTTTATCAAGTGGATAGTTTTAGCGTTGTACTGTGGCTGATATGCATATTATTTTTCCTGTCCGGCTTGCTTTATTATCTTACTTATTTGTTAATTAAGAACAGGTGCAACCTCATTCGTTAACTTATTGATTATAGCCTGTTTGCTCTTTAAGTCTCGGTGGTTTTTTTCAGGATAACGTCGGTACTGATGGCCTGGGTATAATAAAGCGGGTGCTGATTTATACTTTTTGTAAAGTTTGATCTTGCGAATGTATAGATGGTTGAGCTTTATAGGGGTTCGCCGTAGAATGGCAAAAAAGCGTTTTTGAGGGTGATTATGAAGCACGTAGCAACAGCTTCTGCAACGGCAGGCTTAGTGATGGTGGCGGCAGGGTCATTGTCTTTTGCGGCAACTGCGGTGAATGGTGATGATATTAAAAGCTTAGAAGCAAAAATTGCCGACCAGGAAAAAGCCCTGGTCAACAGCCAGCAACAACTTGCGACCATGAAAGCCGCGCTAATCAAATCAGGTGAGTTACCGGCTGAAGTGTCTGAGCAATCAGCTGATCGCGCTAGCACAGATGTAAATAGTAGTGCTGTGAGCCAAAGTGATACAGAAACGACTGAAAAACAGGCCAACAGTATTCAAGCTGCTGCACCTTCGTCTACGACCGCAGCTCCAGCAGCGGTTGCTGTTAGTCGCTGGAAAGGCACGAGCTTAGGATTGGGAGCGACGATTAATACTGGGGATAACTCCTCACAAAAGTTAAATGGTGTGCTTAATCTAAAATATACGGCTTTGCCTTGGGAATATAGTGCAAAGGTGGATCCACAGTATCAGCACTCGAGTGATCAAGGGGTGAGTACGAGTAAATATAATGTTATTTTAGCAGCAAACTATTATTTTTCACCGAAGAATTTTATTTATAATAATTTTACTTATACGTATGATAAATTCGATGGTAATGATTATTACTGGAACTATTCATCAGGGTATGGTCGCACCCTATATCAAGGCCCAGAAGTGACAATCACGGGACAAGTTGGCCCAGGTTATGTGCAGCGTAAAATTCAAGATAGTGGCGAAGTTCAGCGTTTATTGTCTTTAAATACAATGGGTAGATTAGATTGGCAAATTAATGATAAAACGGTATTTAGTCAGATCTTAACCCCGGTGTATACGACTGATTTGACGACAGTAACGACTTCGACAGCATTAACGACACAGTTAATTGGTAATTTAGGCTTACAGGTGCAGTTTGATACTAAGTATTTGTCAAATGTTACGAGTAGCGCACGTCGCTTTACCACGACAACGAGTTTGAACTTATTGTATTCTTTTGCTTAAGTTTATTATGTTTTATTCGCTGTCTGTGTCTTTAAAATTGATCAGTGGCAGCGGGTTGTCAGCATCATTGAGATGATCTTGAATAAAGTGTTTGATAATGTCTTTCCAGGTGAGTATGCCACACAAGCTGTTATCTTCATCCAGAACGGGCAAGCAGGAAACATCTTTTTGTAAAATGCGCTTTGCTGCTGTTTCTATGCTCTCATTGGCCTGAGTGCAAATGGGGTGACGTGTCATAATTTGATGTGCTAAGCGGTTGGCGGTATCTGTATCGCGATTTTGCTCGGCTGCAGTTCCCCAGTAGGGGCTTAAGGCCATAACGATATCACTATCGGAGATGAGGCCCGCGAGGTGGTTATCATGGACAATAGGTAAGTGGTGTATATTCTTACTTTTGAAAAAGCTATAGATTTCGCCGATGGTGCTATCCATATGGCCGGTGATCACGGGGCTAGTCATAATGTCTTTTACTATTGTCATCGACTTTCGCTCTTAATTTTAATCTCACTTAGCTTAATTATTAGTATATTTATAGTTGTTAGTTTAGTTATTAGTTGCGCTTAAATTAGATCATCGGTCTCTAATTATGCTTTAAAGCATAGTTAATATTTACTGTTTTAGTGGAATACCTTTGGCCATTAATAAAAAATATTAATTTAATGTATTGAATTATAATTAATAGTTATTTTAAGAGAAGAGCTTGATTTAGCTTGATTAACCGTGAGTCAACGAAGATTAGAAAGTTAACTTAGAGGATGAGTAGGGAGCTGTAAGGGTGAGGGAGGAGTGGGCAAAATAGATTATTATTTCGCCCTGTTTTTATAGTTAGCTTTAGTTTTAATTGAAATTTTGAGTTTGCTGGATTGCTGAACCAATATAGCTGGCTGGTGTGAGTTCTGTTAGCTCTGTTTTGACCGCTTCAGGTAAGTCAAGCTGGTTGATAAATTGGTGCATATCCTCAAGGGTAATGCGGCGGCCACGAGTGAGTTCTTTGAGCTGTTCATAAGGGTTAGCAAGACCATAGCGTCGCATGACCGTCTGTACCGCTTCACCTAAAACTTCAATATTACTATTTAAGTCAGTGAGTAATGTTTCCTCATTAATTTGCAGTTTATGCAAGCCCTTGAGGGTGGCTTGGTAGCTGATTAAACTATGAGCAAAGCCTACGCCGATGTTGCGTAATACCGTCGAATCTGTGAGGTCACGTTGCCAGCGAGAAATGGGTAATTTATGGGCAAAGTGTTCGAGTAATGCATTGGCAATACCTAAATTACCTTCTGAATTTTCAAAATCTATGGGATTAACTTTATGTGGCATCGTTGATGAGCCCACTTCGTCGGCAATGGTTTTTTGCTTAAAATAATTTAAGGCAATATAACCCCAGACATCGCGATCAAAGTCGATCAAAATGGTATTAAAGCGGCTGATGGCATGAAATAACTCAGCAATATAATCATGTGGTTCTATTTGTGTTGTATATGGGTTTTGTTCAAGGCCGAGTGAGGCGATAAAGTCTTTGGCAAAACTAGCCCAATCAACTGTTGGATAAGCGGCCAGGTGAGCATTGTAATTACCCACAGCACCATTGATTTTACCTAGTAATGTTACGGATTGGGCTTGTTCAAGTTGGCGTGATAGGCGATAGGCAGAGTTTGCTAGCTCTTTTCCCATGGTACTGGGAGACGCCGGTTGACCATGTGTGCGTGATAATAGCGGGATATGCTGAAATTCTTTTGCTAATACTTTGATTTTGTTTATCACTTCTTCCATATGAGGGAAGATCGATTGCTTGCAGGCATCTTTGAGCATCAATGCATAAGCGAGATTATTAATATCTTCTGAGGTGCAAGCAAAGTGGGCCCACTCGATTAAATGCGCTGTTTCTTCATGGGCTTCTAAGCGCTCTTTAATATAGTATTCAACCGCTTTAACATCATGATTGGTCGTACTTTCAATGGCCTTGACTCTTTCAGCTGCATTGATATCAAAGTCTTCGATAATGCGATTGAGTAGTGTTGTTGCTGTTGGGTTAAGAGGTTTGATCTCACTAATCTCAGCGTGGTTGGCTAGCTTTTCTAACCAGCGTACTTCAACGACTGTACGGTAATAAATTAAGCCATATTCACTAAAGATATGACGTAAAGGTTCAACTTTACTGGCATAGCGGCCATCAACGGGGGAAATTGCAGTCAGTGTGGATAATTGCATCGCATCCTCTCAAGGGCATTTGTACTCACTTATAACGCGCTTATATTACTGTGGTCTTCCTGGTTTTGCAAAGTATTAGCAAGAAAGGTCCAATTAGCACGTGTGTGTCTTGTTTGACCATATTTAGATTGCGCGTGTATCCAGCAGGCTTTTTTGATCAATGTTTTTGATAAAAAGATATTGTTTAAAGTAATTTTTAAACAAGACTTGAATTAGATTTTATTGCCCTTATTTAATTAATGTGGAGGCCAGAATGGATCCACAATATATAAACAATTTTACTTGCTTTATGAGGAGTAATTCATATGAGTAACTTTAATTTATCCCCTTTATTTCGTACGTCTGTTGGTTTTGATCGTATTCTAGATATGATGGGTGATTTAACTGAGCGTCAACCGGCCAGTTATCCACCTTATAATATTGAAATGTTGGCCGAAAATAAATATCAAATTACCATGGCGATTGCCGGTTTTTCTCGTGAAAACATTGATATTCAGCAAGAGCAAAATAGCTTAATTGTCACAGGTAAGTTACCTTGTGAAAATGTTGATAAAGAGCGTAAATTTTTACACAAAGGTATTGCTGAGCGTGCATTTAAACAAGAATTTCAGCTGGAAGATCATGTTAAAGTCACAGGTGCTGAATTAGAGCATGGCTTATTGTACATTAATTTAATGCGTGAGATTCCAGAGGCGATGAAGCCGCGAAAAATTGCAATTGGTTCATAAGGTCAGGGTTATAGTCAGACGAAAGTAGTAGATAAAAAAATGGCATAGTTTATAATTTTAAAAATTGATTAAATGAATAAATTTAATTTTTAGCCAGAATTTTTCTGGCTTTTTTATTTATATATATAATTTGTAAGGTTTAATATAAATAACCGTAAGTAATTAATGATTTTTTTGATAGAAATGCTATTTCAGTTGTTTTCTTCACGAAGAAACTTTATTAAAATTTAACGTAATGCTTGATTTATTTTTAAAAATCAACGTGTAAAACAATTTGATGGATTAGTAGAGTAGAGGCTCGCATTTTTTGATAATTAAAGCGGGGGGATAACGATATGGCAGCAATAGAGCAACATTTACGCGGTTTATTGCGTGCGGGAGCAGAAGAGCAGAGGGAGTATCGTCAGCAATTTAGTTTACTTAAAGAGCGTGTGCTCAAGCATAGTTGGCTGAATGGACAGAGAAAAAGGGATATTAAAGATGCAAATGATGTGGTTGAGCTTTGTAATATTTGTGCTACTGATTTTGACCTTAAGCGTGTCCTTGTCAGACAGCTAAATATAACAGGTGACTTTGATATTCTAAAAAAAATAGTGAGGCCTTCAGGTGATTTTGTGCGCCCTGATGATATTTTTGCATGTGGTGAAAATAAGCCAGAGCTTAAAGCGTCTTCGACTGATTTGCAGGAATACCGAAGCTTGCTTTCCCCAGAAGACGAAGATCAAATATACTTGGAGCAGCTTGGTAAGCTTAAAATTAGATTATCTGCATCTGATCTTATTGATGATATAACTAAAGGGTTGATTGAAGATTGCAATGGTCTATCTCAGCCGCTGCGAGCCATGGAGTGCTAAGCACGGGGTGAGTAGGCCGAGGTAGGTTCGGGTTTTTAGCAGAGCGGAGTTGCGAAAGACCGTTA
>NZ_AMFF02000051.1:9495-41472 GCF_000297215.2 Piscirickettsia salmonis LF-89 = ATCC VR-1361
TCGCGTTTTGCTCGGCGATTTTGCATCATTGGATGTGCAAAATACCTACCGAGGTAGCGACGCTTACGGAGATAGCGCCTTAGCTGGACCTGATCATGGCTTTGAATAAGTTGTGGTCATAAATTAAGTTTAATTGCTTGTCGTTATTGGCTTTTTTATGTTAGATTTTCTTAGTCTTAATTATCTGGCCCTGCTATTTACCTCAAAAGCTAAAATATCAACTACACTTTCCCCCTAGAGATATGTTTCTTAAATGATTGGCCCGCGGCTGCATGCCTGTAACATTTGCTAACAAGCATGTAAGCGTAAGTGCTTGGTGTTCGACACGAAGAAGCGTACAATGTGTAACACTAAATTATAACAACTCTATCCGTTGAGGAGGGGATTTTATGACTGCCGTAGGAAAAGATGCTCTAAATACGCGTAAGACCTTAGAAGTCAAAGGCAAAGCGTATGATTACCATAGTATTAAAGCTGCTGAAAGCTCAGGTCTTGGGGATGTATCTCGTTTACCGTTCTCATTGAAGGTGTTATTAGAAAATTTATTACGTTTTGAAGATGATGGTGTAACGGTTTCCATTGATGATATTAAAGCTCTGGGTCAGTGGCAAGAAAAGCGTCAATCGTCCCGTGAAATTCAGTATCGCCCGGCACGGGTATTAATGCAAGATTTTACTGGGGTGCCCGCTGTTGTTGATTTGGCGGCAATGCGTGATGCGGTAGCCAAAGCCGGGGCAAACCCAACGGCGATTAATCCATTATCACCGGTTGATTTGGTGATAGACCACTCGGTTATGGTTGATGCCTATGCCAATTCAAGTGCATTTAAAGCCAATGTTGATATAGAGATGGAGCGTAACCGTGAGCGTTACGAGTTTTTGCGTTGGGGGCAGAAGGCCTTTGAAAATTTCCGTGTAGTACCCCCAGGAACGGGTATTTGTCATCAGGTAAACCTTGAATATTTAGCAAAAGCGGTGTGGACGTCTGAAAATGATGGACGCACGATTGCCTATCCAGACACTTTAGTTGGTACTGATAGCCACACGACCATGGTTAATGGCTTAGGTGTTCTTGGCTGGGGTGTTGGTGGTATTGAAGCGGAAGCGGCGATGCTAGGTCAGCCGATTTCTATGTTAATTCCAGAGGTGGTTGGCTTTAAATTAACGGGTAAATTAAAAGAAGGCATTACAGCGACAGATTTAGTATTAACTGTTGTGCAAATGCTGCGTCAGCAAGGGGTTGTGGGTAAGTTCGTTGAGTTTTATGGCCCAGGCTTAAATGATTTGCCATTAGCGGATCGGGCAACGATTGCGAATATGGCGCCTGAATATGGGGCGACGTGCGGCTTTTTCCCAGTTGATAAAGAAACGATTAATTATTTAGAATTGTCTGGTCGTGAGGAAGAAACGATTGCCTTAGTTGAGGCCTATGCAAAAGCTCAAGGCATGTGGCGTGATGAAAATACAGCAGATCCAGTCTTTACGGCAACGCTTGAGCTCGATTTAAACTCTGTAGTCCCTAGTTTAGCCGGTCCCAAGCGCCCACAAGATCGTGTAGAGTTGCCTAAGTTACCTACTGCGTTTGATCAACTGGTTGCTGATCAAGGCAAGGCTGATGAGCTGGATAAAGCTGTTGCGGTAGAGGGTAATGGTAATTACGAGCTATCTCATGGTGATGTAGTGATTGCTGCGATTACTTCGTGTACGAATACATCGAACCCGAGTGTCTTGATGGCTGCAGGCTTAGTGGCTAAAAAAGCACTAGAAAAAGGTTTAATTCGTCAGCCTTGGGTGAAATCATCACTGGCTCCTGGGTCTAAAGTTGTTACTGAATACCTAGAAAATGCTGGCTTACAGACCTATTTAGATCAGCTTGGTTTTAACTTAGTTGGCTATGGTTGTACAACCTGTATTGGTAATTCTGGACCTTTATTGCCCGAAATTGAAAAAGCCATTGCCGATCATGACCTGACCGTTTCTGCGGTACTTTCAGGTAACCGTAATTTTGAGGGTCGGGTGCATCCATTTGTTAAAGCGAATTGGTTGGCTTCTCCTCCTTTAGTCGTGGCCTATGCGTTGGCTGGAACGACACGCAAGAACCTTGAAGTGGAGCCGATTGGTCAAGATAAAAACGGTAATGATGTTTATTTACGTGATATTTGGCCAAGCAATAGTGAAGTGGCGGCGGAAGTTGCAAAAGTCAGCCGTGCGATGTTCCAAAAAGAGTATGCTGAAGTCTTTGCCGGTGATGAAAATTGGCAGAATATTCCAGTTGCAGAAGGTCAGACTTATAAGTGGAACTCAGAGTCGACTTATGTACAAAATCCACCGTTCTTTGAAGGCTTAGATAAGCCGGTTGCGGCAGTTGAAGATATTAAAGGTGCGCGCCCGTTAGCCATTTTAGGTGACTCGGTAACAACAGACCATATTTCTCCGGCAGGCGTAATTAAGGCCGATAGTCCAGCAGGGGCGTATCTAAAGTCGCATGGAGTGGACAATAAAGACTTTAACTCTTATGGCTCACGCCGTGGTAATCATGAAGTAATGATGCGTGGAACATTTGCTAATATTCGTATTCGCAATGAAATGGTGCCCGGTGTTGAAGGTGGTTATACACGCCATATTGTTGGCGAGCAGTTGTCGATTTATGATGCAGCAATGAAGTACCAGAGTGAAGGCACGCCACTGGTTGTTATTGGTGGTAAAGAGTATGGTACAGGCTCTTCACGTGACTGGGCTGCTAAAGGTACACGTTTACTTGGTGTTAAAGCGGTAATCACTGAAAGTTTTGAGCGTATTCACCGTTCTAATTTGATTGGGATGGGGGTGTTGCCCTTACAATTTAAAAACGGCCAGGATCGTAACAGCTTAAAGCTTGATGGTACAGAAACCTTTGATATTACTGGCCTGAATAGTTTACAAGCCGGTCAAGATATCAGTGCGGTGATTCATCGTCAGGATGGCTCGAGTGAGAATATTACCTTATTATGTCGTATTGATACGGCGAATGAAGTGGAATATTATCGCACTGGTGGTATTTTGCATTATGTATTACGGAATATGATGAAAAATGGTTAATTAAAATAACTAAATTATATCTTTAATATTTTTATATTAAGTTAAAATATTAAGCTAAAAGCCAGCAAAAGCTGGCTTTTTTATTATATTTAATTTATTTTTTTATTTTGAATCGAATTGACATTCAGCTGCGTAATTGTTGCTATTAATGCACGAGCCTCCATCACATTTTGCATAGGTGGATGTATTATCACCATAAGTTTCGTTGAGTAATTCAATTGAGGTAACGTTATTTGAGACAAAAAGTGCTTCATACTCGCAGGCCGGGTTTACATTATTACGGCAGCGAAGGACAATGACGTTATGTCCACTGTAGCTAGTACCATCGATATTACATGTTCCTGATTGTGAAGAACTAGGTATATTTGCAGTGATTGGTGAATCCCCGGATTTTACAACAGTTGAGTCATCAGCAGCGAGTTGAGCAGCATACAAAGTTGTTCCTGCATCCAATGAAAATTGAACTGATTGGGCGCTAGTAATTATAGGGAGGCTGCATAGTAGTGAGAAAGCTAATTTTTTTAACATGGTAAGTTTCCTATTTAAATTTAAGTTAATATTTTTATTAACAATTTATTAAATTAAAAGAATTAATAAAATAATCTGTTTTGTCATATTTTATCTAGTGGCTAAGATACAAGCACTTCAAGCTTAGGTATCTATATGGGGAATATTCTATTGATATTTTCTTTCATAACCACATAACCATAACATCTGTTTTTCTTATTTTTGTTAGATTGTAGTAAAAGATAAATGTGTTTATGTTGTTATTATTTGTGAAAATATATATAAGTAAAAATATTAATATTTTTATGTTTGTTTATTGTTAAATAAATTTATTACCATACAGACACTATTGGCAGTTTATTGAAATATAAAAAAAGTAAGAATATATCCATATTGAGTAAATAAATAAAATTTTATTGATTGCTAATTATCCGGATGTTAGTTTTTGATCATATAATCAATTTGTTATTAATTTAATCTCGATATTAATTGGATTTTTTTAGTAAACATTTAAGTAGTGGCTGTAGTAGGTTTGTGAAAAAGTGTAGATTAGCTAAATTATTTACTATTATATTTTTTTCGGTACTGGGATGTTCATATGGATCATTAAGTGATGATTCTTTTAATTCTGTTGTAAATAATAATTTCCCTTTAACAACAGATCAAATCCAAAAGTATAAAGAAATATATAACGAGCAAAAAAAGGCTAAAGCCGCGCCTTCTGGTAATGCACCTAGTGAAAGTACGTCTTCTATTATTTCAGCAAGCCTTCACCCTGGTGATATTGAGCCTGTTATACGTACATTTAAGGGGATGATTACATCAATTGTTATGACTGATCAATTAGGAAAGGTTTGGCCAATTATCTCTTATAGCTTAGGTGATCCTGCAAGCTTTAATATTCAATGGAATAAAACCAGTGGTGTGCTTATGGTACAAGGATTAAAAGATTATGGGCAGGCAAATATTGGTATCATGTTAAAAGGCTTGGATATCCCGGTTATGCTGTCTTTAGTCTTAGGACAGAAGAAGTGGGATTATTTAGATTATATTCGAGTTCAAAGTTATCAATCAGCTGCGGATGCACTTGCAGGAACAACACCTCATGCACCAAGCAATTTAATACAACTTCTTAATGGTATTCCACCACAGGGTGCAAAAGAATTAAAAGTAACAGGAGGTTCCGCACAAGTTTGGTCTTATCAAGGTAAGTATTTATTATTAACTATGGGAACATTGATATCGCCACAGTGGCAAGCAAAGCAAAGCAGCACGGGCCCTTCAGCATCAAATGCTTATCAATTACCAGCAGCACCATCATTGTTAATTTCTATGAATGGTGTGCTGCATAATATTACTGTTGCGGATAGTTAATCATGAAGGCTATAAAAAAAATTAAAAGCTTTTTATCAAGTTATCCAAGATTTAGAATGATTTTGATTTTTATTCTAGTAATTACGCTGTTTGTTTTAGTTATAAATAATTTGACTGAGACGAAAGCCGAAGCTCAAGATCAAGGATCTTATGCGGTTGAGCCCAGTATGCAAATGAGAGATAAAGCAACAAATTATACAAATAAAGTATATAACGAAATAAAAAATATTCATGAGAAAAATAAAATAAGACAAGCTGCAAATCAAGGGAAAACGATCGCTGAGCAATCGACTCAAGAAATTACCCCCGTCGTTGATCAAGATGGCGGATCACCTCGCTTAAGTGCACAAGATCAGCGTGTTGCGAAATTAACGAATTCTGCAGTATATAAGGAAATTGTAAAACGAGATGCGCTGCAAAAAAATTATAGTGAGCTTAAGAAAAATCAAAACCAAGGTAAAAATCAAGATAAGCAGAATTATTTAATGCAAGTTTCCCAAAAAGAGCGCAAGATGCAGAGCCAACTTCAAGGGATGGTGGGTGATTGGGATAAGGCTTCGGTACAGAGTAGTGTTGTTGGTCAGCTGCCTGCTCAGAGCACTACAGCAGGCCAACAAGGGCAGAACGCAGCAGCCAATATCATTGAAAAATCGGGTGCTATTTTATTTGCGGTACTTGATACGCAACTTAATAGTGATCAGCCAGGTACACCAGTTATGGCGACTATTATTCAAGGAAAATTTAAAGATGCAAAATTGCTAGGAAGTTTTAAGCGCGAAGATGATAAGCTGGTGATTAGCTTTGATCATATGTCATTACCTGCATTAGATCATAGTATTTCGATTAAAGCTTATGCAATTAATGCAACAACTGCACAAAATGCTCTTGCTTCTGATGTCGACAATCATTATTTGCTGCGTTATGGCGGACTATTTGCTTCAGCCTTTTTGCAAGGGTTTGGTGAATACTTTTCAGATACATCCAGTAGTTTATGTAATGGCTCGACAACTTGTATTGTCACTAGTGATCAAACAAGTGCAGCAACCGAGCAAACATCGAAAAAAGCGGTTTATTCTGGGTTGGGACAGGTTGGTACGACTCTGGGCCAACAGGCAGCGTCTG
Organism: Piscirickettsia salmonis LF-89 = ATCC VR-1361; assembly: GCF_000297215.2. Lineage (GTDB taxonomy): Bacteria > Pseudomonadota > Gammaproteobacteria > Piscirickettsiales > Piscirickettsiaceae > Piscirickettsia > Piscirickettsia salmonis. The sequence goes on from NZ_AMFF02000051.1 coordinate 15,576, forward strand.
AATTTAATCGGCCACCAACGGTCACACTTAACCAAGGCGTTGGTATGGGAATTTTATTTATGTCTGATGTAAAGGCTTAGAAATTATGAATAGTTCAGCAGAAGATTATAGTTTTGATGACGAATTTAATATGGATGAAGATAAAGCAGACAATCATCCTAGTGATCCAACTATAGAAAGAAATAATAATACTATAAAGTCACGCTTTTTTTCACTGTGGGAAAATATTAGACCCATGTTGCACTATTATATTATCGCGTTAATTGGTTTTGTGATTGCAGCCTTTATGATGCATGGTGCTTATCGAACGCTTTACCCAGAGAAAAGTACAAATAAAAGTGATAGTAAGGATTTAAATTTTGCTCATGCTAACTCGAGTAATAAAAGTAATTTAACTGATCAATCTCATAGCAATGCTTTTACAACAATTAAGCAAGGCCATATTGTTTCAACATCGACAGCTGTTACTAATACTAATTCTAATAGTTTTCCTGAAAAGATAAATACTAATTATAACTATAGTCATAATAATCAATCACCAGCTACTAATAGCAGTCCTGATTTTTCTAACACTAGTATGGGCTCTAATGCTAGTACTGTTTTAATTAATTCAAAAGTTAACTCAAAATTAAGCTCTCTTGAGGATAAAATTACTCAATTAAATAAGAAAATTAATGGATTATATCAGCTAAATAGTGATAGTAAAATTAATAGTGATAATGTTAAAAAGAATATTGATGAAATTAATAAAAATCAAAATGAGCTATCTGTAGCGCTGTTTTCATTAAGCCAGGATTTGAAAAAGACGAATGACAGTCTTAATAATCTTGAATCTGTTATGAAAAAAGAAAGTAATCAGGTTAAATTATTGCTTGCTAATCAATATAGTCACCGTGAAAAACTAACTCTTAGAGCAATTATTACCGGGCGGGCTTGGCTTGTTAATAATAAAGGAGTCACTTTAACAGTAATTAAAGGCAGTGATATCCCAGGTTATGGCCATGTTGTGCGTATTGATGGTGATAAAGATAAAGTTATCACAAGTTCTGGGTTTGTATTTGACTAGGCGAGATAAACTAATATGTTAAAAAAATATTCAGTATTATTAGTTAGAAAAATACCAGTTATAGTTATTCTGCAATTAGTGATTACTGGATCTTGTTATGCCGTGACTACGGATAGCACATTTAGTTTTAGTTCGATGTCAAAAGACTGGCAGCACACGCTTCTTCATATTGCAATCTTTGTTGAATTTGCTTCTGCCATATCTGGTGTAGTCTTAGTTATTGTTGGTTTGGTAAAATTAAGACAAAATCAGGCAAATCAAGGCCAGCAGCAAAATACCATGGTGGGAACATCATATTTGTTTATTGGTGCACTACTTTTAGCCATTGGTAGTATTATTGTCGTTTTGAGTAATTCGGTTAACCCTGTTGATGGTGGCGTAACTAAAGGCATTCAGGACATTATGAGCTCTGCGTCATCGATAACCACACCGACTACAGTTTATGATGGGATTGTCGTTTATTTATTAATACCTTTTTTGCAAATTGTAAATATTATCGGGCCTGTTATTGGGTTAATTACTTTATGTGTTGGTGTGCATAGATTGCGTTATCATACTAATCCGCAGATGATGTCAATGCACCGGCGCTCACCTATGGCAACAGGGTTTTACTTTTTTGTTGGCTCTGTCTTATTAGCTCCTTTTTATCTTGTTCAAGCATTAAGTAGCTCGCTTTTTCAGACGCCAGAATTGATTAATAAGTACTGCGGTGGTGGTGAAGAGGGATTTTTATCTTATTTTGGTAATTTGCAAGATATGCAGTTGTTATTACTGTCTTCGAATGGTACGCCTTATTGTGCTCAAGTTTCACCAACAGATGTTACAGATAATTTATTGAAGCTAACTTATATCATTTTATTTATTGTTGGTTTTGTGTCTTTTTTACGTGGAATTTTTTTGTTAACTAAGTTGGGTGAACATATGGGGGGTGCGGAAGCTAGTGTGTCAAAAGTGGTTGCACATATTCTCGCTGGTATTTGTGCGGTAAATGCGAACGTATTAATTGATATTGCAAGTTCTAGTTATAATTTAATAACAGGCTTATCTGCATAATCATAGATATAGTATTGGAGATAATAATGAAGTTAATCAATAAAAAAATAATTAAAGTTTTATCTGTGGTTTTTTCTTGTATGTTACTTAGCATCAGCTTTGTATATGCAGCAGGTGGTGGTGGCACTACTAATACACAGACACTGACTAATCTATTTACCAGTTGGCAAGGGACCTTATTAAATATTCTTGTTTTTATAGAATTTGTTAGTGGCTTTGGTGGCGTTGTTTTAATTATTATGGGATTGTTTCAGCTGCGCAGTGGCCATTCCGGCCAGGGCGGCGGCCAACAAGTACAAACTAAGTCAGGCTTTATTTATATGACACTCGGTGGATCGTTATTAGTTGTAGGTTCTATTGCGGGTGTGCTTGGTCATAGTGCTAAGAAAAATATTACCGCTGATGTTGCCTCTACGCTAAGTGCATATACATTTAATACTACTACCTAATAGTAAGAGTAAGCCTCTGGCAATAATTATTTTAGCTATTTTATAAAAATCTTGAGATGGGTTATGAAGAATTTTTTAGTTATAACATGTTTTGGTATTGTAGTGATACTACAAGGTTGTTCTTCACAGCCCACACAAGTAGATCCGCAATTAATTACAGGAACACAACTAGAAAAAAATAAAGAAATTAAAAAGGCTTTGTTACAGGCGGTTGCACAGACGAGCAAAGCCTTAGCAAACTTATCGCAAATTAGGCGTGCTCAATATCCACAGCAACAGGTGATGCCATTTAAAAATATTCATAGTCGTGAACTTAATAAGAAAGTTTCTATTAACTGGTATGGACCAATTAATTCGATTGTTAAAAATATTGCTGAGGTAACAGGGTTTGATTATCAGGAGTTTGGTAAGCCGCCAAAACTTCCTGTACTAGTGAATATTAATTACCAGTCAATGCCAGCATTAACGGTGTTACAGAATATAGAGTTACAAGCAAATAATAAGGCGATGATTGAAATAGTGCCAGATAAAAAAATTATTAGCTTAAGGTATATGGCAAATGATTGATCATGCTTTATACACATTGGATCAGTTAAGTAATTTATCTAATAAGTCATCTTATTATGAGCAACAGCAACACTTGACAATACGTTTGCGTGCGGTAAAAGAAGCTGCTTTATCATTAGGGGCTCAAGCAGGTCTGGCAAAAGAATCTAAAATTATTGATTCTTTCTTGGTGAACTACACTAGTCAGCTTGATGAGATATTTGATTTTAATCAAATTTTAATAAGTGCTAATGTGCTGCCTCCTGTTATTTCTGATTCTATTAATTCGGTGAATGTCGGCAATGGTGCGCAGTCGATTCGTGCTGCAGGAAGAACTTATAAGATAATAAGCCAAGTTAAATTTGTAACTGCACCTCCTACTTGGCGTGATTATCTTTATATGGACTACTCAAAGCCGGAGCTGCCTAATAAAATTTTGTTACCTAAGGATAGCAAAGAGCAAGCACTTTGGCAGGAGAATATTTCTAAAGGTTGGCTACAAGGCACTGAGCAAGCATTAACTATTTACAAAATTAATTTAAATCGGTTGACTAGAGATTATACAGGAATGATTTTATATAATAAATTGTTGACCGAAGGGCTAGTTACTCCTGTATATATTGATAAAAAATATCAAGGAATTACAGGCGATAAAAATCATATTATGATTGATGATCAGACATTAAAAATTAAAAACAAACCTGGATTACAAACCAAGAGTAAATTTTGGCAGCCTGTTGTTGGTATTCATCATGAATAAATATATGCTAGATTTAGAGCCAGCATATTTTACACCGAATGAGTTTGATCGTTTATTAATTTTCTTACACGATCAAAAAGCTTCAGATATCACAATTCAGTCTGGTGAAAATGCAGTTGCTGATATTCATGGTTTATTATATAGAGTTACTAAGAGAAAATTCACACAGCAAGAAGTTTCAGACTTAATTAATCATATTTATGGAGCTAATGCGACGGCTCATGTACAAAGTGGTGTAGATTTAGATACCAGTTATCAATTAACTGATATGGCTCATGGTGTATTTCGCTATCGGGTTAATATTACTGCTTGTCAATTTAAAGGCTATAATGGACTGCAGGTGACTTTAAGAACAATTGCTTCTGATCCACCTATGTTGGGAAAAATGAATTTAACTGATGAGCTAATTGATAGCTTAAAAGTACCACAAGGGATTGTAGTAATTAGTGGAGCAACTGGATCAGGTAAAAGTACATTATTAGCCTCATTAGTCGCGAATTCTTTAGAGCAGGTAGATAGCCATTTAAAAGTATTAACGTATGAGTCCCCCATTGAATATGTTTACGATAATGTACATAAGCCTAGCTCTATTGTTAGTCAATGTGAAATTCCTAAACACTTACCGAGTTTTGCTGCAGGTGTTAGAAATGCATTACGTAGAAAACCAGGGTTAATTTTAGTGGGTGAAGCAAGAGATAAACCTACGCTTGAAGCGGTTATTGAAGCAGCTTTGACAGGTCATCCAGTATACACAACTGTTCATAGTAATGGTGTGATTGATACGTTTAGAAGGATGATTAATTTATTTAGTGCTGAAGAACGTCAGGCGCGTCTGTATGATTTAATAGAAACAGTGAGAGTTATTGTCTGGCAAGCCCTGGTCATTGATAAAAATGAAACACGCACTCCAATTAGAGAATATTTAGTAATTACTGATGAAATTAAAGAACGATTATATCAGGCAACAGCAGATAATATTATTCTTAGTTTAAAAGAATCGTTAATAAAATCAGGAAAAACATTAATTGATGATATTAAAGATAAATTATCGCTAGGATTAATTGATGAAAATTCAGTTAAAAAATTTATTTTGAAGTAATAATTAGGGGAGAAAGAGTTATGAGTCAAAACAGCTTATCAAGCCATTGGCGTGATTCGGCATTTTACCCAAAGTTTTATGTCTTAGATGCTCGAGTATGTTTTCCTTTTTTATTATTTTTTCTGCATATGCGATTAAGTACGTTGATGATATCACTTATTGCTGTTGTTTTTTTGGCTATTTTAAAAAAGTTTAATTTAAGTTTAAGTTCTTTTTTTATAGTGATCAGAGAAATTTTCACTGGTAGTAAAAAGAAATAAAATATAAACCTAATTAAAGATAACAATGATGAAAGTATTTCGTGGTGTAATTAAAAGTCAAGAGCAAGCACAATCACATGCAGTGCGTGATCTACGTGCTTTTCATCGACGTTTTGGTGATTTATTAGCAAGTCGTAATGGTGCTTGTGTTTGTATTATTGCTTGTTGCTTTTTAAGCTTTGTTTTTGAATATTTTTCTGATATTTTGCTTTTAGCAATGTTTCTTATTTTTTGGTTTTCAATGTGGTCTTCTTCCTCACTGCCATTTAAAAAGCCACTTTATTGCAAGGAGCTAGATAAAAATAACCCTCAACCAGGCAGTAATAAACCAGGTCAATCAGAAGGAATTTATTACTTTGGTAATGAAATAAATACGAGTAATGAACTTTGGTTTAATAACTCAGATATGAGGACTCATTGTTTAATATTTGGATCAACTGGTAGTGGTAAAACAGAAACTTTATTATCAATTTCATATAATGCTTTGGTCCAGGGCAGCGGCTTTATTTATGTTGATGGTAAGGGTGATAATTCTCTTTTTGCTAAAGTATTTTCTATGGTTAGATCCATGGGGCGAGAGGATGATTTATTGGTTATAAATTTTATGACAGGGGCAAGAGATATTATTGGCCCTCAGAAAGATATTATTTCTAATACTATGAACCCTTTTGCTGTAGGTTCATCTAGTATGCTCTCTCAATTAGTTACAAGTATGATGAATTCAGGTCAAGGAGGGCAAAGTGGTGATGGTGATATGTGGAAAGGCCGGGCGATTTCATTTATTGAAGCGCTGATGCGCATACTTGTTTATTTAAGAGATCAAGATGCATTGTTACTTGATGCGGGAACTGTGCGTAGATATTTTACGATTGAAGCATTAGAAGGTTTGTTTCATGATAGGAAAATACTGGATCAGTTAGGAAACGAAAGTACTTATGAAAAGGAAATTCCTTTTGATGTAAAAGATCCATTGTCTAATTACCTAGTAAGTTTGCCTGGCTATAAAATGGATAAAAAAGGTGAACAATCAGATAAAGTCTATGAACAGCATGGCTATATTATCATGCAATTGACGCGAATATTTGGATCACTCGCTGATGTTTATGCACATATTATTAGAACGAATTTAGCTGAAGTTGATTTTCGTGATGTCGTGTTAAATCGAAGGATATTGGTTGTTTTATTGCCAGCGCTGGAAAAATCTCCAGATGAACTTTCTAACTTAGGTAAGTTGATTATTGCCTCATTAAAGGCAATGCTTGCGGCTGGCTTAGGGGATAAAGTTGAGGGGGATTATAAGGACGTAATTGAAACAAAACCGACAAATTCGAATACACCTTATTTATGTATATTAGATGAATATGGTTATTATGCGGTTGAGGGTTTTGCAGTGGTACCTGCTCAGGCACGTTCTTTAGGGTTTTCTGTGGTTTTTGCCGGTCAAGATTTGCCAGCATTTCAAAAGGCTTCAAAGGAAGAGGCAGCGTCGATTTGTGCAAACACCAATATTAAAATATGTATGAAATTAGAAGATCCTCAAGAAACTTGGGAGTTTTTTCAAAAAACAGCAGGTGAGGCGTATGTCTCTGTTGCAAAAAGTTACAATGTTAATCAGAATTCTACGACAATGAGTTATCAAGATACCATGGAGGCGAATTTAGATAAACGCAACCGTGTAGATTTACTTGATTTAAAAGACCAGCGTGAAGGTGAGGCGCATGTGTTTTTTAAATCGAATATTATTCGAATGCGTTCTTTTTATGCTAATCCGCCAAAAGTGGAAAAATTAAAAATTAATCAGTTTCTGAAGGTCAAGCCGCCATCACGAGAAGAAGTTAAGTTTTTAAATTCAGTATGTTCAGTGAGTGATTTTAATATTGATATTGAAGATAATTTTGATCATATATCAGAAGATGATCAGCTGATTAATTTTTTAATTAAGAAAATAAATAGTAATATTCCACTAGATATAAACAAAGCATGCTCTATTATAGATGAAATAAAAGATTTTAATGAAGATGAGCCGGTTGAAGAAATTAGCGCAGACTTTATTCCTAAAAATGATATATTTTTGAATATTCCTTTGGAGGACCGAGTTGATAGTGTCTATTATGATTATGGGACTTCTAGTTTAGAAGATTGTTTGATTGATTATAAGCAGATTAAAAGTGCAGTTAATAAAATGGCAATTTTAAATGATATGCAAAAAAGTAAGGCAAATAATATTTCTAAAAATATTTTAGATAGAATATCTTATATAACTTGTTATGAGTTTTATGATAAGAAGAGCGATGTTGCTTCTATTATTGATAAAATAATAAAGAATCAATAGGTATTTGTATGACTAGTATCATTGATTTAGAAGTTGAAAAATTAAAAGTTTTATCAGAAAAATTAGGTGATCCATATATTCTTTATGGTTTTAAAAATTTAGATAAAAAAATAGATGACCTTTACTTGAATAAATTATACAGAGTCAGAACTTTGCATAAAGTATGTGATAAAATTTGCGAAAGCGAACTTGGTGATAGTGATGATGGAGAAGGCGAAGGCGAAGGAGGCAGTGATGGTAAAATATCACTATATGTATTACTGGTTTTATTATATTTAATTAATCCACGCAGAGCGATTCCTGTTTTTATTGACCATTTAATTTATCAAGATCCTGCTGAAAAATTAATAATAAAAAATTCAGAAATTTTAGGAATTGATGTTAGAGAGAAAAATAATAATACAGACTTAATGCTGTCAAAGAGCAAAAAGCCAGAAAACAAGCCAAGTACTCGAGATGGTTCACTGGATTATGGGGGGTGGTCATAGTCATGCAAAATAATGACCAAGGAGGTGTTCCTCACATAATTTATTACATAGTTGCAATTGCAATTGGAAGTTGTGCTATTTTTATTTATTTTCATGATGAGATAGTAGGTTTTATTTTAATACTTAAAATGTTTGAGGTTAGGTTAATAAACCTTGTAACTGGTCAATTACAAGATGTTATTGACTGGTCTAGCCATACGCCTATACAGGCTGTTACGGCAAATGATCTTTATGTGTTATCTAATAAAATTGGTTTGTTTTTTTGTTGGTTTAATATTTTTATAACAGTTATTTTAACTTTTTTATTATGGAAGTATCATCCAGGGAATAAACTTGCGACTAAACACAGTATGTCAACATTATTGGCTAATATGAAAGATTCATTTTGTGAGACGCGACCTATCATTGGTAAAAGCCTAAGTAAAGAGAGTATTAATAAAGGGTCTTGGAAAATGGCACTGACACCATTAGAGTTTATGAAGGCTAATAATTTATTAGATGATAATAAAAAGGTCAATGAAGGGCTAGCAAAAGAAATATTTATTAATCAACTTGGTAAAGCTTGGATAAATAAAGATGAACTGACAGAAATAGAGAAAGCTACCTTTGGTATTTTAGCAGCATTTTCATGTTATAAGCGTCAAGAAGCTGAGAAGGCAGCAAATGAAATTTCAATGTCATCACAAAATAAAAGTTTAAATTTAACTTTAGCTTTAGGTTTATTTAGTAAATTTAGCACTGCCGATTCCGTTGAAAAAGTGATTGTATCACATCAGTATGTTTATACTGTTTTTTCATCTCTTTTGGAAGAGGCTAGGCAAAGTGGCATTGTTTCAACAGCTCTTTTTTTATGGCTTAAATCTCAAGACAGATCACTGTGGTATTGCTTAAATAATGTTGGGCGTCAGGCAGTATTTATTGAGGGCGCTGCTATACGCTCACATTGGCTTGCTGAAAAAGCATTGGGAAATCCAATTGAAGTTCCTATGATTGATAAAGCAATTAGTGGTTTAAATGATGTATTTAAAACAGTGGAGATTGATTGATGTTGAATCTTTGCTTACAAGCGAATATAGGCAATTTTATTAAACATGAGCGTAGAAAGAGAAATAATAATTTTATTAAGTTATCTAAAAAAATAGCAGATAAATTTGAATATAATTGCAGTTATTGTGGCGTTAATTGTGAAAAATGGTATGAAATTGTTAATGCAGATGGAAATTATAAAAATAATCAACACAGTAATCTGGTTATTGCCTGTAAAGTGTGTAGTCAATGTTTATTAATTGATCAATATGATATTAACTACTCAGGAGAAGATAAACTAATTTACCTTCCTGAAATTAGTCAAGTTGAATTGAACTTAATGATGATCGCAATGGCTAAACTTGCTTCTGTGGATACTGAAAATAGTCAATTTAATAGTAAAGAAAATATTCTTTCTGTAAAAACATTGTATTCAAGTTTGAGTGAGCGGTCGGAGTTATTAACTAAAGTATGTCAAGTAGATATTAGCCACCCTGGATTCTTGAGTTTTATTTTTAAAGAAAATTTAAAAAATAATGAACTACTTTCTTCGATAAGAATTATTTTTTCATTGAGTCGGGTTTCTGGTTTTATTTCATGAATTAAAATTTTAATTTTTAAATTTGAGGTGAATGATGAGTTTGGAAAAAAAAGTTGCTGACTACTGGAAGTCCTATGGTAATAGTAACATTAACCATGCTTTAATAAACTTTGAGCATATAGAAGAAGATGAATATTTCATTGATGAAGACCAAGAAGAAAAAATATTAGAATTACTTGAATTTGCAAATGAAAATAGTCTGAAAGAGATTGATAGTAATTTGTTTTTTTCGCTTTTAAATTCTTTGCCAGCAGCTTATATGTTTTATGTAATTCATGAATTAAATAATAGTAATTCTGAATATGTTTCTGCATTGATATCAGAGGCTAGCAAAAAACAAGATGATGATCGCAGATTTTTTTATGATAGAAATGTGTTATTTGAAAAAATGCAGATTTTATCTAGAGTCTTTTCATCTGACCGTGTTAATAAGATGATTAGAGCATTAAGTGAGTAGTTATGGCATTAGTAGATTTCTTGTTTGATAATGTTGAAAGTTTTTTTGCATGGTCTTCGTTATTATTGAAACAGTCACATGCTTCTTATTGTGATTTGGAAACAGCAGATAGTCAGCATGTACTGGTTACTAAAAATGGCTCTTTAATCTCAGTGATTAAAATTGATGGCTTTAGGCGCTTTGTTGGTAAATCTGAATTTGATCAGCTTTGCCAACGTTTTGTAGAATCAATTCAAACTGCATTTTCTTCTGAAGGACATTTTATTCAAATTTATTTTAATTATAGTCCTGAAAATATATCTTATTATATTAATGAAGCGCTACATTCTGCTAAGGAAACTGCTGAGCGAGTTTGTCTTAGTATTGATGATATTTTTGAATCTAGAAAAAAAGTGCTTGAAGATGTTTGCTCTCATGAAGATTGTTTTTTTATCATATGGACTGAGCCATCTGCATTATCAACTAAGCACATTAAGAATGCATCGAAAGATAAATTGGATAAAATTAAATCATATAATTTACCAAATGCAAGACGTGCTGCAAATTTATTTTTAGGGTTACCTGAATTAAGAAATTTACATGATTCATTGATTAGCACTATGGTTGATGATTTACAACAAATCGGTTTTTATATTAAATTACTTGATGTTCATTCTGCTGTTTATGAAGCGCGTAATTCGATTGATCCTAATTTTACTGCACCAACATGGAAACCATTTTTGCCGGGAGATACGATTCCGGTGCGTTTACAGCAAGAATGTAATGATGATAAAAGTCGAGATATTTCTGATATTCTCTGGCCACCGTTATCATCACAGGTAATTCCCCGTGAAGGTGAAAATATTGACCTTAAAATGGCTCGTGTTGGAGATACAATTTATTCACCTCTTTATATTGAGCTATTTCCAAAAAGTACTAGACCATTTTATGATTTATTTAGACGTGCTGCATTGGCTGATTTGCCTTGGCGCGCATCGTTTTATATTGCAGGAAATGGCATTAAAGTTACTCAATCAAAAAAATGGTTGGCACAATTTTTAACATTTAGCTCTTATCACAATAAGCTGATTGTTGAATCACATAAATTATTAAAATATCTTGATGAGCGTGGTGATGATCCCATTATTAAACTAAAAATGGTTGTATTAACCTGGGCTCCTGCTGGAAAAATGCACTTATTAAAACAGCGTGCTGCTAAGCTTGCTCAACTTGTGCAGGCTTGGGGGGGGTGTGAGGTGAAAGAGTTTTATGGTGATCCTTATGGTGAAGTATTATCAACTACAGTTGCTGTTCGTAATAAAAGCACAGCAACAACAACAGGTGCGCCACTGTCTGAAGTTGTAAAAATGTTGCCGATTACGCGGCCGGCATCACCTTGGAAAAGAGGCGCTTTATTATTTAGAACGCCAGATGGTAAACTATGGCCGTATCAACCAGGCTCTAATCACCAAGTGAGTTGGATTGATATTATTTACGCACGCTCAGGATCAGGAAAGTCTGTATTGCTCAATAGCCTGAATTTAGGTTTGTGTTTATCTCCTGGTTTGTCACAGTTACCACGAATTGCAATTATTGATATTGGGCCGTCGAGTAAGGGATTTATTTCTCTATTAAAAGAGGGCCTTGCTTCAGAAGATAAAAACATAGTGATTTACCATCGTTTAAAGCTTGAGGATGGTCATGCGATTAATCCATTTGATACTCAGTTAGGTGCACGTTTTCCAACAAAACTACATCGATCATTTTTAATTAACTTATTAAGTTTACTTTATGTGGAACGGGTGAAAGATGACATTCCTAATGGCATGTCAGGAATGCTCAGTTTATTAGTTGATGAACTGTATCGGCAATTTAGTGATAGTGAGCAGCCTAAGCCTTATATTCCACATATGGATAGTTATTTAGAAGAAAAAATTAGCCAAATTAATATCGAAATTAATCCAGAGATGACATGGTGGCAGTTGACGGATAGCTTATTTGAAAAAGGTTACTTTGATTTGGCAATACGTGCACAAAAATATGCAATGCCGATATTGGCTGATACAATTTCAACAGCCCACTTTCATGGCATTAAAGATATTTATAGTAAAGTTTCGTTGCCAGGAACTCAGGAAGACTTTATTTCTGCATTTTGCCGAACAATGTCGGCGGTGATTCGTAACTTTCCAACATTAACGAGTCCGACACAGCTTAGTTTAGAAAAAGCACGAATTATTGCCTTTGATTTGGAAGATGTTGCGAGATCTGGCAGTGCAGCTGCAGAGAAACAAACGGCAGTTATGTATATGTTAGCACGACATGCAATGGCACAGCATTACTTTTTACGACATGATGATATTCGGTCTTTTCCTAGGAATTATCACCCTTATCATGAAGAGCGTGTACGCGAAATTTTAGAAGAGCCTAAGCGTATTGTATATGATGAATTTCATCGGACCGCGAATAGCCCTTCGGTACGTGAGCAAGTGATTCAAGATATGCGTGAAGGGCGTAAGTGGAAAATTCAGATTTCTTTAGCCTCTCAGGCATTACAGGATTTTGATAAGTTGATGGTTGATTTTGCAACCGGTGTTTTTATTTTAGATTCAGGCTCTACGCAAAGTATTGAAGAGACTTGTAAGACGTTTGGCTTAAATGAGACAGAAAAATATGCATTGGCGACACGAGTTCATGGACCTAAAAGTTCAGGGGCCACTTTTATTGCTCAGTTTGTAACGAAACAAGGAGTTAATACTCAGTTATTAACGAGTACCATCAGTGCCGTAGAATTATGGGCATTTAATACGACGACTGAAGATGTTTATATTCGTGAATCTTTATATAAAATTTTAGGCCCAGAAGAGGCACGAAGACGCTTAGCTATAAAATATCCAAGAGGAAGTGCAACAAAAGAAATTGAAGCACTGATTGATGAAAATCATGAATTAACGTTAGATTCAGCTTGTAAACTAGTATTAAAACAGCTGTTGAATGGGTTTTATGAAGATGATGAAAATAATAATGAGGTTTGATATGAAAAATAAACTTAAAGATAAAGTATATTATTTTAAAAAAGGTTTAGTTTTTTCCTGGATAGTATTGTTTTTGTCTTTTATAGTGCAAAGTTGTTTGGCGAACTCTTCATCTTCATCCTTAGCTGCTTTACAAACAGATTTAAATTTGATTATTAATAATCAAAATACAACAAATCAGTCACTGGCGACTGCAAATAATGCATTAAGTTCAGGGGTTCTTACGCAAGATTTAAAAAGTAGTGTTGAGGGCTGGTCTGGTCAAAGTAATACTGCTAAATTTATTGATTATCTTAATCAATTGACTAGTGCTACAACAACAAGTGATGGTAAAAGCCAGTCAGAACAGAGTTCTAACTATATTAATCAATTTCCATACAACCCTTACTATATGAGCCTAGTACAAGGCAATTACTATAGTGATGAGAGTGATGGTGGTGTTATTCCAGTAGGAATATCAACGCAAGCTAATTTTTTGGCGTCAGCAGCGCTTTCACAAATCAATGCTAATGATGTAACTAACCAAAATATATTAATTTCAGTGCAAGACCAGTTGAGCTCAGATTGGCTCAATGGCTTAAAGTCTTCAACACGAGATCAATTATTACGTAGTGTTTCCTTGCAATTATCTGTGAGTAACTTAATTAACTATCAACAGATTCAGCAGCAAAGAATAGACTCGCTATTGAAAATAGCAGAGATTTTAGATAATAAATCATTAGCTAAAAAAGTTGATAAATTAAGTGATATAGAGAAGACATTGGAAAAAATTAATATTAACTTAATGAAAATGAATAAAGTCTTAATTAAGAAAAATAATTAATTAATAGATAATGATAAAAAATACTATAAGGAAAACACTATGTCATTTGTAGTACCAGGTCCTTTAGATGATCAATCTGTTTATTTTCTTTTTCAGATATTTGGTAATGTTATTTATTGGGTATCTGGAACAGGAACAACAGATTTAGGTAAAGATACAACAATCATTCATTATGCTATATCTGCCTTTAATACAGGGTTAATGAGTGTTCTATTTGCAGTTTATTCAGTGGTTCTATTTGTTGGGACTTTAAATACCGCACATCAAGGTGAGTTTTTAGGGCGTAACTGGTCATCGTTATGGGCGCCACTACGTGGTGTTTTTGGGCCTATCGCGGTTGTGCCAATTAAGTATGGATTTTGCTTTATCCAATTGGTGTTACTGTATGGTGTTTTGGTTGGTGTACACCTCGCTAATCATGTTTGGAATAAGTTAGGAGTCGGTCTGGATCACACGGCAATTCCTGCAGTGCCAATCAGTTTATTAAATGATGTGAAAGTTGATGTGAGCAAAGGCGTGCTTTATGGTTCTATTCAGAAGGTTGCAGATGATTTAGGTTTGCAAACTGATAGTTTACCTGCAAATAGTATTGTCAATTCTGATAGTGGCACTAGCTATCAATGTGATCCGAGTAATTCCTCGAATAAATTTTATAATGTTGATGGCGTACCTACTTTTTGTTTAGATACTGAATCAACCTTGCCGTCTATTGATATGCCTAATTTAATTTCATCGGTAAATGGCTTATGTCAAGGGGATGATGCGGTATCCGCTTTTAGTGATTTTGCTTATGCGATGAATCTATTTTATGAGTCGCCTTATAACTATGGTGGTATGACAATAGCACATCCGGACTATCCAAACTTAACTAGTGCATTATTTAGTCAACAGTGTATTAACTCGATGACGATGTTATTAGGTAATCAATCGTCAACATCATATAATTATTATTATACTTTCCCGGTAGATGGTTATAGTCAGCAAATTGTTTTTAAATCATCTTTAGGTGATACTTTTTCAGACTCTAGTGATGGCAGTTCGGATAATACCATTTATGTTGAGGCGAATGGTAATATTGCTTTTAACTTCTCTAATCCAAATTATACCTCGGGAAGTGAGAACTCGTACTCTAAAGAAGCCAGTGAATATACGAACGATATTATTGATAACTTATATAATGACAATATTGATGACGCGAATAAAAACCTAAATGCTTATCTTGATAAACTAAATAATAACTTACTTAATTCTGTTGCTGATTCACAAGCAAATGCAGCTCAAGGTATTGCTGAAAATACAGATAGCTCAACATCATCAGATGGCGAAAGTTATTATGATAAATGTAAAAATTATCTAATCAGCTCAGATGATGGTAGTGCTGGCACTTTAAGCTTGCGTTATTTAGAGTGTTTAGAATTAGAAGAATCTGGTCAAACCTATGGCCTAAGTGATAATTCAGATCCTGATCATCCATTTAAAAGCTATATCAATAGCTGGTGGATAGGCGGTGAAAGTTATTTGGCTGTTGATAAAATAATGAACTATAACCTAGAACTTATTAAGGATAAATTAGATGCAGAATTGTCTTATCCGAATATGAATATATCATCAACAGTGCATTATAATGTACCAATGTCAGTACAGTTTTATCCTGTAGTTGATGGTTCAGTACCTGCATATCAAGATAGTTCTGGTGATACGCAATATGCGTCTGATGATGTTTCTAGTAATGAAGGGGAAAAATTTAGCGAATCTGCTGGCATCGTTTCGCAAACAAGTACGGTTCCAGATGGGATGAATTTATTTACAACTGACTGGAAAACAATGGTATCTCGTGCGGTTTATAGCTCAACTGCAAGTGTTGATTGCTCTCAAAATGGAGATGAGAGCAATCAAGCTCAGTGTGAAGCGACAAATACACTGTATACAAATCTTCTGGCTTTGCCGGATGATCTTCAGCTGCCTTTTGTTTACTTGTTTAATTTAATGTCTGCATCTTCAATAAGTCAACCTTTAGAAAAATCACCAAATGAAGTCACTTTCTTAAATAATCTATTTAGCTTTTTGATCGCCAATGGCGTATATCAAACAAATGATACTACTTCGGTGCCGGTTTATGCAGTAATAGATAAAATTTTTGGTAATTTAGCCGGTAATGGTACTGAAGGGGCCGGATTGAATGTTACTAGTATGATGGATGAGTTTTATCAGCTGGGTATGCCTACTGATGATTTATTTAGTAAAATTATGCAAGCTCAGCAAACGGGTGCTGATGTTGTACAGATGGTTCTTGATAGTTTTACGAGCATTCTTGATAATTATCAAGCAAAGTTTAAATCCATTGAAGCAGGTGCCAAAAATATAATCAATGATTATTCAATTGGTGCAGGTGTTGCCTCAGGTATTGGAGCGGTATTTGGCTCTAGCGCTATCAGTAGTGTTGGTGAGGTTACGGCTATTTTGGGTCAAACCTCAGTGCAGTTGTACATGGCTTCACAAATGGGGCAGCTTTCGGTGTCGTTAGCTTGGTTACCTCTGGCAATGATGATACTGGGTTCTTTATTTACTGCGGCAATTACCTTTATTGTGATGATGCCATTAATTCCTTATTTTTTATTTTGGGCTGGCACGATTGTCTGGGTGTTAAGTATTTTAGAAGGCTTAGTTGCGACGCCATTGGTTGCTTTAGCTTTAGTTTACCCTGAAGGGCATGAAATATTAGGGCATGGTACTGCAGGCATTAAAATTGCATTGAATATTATTTTTAGACCAGTACTAATGGTGATCGGTGTGATCTCTGCTATGGCATTAACTTATGTATTGATTACTTATTCTGCACAAGGGTTTCACCTTGTCGCTTCTTTATTATTAAGTAACTTCTCATCATCAAGTATTGTCCAAGGTATTGTCTCTTGTTTTCTAATTTTTATTTATTCGTCCTTTATGATGATTGCATTTAATAAATGCTTTTCAGTGATCTATCTCATTCCAGATAAAGTTTTTGATTGGATTGGTGCATCTTCAAATCATCGTGCCGGTGCGGATGACATTCAACAGTTACAAGGTAAAGCTGAAAATGCTGCAGGTCAAGCAGGCTCGTCAATGAGTAGTGGTGCAGAGAAAAATATCCAAGGTGAGAAAGAGAAAACACAAGCTGATGTCAGTGCAGATTCACAAAATATTCAAGTGGCACAAAAGGCTGGAGGTGCTGCAGGAAGCTTTGCCAGGGAAGAAGGCGGCGGCATGATGGGAGAGTGATATTATTAATTATTTAATTTTTGTAAATAAAGAAGGATTGATTTATGTCTAGCCTAAGTAAAGCTTTAGCAATTGCTTTGTCACTTTCTTTCTGTAGTACTTTGTTTGCTTCGCATGGCAGAACGATGACAATAACAAATAATACAAAGGCAAAGGTTATGCTTTATTTTGATAGCTTTGATTGTATGTATCCTAGCCATGGTAGTAGTGATGAAAGGTATTCAATGGATGGGTTGAAAAACTATGTGTTAGATGCAGATGACTCCGTTCAAGTATATGAAGAAATGGATGCTTCTTTTGCTAGTTGTTATGTTGGATATCATTACTATAAGTTTCATGCCATGTTTTATGCCGCACCTTATATCCAGGCGTCTATTAAAGGCAAGATTCATATGAATGCAGGCTCAGTGAGTAGTCGAACTTATTACAGTCAAGCGAGTACGTTAAGCCAATATCTTAAGATTAGTGAAAGTGGCTCAACTTTTTGTATTAAGGGGCCAAAAGATCCTTCACAACCAGATGTAGTAGATGATAAGTGTTAAAATATCTGGACTTATGTAATCACTTATAATTTGTTGCTATTAGCGCCAGTTGTTATTTAACATTGGCGTTAATGTAGTAGTTAATGATGAAGATAATAAAATATATTATATTTTTTATCTGCTCTGCTATTTAAAAAATTTTATTTTTTATAAACATATAATTTATACCCCCTACTTTAATTTTTTTAATTTAAGTTGATGTAACTTACTTTAAACTATATTATCTTTTTTATTTTAAGATTATTTTAATGTAATTTTTTACATTAATTTAACTTAAAAAGGCAGTATTCTAATTAAGGTGTTGGTAACATGATGGGCTATTTTTATGTACCCTAAGGACTAAATACATTATTTAAACTCTGTTGGTCTTTGCTTATTTAAGGGGTGTAGAGTTGGGTTCGCAAGCATTAAATGAAGTAAAGCTTAGAAATGATTTTTACCGTGATAACTTTAGAAGAGTTGCATTAATATTATTAATTTCAATAATGATTAATTTAATTATTTTGATATTTTTAATAATTTCATTAACTACTAAACCTAAGCCTAGTTATTTTGCTGTTACTGATAGTGGTCGTTTGATTACATTACAGTCATTAGCTAATCCAGTAGAAAATGATGCATATGTTATTAACTGGTTGTCTAATGCGGTGGTTAATATCAATACATTGGATTTTTTAAATTATAGAAATCAGACTGAAGGTAAAAGACAGTATTTTACCCAATATGGTTGGGGACAATATTTAAAAGCCTTTAAAAATATTATTGGAAAGATAAAAAGTGGTCAATATGTTTCTAGAGCGGTAGTTACGGATGCTCCGGTTGTTATTCAGAAGGGTATTGTTAGTGGAGTTTACAGTTGGCGCTTACAGGTGCCTGTGACGATCACTTATCAAAAGGGTAACTCGAAGGATACACAAAATTTAGTGTGGACGGTATTAGTACAAAGAAATGATGATTCTAAGGATAGTTTAATGGGTATTTCTCAAATTGTTCAGGTGAAAGGGAGTAACTAATATGAATCATGAAACTATTTTGAATAGGGTAATGAATTTATATGAAGGGTATAATTTTTTTTATAATGAGAAAAGAATTAACTATAAAGATGTACTGTCAATTACTAAGCCAATTATAGAGTTAATTCTAAAAAAAGCGAAGCTGACATATAAATTTTTATTTAATGATGAATTTAGTTATAGAAAAAAAAGATTAGAAGGTCAGGATGGTGAATATATTTTTTTTGATGTGACTGAGGACGTATTTTTTATTATCGCTTTGATTATTGTTGATATAATTGAGGAAATGGTTGCTTCTGGAAATAAAGACATTCATATAGATAAATATGTGAGATAGGTTTATGATTAAACGGTTTATGTCATTTTTAAGTAAGTCATTTTCACTGCCTTTTCTAAAAGAAAGTTATAAATTTGTTTTTTCTATTTATAAAAAAACTCTTGCTACCCAAAAAGATATAAAAGAAAATGAAAAAATTCCTATTGAGTCTTCTGGTATGTCAGAAAGTAAAATTGCAACTGCAAGGAAAGCTTTTTTAATATTAGCAGTATTTTATTTTATATTTTTTGTGGCTATTTTAACGTATACAATACTATTGGTTTTCCATAAGTCATATATGACCGCAATTGTTGGTGCTGCAGGCTCGCTCGTTTGTTTTGCACTATTTTTTAAGTATCATTTTTGGTTGACTCAAATCAAGTGCGGCTATTTAGGAATGACATTAAAAGAATGGTATCAGCAGTTATGGAAGTAGGTTTAAAATTTGATTTATTAAAGATAGGTGGTTTTGGCCAAGAAGCTGGTACAGCGTTCAATATTTTTGATAAATTATCTATTGGCTTATCTCTAATGCTGATGCTTTTATCTTTTTTATTTGTATTTATTAACGATAATTATACCCACTATATTGGCAATGGTAATCCAATAAATATAAATAATGGGGTGTTAGTATTACTGATATTTTTATTGCTTATTCTTTCAGCAACGCTGTATCGCTCTTTGCCAAAAGCGG
Organism: Piscirickettsia salmonis LF-89 = ATCC VR-1361; assembly: GCF_000297215.2. Taxonomy (GTDB): domain Bacteria; phylum Pseudomonadota; class Gammaproteobacteria; order Piscirickettsiales; family Piscirickettsiaceae; genus Piscirickettsia; species Piscirickettsia salmonis. The sequence continues at coordinate 35,370 of NZ_AMFF02000051.1, forward strand.
GGTTTGTTTTTAAATTTATTGCGCTGTATTTTTTGAGTATTATGGCCATGATAATCTCTTGCAATGTACAGTTTTCACCCTTTCCACCTATTGATGTTGACTTACATAAAATAGACTTGTTGATGGGCTTTAATCAAGATCAATGGCTTGCTTCTATCCATCAGCATGCTATATATTTAAAAATATTGAATTGGGCGTATGAGTCATTAACGTATCAAATTGTTTTTTTACCAGTACTTGCTTGTTGTTTTATTGATAGATTAGAGCTTGAATCTTTTTTAGTTAAATTATGCTTTTTAAATATTATAGGTTGCTTAATGTATTATTTTTGGCCGACAGCATCTCCTGCCAGTGTTTTAAACCATAAATATCTTATCGATAGTCAAATAGATTTAGCATTAAAATTTAAACAACTTCATCAGAAAATTTGTCCAACTGTGTCTAGCGGAGGGTTAATTAGCTTTCCATCATTTCATGTCATCTGGTCTGCGTTATTGACGTTACTATTTAGAAAAAAAATATATTTTCTTGTGCCGCTATTGCTTTTAAATAGTTTATTATGGCTAGCAACGGTGCTACTAGGTTGGCATTATATTATGGATGTTGTCGCAGGGTTACTTCTTGTATTTTTTTCTTTTATTTTATTTGATAAAATCATTAAAAATAAACTAATTTTAAAAAATTAACTTTAAAAAATAGTGTATAAAATATAATCAACAGCATGATAAATATTAATTTAGATAGAGAAATGATTTGAAAAAAGCTGCTGTTATTTCTTTAGCTGTCGTCTCAGTACTTGGTTGCTTAATTATTTCCTTTGCAGGTGGTGGACTGACTAAATTTGTACTCAGTATTGACTCAATTATTCATACTCTTGAGTGGATTGGCCTGGGTATTATTGCACTTTTTGTTGGTGCGTTTGTAATTTTAGGAACGATTGTTATTTTTGCAGCTGTGTGGGATGAACTGTTTAGGCGTTAATCGCTTAGCAAATTCATCCTAACCATAATAAAGAAGCCTCTAACTACTGTGGACTGTTATAAGTTAGAGGCTATTGAGGCTACTAGATAGGGTGCTGTAGAGCACCGCCATGATCAAAATCAGCATCTGTGCCTGTGACTAGTCCTGCTGCTTCAGCTCCTTGAGCGGCTGCTTTAGCAGCTTGTGCTTCAAAAGGTCGCAGAGGGTCTTTTGGTGGCTTTGGTGGTTTGACAGCAAACTGGGTTTCTCTTTGTTGCTGGGGCTGCTGGGGCTGCTGAGGTTGCAATTGCTGAATTTCAGTCTGTAGTTTAGATGGCAGATCACTTAAATCAAGTTGATCATGAGTAGCACCTGCATTGAGAAGTGTTTTGTATTCGGCTTTTATCTCTTTATCGCTAAGCTTGCCTCCGGTAGATTCTACTTTTATTTTCGCACCTGGAGTAGCTGTTAGCGCTGCGACTGCAGCAGAAGCGGCGAGTTGGCGTGAAGGTTCTGTGCCATGGTGTTGAATAGATAAGCCATCGGCACTTGGTGTAACATCAACACGTGCGATCTCTTTACCGTCGGGCTCTTTGGCGATTAATTTACTTTGATTATCGGCAAATTCACAGGTTATTGTGCTTTTTCCGGTGAGTCCTTGAAAGCGCTGATTAACTTGATCTAAGAAGCCACCATCTAGGTGAACTAAGGGGGCTTGTAGTTGAGCACCTGTATTTTGTTGTGGAGCAGGTGCTGCTGAGCTTGGTCCTCTTGGTCCTGGTGATGGTTCTCCTTGTTCTCCATCTTGAGCTGGAGTAGGGGCAGGTTGTTGTGCTGCTGCTGTTGTTTGAGGCTGAGGGCTTGCTGGATTTCCTGGTAAAAGGGATGGAGTAGACCAATCGGCTACGGTTGCTGAAGCTGTCCGTGGACTTTGACCAGTTTTTGTCAAATCAACAGCATTTAGGCGACGCCTTTTTTGTGGAGGCGGTGCGGCACTTGATTCAGTGAGGGTTGGACGAGTGGCTTGTGCAAGTGGACTTGGCCTTCTTTTTCTAGACTGGCGGCGTAGCCCTCTTCTAGTACTGCCCATCTCGTCATCATCATCACTACTATACCCAGAAGTGAACTGTCTTGGGTGTGAGTGTGTTCGGTCTAACATATCACCTCGCAAGGCTCTAGCTGCTGAATCTCTTTCTAGTGCGAGGCCTAATCCACTTTGTTGAGTGGTTGCTACTTCTGAATCAGCAGAAAATTCTCTAAATGAAAATAATAGTTGTATTAGCTTAGTTGGTTTATTATCACCGGTTAAATCTCTAGCAGCAGCATTAGCTTGCTGGTCTAATGCTTGCCATTGTCCGGTAGTAAGGTGAGTCTTGTTAAAGCCAGATAAAATTGCTACCTTTTGGAAGCTTGTAAAAGGTGTAGCAGGTTCCACTTCAGTAAATGGATCATCATGGTCATCTTGAAGCATGCTAGCAAGCTGTGGGCTTGCATTTGCTAAACTGTGAGCCATATCCTCCTCTGCACTTTGAAGCACACTTTTTTGATGCTTTTTATGTAAATGATCAAGGTAGTGTGATAAGTTTCCCATTAATGTTTGTTCTTTTGATGTACTATCTGTGCTATCGAGGGGCGGTCTTGAGTCTTGGGCCAGCATTCCGCTATCGCTAGAAGAGCTGTCGGTATAATCTCTCTCTCTTGCACGTTCAGCCTGTTTGGCTTGCTCTTGAAGCTGATTAAATTGATCAAAAAGTGACTGAATTTTTTGCCTTTTTCTTTCAGCTGGTTCTTCTTGCTCAAGGCCTGCTGCAACTCTAGCAGTTTGATAAAGCTGTGCTTGTAGGGTGTCCCATTGCCCCCTATTAAGCGGTTCATAGTCGACCTTTATGCCATCTAGCATGCCCCTAAAGTTAAAATGTTGATCCGGGATAAACGCTTCTTTAGAGTATGGTATTAATTGTTCTACATGTACTGTTAATGCTTCTACTGTTAATTTTCCTGGCATATTACTAAACCTTAAAATAATAACTTTAATCTTATCCTAGTGAGTTACCTGTATTTATAATATGGAGAGAACTTAGTTATTTTTAATGTTTTTCTAAGGTAATCTTAAAGTTATTGTAAGAGCTAAAGTTGTATTTATTGTCCTAATTAAAACCTTAATTAAAAACAAATTTGTTAATGTTGTTTTAATTTACATGCACAGCTAATTTTAAGCATTTTCTATATGTTATTGATGTTTTTTTAATGTTAATTTAATTAAAATATTATATATCTTAATTTATTTATGTTTGGTAATTATCTTTTAATTTTAATTTAATAATTCCTTAAGGAGGGCGTATGCCTAAAATTTTAACACTTACATGGAATGTGGGAAACAAGCAAGCTGATGGGGCATGCATGGATCAATTAGCCGGTGAAGTAACTGCTGACGGGGAAATTCCTGATATTGTTATTTTTAGCACTCAAGAGGCTAAAACAACGAAGGGTTTGTGTAAACATTTATCAACGCGATTGGCTGGGCGACTGCGTAACCAAGATGGTGTTCCATTTGAAGAGCTATATCAAGGCCACATGAATGTTAATACTAAGCCAAAAAATATAAAAAATTATGTAAAACCTTCTGAAACGGCTCTGGGGATTCTTATAAACCCGCGCATTGCTGACAGAGTGTCTATTGATCTTATTACACCTCCTGGAAATGTGCGTGATAAAGAAAGTATAAATAAAGGGGGGGTGTATGCAGTACTTAGGATTAAAGGTGAGGACGGTAAAGAAAGAAGGGTTGGGGTTATTGCTTGTCACTTAGACTCTAATAGTCAAGAGCAGCGCAAAAAAGAAGTGGCGCAGTTTAATTTGGCTATTGGTGGTGAAGAGCTTGATACGATTATATTTGTCGGTGATCATAATGAGCGTTTATCAAAGGATGCTATTCAGGAGGGCTCTATTCATGGTAAACGCTGTCAATTAAAACCAGAGAGTCCAAGCGATTTAATTGCCAATTACGATCCTCTTTCTAGAGGAGATGTTCCACATTTTAGTAGGGATAAAGGTTATTTTGCTCCCAGGTTAGATGAGCTTACTCATCATGAAACGAGAGGTGAGAGCGAAACTCGCTTTAAAAAGAAGCGTGAAGTAGCCGATGCTGGGGCTTTAGATAATATGGTGATACGAACTTCACAGAGCATTGAAAAAACCATTAAGGACCCAAAAGTAATTACTGTTAAAGACTCTAAGGGGAAAGAGGTTAGTGACCATAAAGCTGTTTTAGTTAGATTTGAATTTAACCCTGATGCTGCAGACTTGGGTGCACACTATGATAAACATCATCGAGAATATTTAAAAGAAAAGTATGAGTTAGTTGATGACATTATTAGTAACGCAGTGTTGTCTGCATTGGCTGCTGCTGACCGCTATATTTGTCATCGTGCTTCTGATGCTGCGGGTGGTCGGTATATATTTGATAGCTTACTTGGTAAGGATGGTTTAAAGGCAACGGAGGCTTTTGTTGATTGGTTAAAACAACATCCACAAGCACAGCACAGTGCGGTGAGGCAAGAAGCTTTAGACTGTCTTTTTGCTAAGAAGGGCTATGAAGATTATCGACCCTCTAAATACCATAAGCACTCAAGATATGCGATGTTCAAAAGTTGTGGGCTTTTAAAACAGAGTGTCGATGAATCTAAATCGTGCTGTAGTAATCTGTTTCAAGATAGCTTTATGCATATGAGTAGTAGTGAGCGTGTTGCAGAGGTGCAAGGTGCAGAGGCGCAACATGAAGCGGCTAGAATGACAGTGCCGGCGGTGTTGGCGTGCTGATTTAGTCAATATTATGGCAATTTAATATCAAAAGGACAGGTAAGCAGGATGTTAGATAGAACTGGATTTTTACATTGACTTAACATGGAAGTTATAAATTTTAGGTTCTTTATCATAATGACTATAGTGAAAATATTATATGGTTAATAGTAAGTAATTGTATTTTCAGTGGAGTGATTATAGATGCCAACGTTATCGAGTTTGCAAGGGGGGCTAGAGCTAAAACGCCGGCTTATTGAGCTTGCAAGAGAGCATGGGGAGGTATTAAGGGAGCAACTCTTAAATAAAAGTGAGACTCTTGAGGACTTATCTAAAGTTATTGCGACAGATTATGATAATAGTCCTGATAGAATGGATGAGATAACAGCAGTGCTCAATCAAGAGTTGAGCCATGCTAAATATCAGGATATTGTTGCTGAATTAAAGCCAGCGGGCGCGTCTGAAATTACAAGAAAAGATTTTGAAGCCTGCGCATTGGGTTTAGCACCCGGTGCAGAGGTAGATCCACGTTTGCAGTCACGGTTTGAGTATCAGCCTCATGAGGGTGTCGCACCAAGCCCTAAGCCGAGGAAAGTCCGCGAAAACAATCATAATTCATTAAGACAGTTGCAGGATGAGGCTGAATTTCTGTTAGAATCTGGTGAGCCAGTAGGTAGTCAGAGGTGGAAGCAGCTTGAAGCGAAGTTTAATAAAGTTGCAGAGCGTATCAATGCTGAAACGCCTGCGAAATTTGCTGGGCTTAAAAATGGTATTCTTGGAACTATATTCTCAATAAGAGATTTTTTTAGAAAACGTGAGGCCAAAGCGGAGTATGGTGATGATGTTGACGATCTGAATGAGTTAGGCCGGTTATTGAAAAACCTGTCTAAAGCAAATGTGCAGCATCAGATAAGCCATGCTGCGAATGCAGCTGCCGCAGAATATCAAATGTTTACGCCATGTGCGCAACAAGCCGCACAACCGGGGGCACAAGCTGAATTGCATATTAGTACTGAGCGGGCTATACCTGGCATGTAACCTGATTATTTGATTATTTGATTATTTGATTATTTGATTATTTGATTATTTGATTATTTGATTATTTGATTATTTGATTGTTGTGATTATGACCAAGTCAAACTGTTGATTTGGTTTTATTTGAATACCCTAATATCCCTGCCTGGTTGTATTGCTTATATAAATTTTTTTGATTAATTTATATAATATTTATCGCCCTCCGTCATCTGAAGTGCAACACTACTCTATACTAAGCCGCCATCAAATACTCTAAAAAAACATGATTAGGTGAGCAATAATTCAAACTCGCTCTTCTTCTGGTGTTCAA
>NZ_AMFF02000051.1:41626-45968 GCF_000297215.2 Piscirickettsia salmonis LF-89 = ATCC VR-1361
CTACCCTCTAAGTCAAAAGGCGAACTAGAGAGTTTATCTGTATGAATATGAACTCTCTACTGAGTGTTGCACTTCAGATGACGGAGGGCGTATTAAATATTATTTTTTATTATTATATTTTATTGTTAGGGTCTTAGTTATACTCTATGCTGGTTAAATTTTTTTTTAAAATTTGAGCTATCTTGTGTGTCATTGGCTTTAACTATTTTCGTGTTTTATGCCATGAATTAAAGTGATGGAATATTTGTTTATTTTATATTTTACAAGTATAGTTATTATTTTTTATTGGTTAATTTATAGGGTAAATTATAGTATTAATATTGTAAGTATTTAAATTATTATTGAGCTCAGTATTTATAAGATTTTTATTAGTTTTATATATAAGGTATGTCGTTATTAGAGGGGGATGATAGATGCCATATTTTGAGGTAGACGATCACCTAAAAATGAAAAAGATCGCTGAAAAACCAGGAGGAGTAACCCGAGGGTTTATTGGCATCAGTGTTAAGCAAGATGAAGAGCATACTTTATTTACTGACTTTAGAAAGTTTTATTTAAAAGAAAGTACTATTGACATTAATGACCTAGACATCACTGATTATGATAAATTAATTAAACTATTTGATGCCGATGCTTCAGCTATTAAAGCAAAAATAACGATAAAAACAACTAGTGCAACAGAAGTAGCATATAAAGCAGTAAAACTAAAGTTTGTCGAATACTGTAAAACAGAAAGAAAGGCTTATCTTGTAAAAAATGATCATAAGGACCCACGGTTGAGCTGGGGGCTCTTTAATAAGGTTAGTAATCCAAAAGAAAATTTTGAGAAAAGTAAAAGGTATCAAGAGCTCAATAGAACGAGTACACTCGCAGCAGATGCGGTAGCATTTGGTTATAGTTTAGTCAAACGTGATAGCAAGGAAAATAAAAATCTTGAGACCTTTGATGAAGTGTTTGCATTGAAGCTTGCGCGCATAGTAGGTTTTCAGGCGCCTGATGCCACTATCTTGGTTAAAAAATATAAAAATGGTGAGACAAAGTTTTGTGTAAAAACGCGTTGGGAGTCTAATTTACTTCATGGGCAGCAGGTAAGTCATGTGGATGCTCCTGGGCGCTTTTTACCGTTAATGAAAGCTTTTGCGGATTATGACATTCTTGGTTCAAGTGGGCAAAACTCGGCTTTAATAGCTGGGATGGGGCATTCTGGAACGGATCTTTATGTTTATGATTGTGGTCATTTTTTATCTAGTAAAACGATTACAAATATTGCTCAATTTGAAAAGAAGAATGATGAGCATGTACTGATAGGTTTAGTTAATCTTTGTTCTGCATTGCCAGAGCCATGGTTAGAGGGATTGCTATCTGTTCAGCAAATAGAACAATTAGAGCAGACAAGAAAATATATTATAAGTAAAGCTGAATTAAGCCGCTATCTTCTTAAAGAGAAAAGGGTCGAAGAGTATTACCAGCTGATAAGGGAATTTCGTGACGGGGTTAATTCTGAATCTTTGGGGCTGAACAGTGAGGAAAAATCGCTTTATTCTAAGCATATTGGTGTTGTGGCAACCAAGCTTAAAGAGTCATTTAGAAATACGGTACGATCGATCTTTGAAGAAAATATTGTATTGATCGAGGGGATACAGGAGCTTGTACTACAAGAAAATTTCGAGCGTTTAACTAGGCAAGTCAATGTGCAGCTTTCTGCAATTTTAAGCAAAGTCACTGAATTAGGTATTGGTGGCCTTGGTGTTGATGGGGCTTACTATAATGCAAGTGCTGGTTTTAATACTCTTTGTGGGTTTTTAAAAGATAAGGAGTTTAAGTGTGCTCAGGGTACTATAGCCCAGTTAGCAAGAGACATTCCGTATATATCAGAAGTATTAGAAAAATTAACAGAAACTTTGAATGATCCTGATATTAGCCATGTTAATTTATATGATACTGTGTGCAGATATTGTGATTTAGCACTGAGAAGAGAGATGATATTTAAGAAGCTACTTGATATAGTGACTGCGCCTAAAATTTTTGATATTGATAGTATCTATGATGAATTTGCAGAGTGTATTAGCGAATATAGTATATTCAAAGCAAGGTTTAGCGATGATGATAGAGTGTTGTCACTCAAAGGGTTATTTAAAATTGAGCTTAAAAATATTAAAGCTAGATACGCTGAAAATCTTAATAAGGAAAATTTTCGAACGTTATTATATTTTATTGACAATGATTTTCAAGGTTTACACTTTGAGTGTAGTGAAAAGCTTTATGTAGAAGAGGCTGAATCGATCGTTTTAATGTCACCGATCGCCGTAGATATATCTAATCCATTTAGTCCCTTTATGCAGCGTCGCCACTCAACTGGCGAGATGGATCGTCCATCTCAAGATTATTCTCAATCTTTACTCTAAATTGCCTTTATTTAGTTTAATTTAGCTCATGGCAATGAGCTAGAGTTTCTTGATTAATCGTATTAAGATAGTTGCCAATTAGTTAATTTTAATAGGCGTCGTATTAATGAGAAAAAATAATCTGTTATTTATCTTAGCTATTTTAGCTCTGCCTATTTTAATGATTAATATTGAGTATACCGGTATTACTGTGGTAACTCCGGTAATAGCAACAGCCCTTGCTATGCCACTGGCACAAGCAAACTGGATTGCACTGGCTTATTTGCTTGTCTTCTCTGCATTTATCATTGCAGGAGGTCGGCTGGGTGATTTATATTCGGCTAAGTTGATAATGATTTTAGGGCTTGTGCTATTTATAGGCGGGTCATTGATCGGTGGGATTTCAGTAAGCTTTTGGCAGATATTGATTGGGCGGGGGATGCAAGGTTTGGGTGCTGCGGTTGCTTTTCCAAATATCACTGCGACAGCTTATTTGTGCGCGCCTGGCCATAAAAAAGGGGCTGCTTTAGCAGGTTTGACAGGTGTCGTTGGTCTGGCTATGGCGATTGGGCCTCCTTTGGCAGGCTTATTAACAAGTTATGGTTCTTGGCGTTGGTTTTTCTTAATTAATATTCCTATCGGTGTTGTGACAATTTTTATTATTTGGAATTATCTGCCAGAAATAAATAGTACATCAGAAAAGTTAAAAGGAAAGTTTGATACTTTGGGGGTCATATTTCTTGCTATTTTTTTAAGCAGTATTACTTATGGCCTTAGTTGCTTAAAAAATGGTTTGAATGATTTAATGGTGTTATGTTTAAGCTTTATGCTTGCTGCTGTGTCATTAAGCTTATTTATCTATAACGAAAAGAGAGCAGAGCACGCATTAATTTGTCTAGAGCATTTTAGTAATAAAAAATTAATTGTGAGTTGTTTAGTACGCTCAGGTATTCATTTTGGTGTGTATATTGTTTTATTCGTTATAGGGCTATATTTAAGTTTTGTCATGGGGTTTTCAGCTGATATTGCGGGCCTAGTTTTATTTCCAATGAGTATTGCGATAGGGTTGTTTTCATTTGTTAGTGGTAAATTGGTTGATAAATATGAGGCTTATGTGCCGACGAGTCTGGGCATTATTTTATTAATTATTTGCTATATTGGCTTTATTTATCTGCCAATACAAGAGCATGTAAGTTTGATTATGGTTTTATTTTTATTATATGGTATTGCTTATACATTAACCTCTCCAGGTTTGATGAAAATGACCGTCAGTGCTGTAGATGAAGCAGATAAAGGTCTAGCTTCTGGTGTATTTTACATGATGAGTTTATTTGGTTCGACAGTGGGGCTTGGAATCGCGGGCCTGGTGTTGCATTGCTACCGGGGAGAATCAGAGCGACTGTCGTTAATTTTAGCTTTTCCTTGGTTAATGGTCTTATGCTTGATAATTACTATTATCTCATTTGTCTTTTTATATGGATTTAAACAATCTCTAGTCTGTGATTAGATCTAATTAAATGACTTAATTCAAAGAGAAGAGACCGATGAAAATTAGGACAATGGTTACAGATGATATTAATACGGTATTTGATATTAGAGGCTCTGTTGTAGAGAATTATTTATCTACTAAAGAATTGGCAGAATTAGGGTTTACACCAGATTTATTTAAAAATATGTTGCTTACAGACTGCGTTGGCTGGATAACTTATACTGATGTTGCTGATGCTGGCTTTGTTGTTGTCAATACACAAGGAAAAATTTTAGGCTTGTTTGTAAGGCCAGACTTTGAAGGCATGGGATTTGGTAAAGCATTATTAAAACAAGCTGAAAGCTGGTTGTACGAGCAAGGAATTAAAGAAGCCTGGTTGGCAACTTCAAACGCTGCGAGCCATGGAGTGCTAAGCACGGGGTGAGTAGGCCGAGGTAGGTTCGGGTTTTTAGCAGAGCGGAGTTGCGAA
>NZ_AMFF02000051.1:46566-69999 GCF_000297215.2 Piscirickettsia salmonis LF-89 = ATCC VR-1361
CCTCTAAGTCAAAAGGAGAACTAGAGAGTTTATCTGTATGAATATGAACTCTCTACTGAGTGTTGCACTTCAGATGACGGAGGGCGCTTTAGTACTAGAGCTCACAAATTTTATAAAAATATGGGGTGGATTATGTCAATTAAACTACCGAGAAACCAAGTTCGCTATCAAAAAAATATTCGGTAAATATTTTGATTTATATTTATTTTTAACCTTGATTTTGTAAAGCTATGTAATTTCTTCTTTTGGTAATTTTAAACTTAATATGGTTTTTTTCAATGTTTTAAAGGGTGTTCTCGAATATAAAGAAAACTCCGTCAGAGGTAAGCAGACATAGCGTTGATCATAGTTCACATAAAAGCCATTCAAAATAATATGGCGTAGAACCTCATTATAGCAAATTGTACCACCTTCGCTAACTGCTTTTATTTTTTGTATAAGGGAATTTTTATACATATAGACAGTTTTAGTTTTTAAATTAAAGCATTTTGCAATATCTTTTGCTTTGATATTTTTAAATTGAGCCAAGATCATCAATAATTTAATATCTGTTTTGTAGAAATATAAACCTTTATACGTGCCACTATCTAGTACATTTAAACAACTGTTTTTTGCAAACTGGTCAAGATCAGCATTCGTTTTATAAATGACACCGATGACTTTTCCGTTATCAATGTGTGGGTACTTATGTATAGTTGCTACAGCAAATATCTTATTATTGAAAATAATGCCTTCTCTTGATATCTCTTTTTTGATACCTAGAAAAAGGGCAATGCTGTCATTTATGCCTTTAACGGTTCCGAAAGGAAATGTTACAAATTTTCCTAGTTTATGGCCAATGACTTCTTCACGCTTTGCATCCATTAGCCCTAAAAAAGAATCATCTATAAAGGTAATTTCTCCATGTAAATTTGTTATAAAGTAGGTTGTAAATAAATTCTCCATGATAAAACCACCGTGCTTTCGTAGGCATAGGCCATAGATTGTAATATATCTACTTAAAATTTTCTAGTTATTTTTTAGTTTATGTTAATGTTTGCTTGTAATTCAAAAACACAATCGAGTTAATGACTGAAAAATTCTCATAATAAATACGTTAAAATATAGTTAATTTCTATTATATCTACTCTAAACTAGTTAGGTGAATATCTCTATGTAAATTTTCAGTTAGCTTAAGTGCTACTTTTGCTTTCGTTACTTTTAAAAGAGATATAGCCTTTATTTAATTAATTTTTTAAATTTAAATATATTTGATAGCTATTGATATGTGATATGTTGATTTTATATATTTATTTAAATCAACTATACAGAATATCACGGTAAAATAAGTAAAAATTTTCAAAAGTGATGTTAACCTGCATTTAACTTCTCTGTGTACACTAAACTAATAATAGGTTTATGATATTCTAGCTTTTTATTGGTAAGTATGGATTAAAAGTGGATAATTTATATATCTATGTAAATAAAAGGTAAATAACATATCGATTTCGAAGTGGCTGTAGTTGTAGTATCAGCATGGTGATTTCTATATTTTCTTAGTAAGATAGCTGAATGAATATTTTTAGTTATGGTCTAGGATGTTTGCTAGTAAATTGTAATTGGTGCTGTATTTTTTGTTAGAAACAACGTTTATATTGATGTTGGCAGTGTGTGTAATTTGTAATTACTCATGACCGGGTTTTATTAGGAAAATTGCTTTATTTATTATCAATTTTGTTTATCCTGTTTTTTAGAAATCATCACGTGTAAATACGAATTTATTGATATTTATCTTGTGATAATTTACGCTGACAATAGTGATTGCTAATACCACGCTTATATTAAGAAAGTATTATTTTAGTTTAATATTTATATAAATAATCATTTTATTTTTACTTTATTATGCAAAATAACATAATAAATTAATTAAATTTTTTTTAAAATTATATTAAAATATACTATATTAAGTTATTTTTTTATAAGGCATGAATTTGTAACAATTCATTTGTATTTACAAAAATACCCCTTGTAAGAAAATGTTTTTAATGTATAATTAATCTCAAGCTAATTACTAAATTTAAAAAATTTAAAATAAATTATTATTTGTATAAATAATATTTTTATATTTATTTTAATAAGTTAATTTTAAGATATTAGCTATATATAAATAATTTATTTTATATTTTTAACTAAATAATTTTTAGATTATTTTGATATTCTAGTCATTTTGATATGACTATATTTATAGTTTTTAGTCTGTTGTAGATTATGTTGGATTTTTGTAAATCTTTCTTGTTGATGAATAGTTTTTTTTCTTTATATCCTCTATTATGAGAACTTTTTTTTTGGTGTCTAATAATATTAATTATATAGATATATATCTATAATTTACGGTTTTAATAAAAATTAAGCATTTTACTTGTGCAACTTATGGGAGGGTAGTTTTAACCTAAAAAACTGTCATCTATTTTAATTATTTTTTGTAACTTGATTTTATAAGGTCGATTAAATGAAACTTAAAAAAATAACGTTAGCGTGTGGTTTATCAGCATTAGTATTGTCAATGTCATCATTTGCTGGTAATTTTTCGGGAATTAATTATTCAAGTACTAACTCTGACGACAGTGATAATAATGGTAGTTATACAGTTGTAGTTGATAAATCTGGTAACGCAGAGCCTTGTAAGGGTACTGCTACTGTTTCTGATTTTACTTATACTGAAAATACTGAGGCTCAGGGGCATGGCAGTTTAAGCTTTAATATTACGTTTAATGATTTAGCTACGGCTGAGGCGCAGTGTAGTTTTAGCACAGCGGATTCACCATTTGTTGATAATACTGTTTACAAAGTAGTTTCATCGACTACGGAAGGTGTTCCTTATGCGCTGACAATTACTGACCCTAAAGGTAATGAAATAACGAACGCTGTACCCGGTATGCCTGTTCAGACGATATATAGTAATAATAAGGTTTCAACAGCAATAAGCAGTATTTATGGAGTTCAGGGTTCGTATAATGTTTATGTTTTAAGATAAATTTAGCTGGTTTTAGCTTGATTATATTTAGAAAAATAAAAAAGGCCTGATAATCAGGTCTTTTTTATTAACGGGGCTCGAGTTCAACATAAGCTAGTAATCGCACTGAGCTTGGTGATTGATGGGCTTCTTGCTCTGAAAATTGATCGAATGTGAGGCTGGTTTGGCTATAAGCTTGGTGCTCGTGCTGTTGACGATAAGCGGGATCTTGTAAGTGTTCTTTGGCTTTTTGAAAATCAGTAGCACGATAGTCTTTTGAATCGTATCTGCTGTATCTGTTGGCAAATTTAGCGGTAGGGTGTTTTGTTATTGCCTCAGCTTGGGCTAAAGCTACAGCACAACTGTCTTTGTCTGTTGCTTGCCTTATTTGCTCTTCTGCTAAGGTCAATGAAGGCATTTTCTTCTCTGCAGAGCTTGCACGGAGTCGAGATTTTGCATTATGGACTGCGCTCAATGCAACTTGCTGATCTTTGGCAATTCCAGTTATTGGGGGAAGATGCTCAGCAAGAAAGGCTTCTTGCTCTTCTGCCGGTGCTGTAATAATAGCTTCTAGTGTTTGGTGATCGACATGAGTTCCTGTTGCAATGGCATAATGCTCGGCGGATGGATCTTGATTGTAACGTATGGCAAATAAGGCTAGATCAAGTCGTGATTGACATTGAACGGCTTGGGCGATGACTTCACTGCTAAGGTCGTCAATGGCTAGACCGGTTATCCGAAAAAAATTACTATTTTTATAGGCCCAGGTCAGTATAGGGTTAAAGTGATAGCGAGGTTCTTTTAAAGCTTGTTCAAATGTAACTTTATCTGGGCAACCATACATAAAAGAATGAAAAACATCATATAAAATAGAATTTGTGTAATGTTCAGATTTTATTGGAGACTCTGCACTAACCGCATCAGAAAAACTGCGATCACGTTTGCTTGGATAGAATTCATCGGCCATATGGATCCAGCTTGCCTCTATACCATCAGGTACAGGGAACTCTGCGCCTGTTGCCTGTTGATAAACCCAAGCGCCAGCAGCATGCAAGACCCCTTTTCTATCTGGGTGACCGATAGATTTATGACAGGCATGTAGGTAGTGGCGCTTACATTCTACATTATCTGGGACCAGGATTGCTCGACCTGTTGAAAAATCTCCGGGTGCTTGCTCGGTAAAAGCACCGCGTTTTTCTTGTGTTGCGTTGTACCAAGAAACTCTATGTACACGTTTGCCTATGCGGGTTGGGTCTACCTGGCGCAAGTCTCTTTTGTAATCATGGCGTTTTGCTGCGTTTTGGAATTTTCCGTAGTCTTGGCCTGCGACTGGATCAATGAGGTGCATTTCTTCAATAAAAATTTGGTTTTGAGGAATTCCCATTTCATCTAACAATTCTGAGAGTTGATTGGAGAACGCAATGGCAGTAATACCACCTCGACTATAGGCTGCTGGGATTCTGATTATGATCGGTTCAGTCGGGTTGTATTGGCGACGAGTGAGGATAAAGTTAAGTGTGACGATGATCGCATGCTGTAAGTTATGCTCCCAGCCATCTCCTTTAGCGCCTGTTCGATTGGTTGTTGTATGCTGAGAGAGTAAGAGAGAGGGGATTTGCGTTGGATTGTATGTCGCCGCGGGTCTTGGGTAGTGTTGACCTTGATAGGTGCACGGTTTGGCCGCCGGGCCTGGAAAGTAAATTTTTACATGCTCAGGTTCGTAAGGATTTCTAGATGTATCATCGTCATCAGCTCTGACACCTAGTTTGCTATTATCTTTCGAATCAACGAAAATTTCTGCTGCAGGGTTAGTTAGAAAAGCATAGCCAACAACGCTTTTACCAAATTTCTCTTCAGTAGGACTATTAAGGTTAACACCAGTGCCGTCAAAATATATATCTAAATACATGAACTGCCCCTTTTTGTGAGTTAATTCAATGCTGAGGATGGTCTTGTTCATGGTGTTATGTTTTTGTTTGTGATGTTATGGCGAATATTTAAATTTTTTTTATATGTAAACTATTTTTTTATAAATTAACTTAATATTGTCTTTTTTTGGTAAAATATTAAAAATTTTACAGTTAATTATTTTTATTTTTAAATGTGTTTTTACATGTTTAGCATAATATTTATGCTTTTGATTTATTTTTTTAAAATTTTTAATGAGTTGTGTGTTTTTTATAGATTTAAATAAGAAGTTTTAAGGTTTTGCATTAGAAAAGAATGCTGATGGACAAATGTATTCTATATGTTTCTTTGTTTAATTCCCTGCCTCGCTTGAGGTTTGGCTGTGCATATTTTAACGAAATCTATACGTAAATATTAATTTTTTTATCCTTACGTCTGTTATGAAACTTAGTGGCTTAATATAAATTTAAGCTCTTAGATTTCTTTGCCGTCGCTGCGAGCCATGGAGTGCTAGGTAGCGACGCTTACGTTTGTGAAACAGAATGACTATTTATATTGTTATTCTGGATATCTTGAATAATATTTTGAATATATAGGAGAGTAATATGCCAAGTGATCGAACTCCACCCGTTGATGATGAGAGCGGTTCGTTTAGAGAGAGAGTTGAGAGGTTATATGAGGTTTTAGAGCGATTAGATAATTTTTTAAGTAGGGGTGACATTGGCCCAAAACAAAGGAAAATATTGGGAAAAGCAGTTAATTCGATACAGCTAGATAATCCACCTTATTCTCCAGAGCGTCTTTTAGTTAATATTGCGTGGATTATCGGGGAAGGATTGGAGGCGCGAGTTAAAAGATTGTTGCTTATTACAAAAGAGGCTTTGAGAGAGGGAGGGGGTATTTTTGGACTTGATTGGTTTACTGAAATAGATGAAAAAATGAGCCGTATTAATATTTTTCTTATTGATGCAGGTCATATAATAGAACCATTAGTTAAAAGAGAGAATCTGCGTATGCCTCGACCAGTAGCAACCTTGGTTAAAGATTTTTTTATGGATGGCAATGAGGATGTACTTATTCAAGAGCAAGGTAGTATGTGTGCTGTATTGTAATCGTTAATAAATTAAATACGGCTGACTCTTTGAAAGAGACTATACTTACAACAGTTTAAGCTTGTGGTTTATTGTGTTGTTGTTATGAAGCTTGCTCGACGCTTTACCAACGTGTTTGTTGTTGTTAGTTGCATTTTTTTTGTTAGTTTTTTAGGCTTAAATGCTTTGCATTTTCGCCCTATTATTTCATTAATTAATTCTAATATTAATGCTAAATTAAAATCAGATGATACTGGATTTAATCAAGTTAAATTATCAGGAGGGCACTTTAGTTTTAGTTTTAAAAGCGGTGTAGAGCTTTATCTTTATGATGTTAAGTTTGGTCAGCTTATCGGTACAAAAGAAAAACGTTTGGGTGCGGAATTTAAGCGAGTGCTTGTTGCCGTTTCTTTATATCCATTAATCCGTGGCCAGATCGAGCCGAACTTGCTGATTGTTGAAGATGGCAATGTGAAATTTTATGGTAAAAGTAATAGTGTAAATAAAGTAGTAAAAAATCCTGTACTGCCAAAGCAAAGGTCGGCTGCTAATAGAATAAATGACTTTACTGATTTTAAAGTAAAATTTAAAAATATTTTATTTTCTCATTCGAGTGTAGAGCCGAAAAAAGTCAAGCAGTTTAAAATGAACTCGCTGAGTATGGTTTTTCAGGTAAAAAATTTAGCAGGCCTGTTAAAAGATTTAGAGTTTGCTGTTCAAGGGCAAGACAGTCAGCGTCATTTTAAACCAGCTTTTATTAATATTAAAGAGATTCAAAGTCAGTTGGCAGGTGGTCAGTTTTCTGGTGATGTGTTTTTTGATGGGCGTAAGTTGCCTGCTAGTTTAAGTTTGATATTACAGGTAGGCCATTTGGATTTTGGTGCAGTGATTGGCAGCTTGGGGATGGCGAGTGGTTTGAGTGGTGGTTTGCTTAATGGGGCGATTCATCTGCAAGGTCAAGGAAAAAATAAAAAAGAATTAATTGCTGATTTGTCTGGAAAAACTTCATTGGTCTTGCAACGAGCTAAGTTTTATCCAGGCATTAAAAATCCACTGATTGCTTCTATTATTAAGTTATTAGTTGGTGGTGATAACAAGCAAGGCATGACATTAAATTGCTTAATTTCTAGCTTTAAAGGCGAGAAAGGGACGTTTATCAGCCAGGCATTGGTGTTAGATAGTCCATCATCTTTTGTGTTGGGTGCCGGTAGTATTGATGTGGTAAATAATACAATTAATCTAGTAATAACACCACAAGGGCGAGCGTTGAATTTATCTTCATTGGTGACGCCATTTAAAATTTCAGGTGCGTTGAGTGATCCTGTTGTACTTCCTGATGCAAAGTCAGCCCTGTGGACGGTTGGCAAGTATTTGCTTGGCAGTGTAACCGGGGTGGGTTTAGTTGCAGTGCTTGGCAGTGCTGTTGCAGATAATGTGGCAAATTCAGTGAGCGATGTCTGTAAAAGCACTTTAGATAAAATTAATAGGCTTCAGGCGACTTAATTATAATGATTTATATAGATTTATCTGTTAGGGCTTGCAATTGGGCGTGGTTTTCTTAAACTTTGGCCTGTTAAGTCATAATTAAGTGATGCATTGTAGTAGATAGGTAGTGAGTGGGTGATGAAGACCGATAATTTTAAAGAGTTGCTTGAAGAAAACTATACCTGGCCAGCGGAGTACCCATTTAAATTTATTGTTCCTAAGGATCAAATTGACTTAGTCTTGGCTTTGTTTCCAGAGCAAATGGTAAAGCAGACCCCTTCAAAAAAAGGCAATTATATTAGTATTAGCTGCAAAAAGCGGGTGCAATCAAGTGAGGCTGTGTTGGCTTTGTATGAGCAGGCAGCGCAGATTCAGGGGCTAATTAGCTTGTAACTGTCTGTATATTTGGAGCGATGTCAGAATTAAGCACAAGCACCATAGCAACGCCTTCAAGAATCCTATGGAATTAAGTTAATTTCTGAGGTTCTATTGGTTTTTCTATAGTTGCTATGATATGACTGTTGTTATTTATAACGTTATTATTCAGGTGAACTTAAAGTTGATTGATCTTGTTTTACAAGCACAGCCGTGCTGAATTGGTCAAGATGATCGTTTAAATGAACCTTTCCATCGCCACGCTTAAAGCAGTGAATGATATAGTTAGCAATTTCATCCATGCAGGGTATTAGGTGGGGCTGTAAGTGTAGGATTTGATCGGTCGTTGCTTGGTGGAAGATTAAATCACTGTTTTCAATTGATAGACTGTGCGTTTGTTGGAAGTCGACGGTTTTGCCATCGTAGGTAATGATCATGAAGACACTCCATTTTAAAGGTGAGGATATTGCGCTTTTTTAGTGTGATATTGTACTTGTTGCATTTATTATAGGTTTATAAAGTTGGTGCCCCGAACAGGATTCGAACCTGTGACCTATCCCTTAGGAGGGGATCGCGCTATCCAGCTGTGCCACCGGGGCTATTAATATCCTTGTTTGATTATACGGTTTTTTTACGTGTTGTCAGTAGTTGGCATGAACAAAAAACACTGATAAAAACCTAAGATTATTTTTTTCTTGCAAAACCTCCCGGGCGCCGTATAATAACCCTGGTCTTATTTCGGAGAGGTGGGTGAGTGGCTTAAACCAGTTCCCTGCTAAGGAACCGTATGCTAACGCGTACCGAGGGTTCGAATCCCTCCCTCTCCGCCATTTGCTAACTTCTAGTCTCTTATCTCTTTTATTGGTTTTCACTGGTCTTACGTTATTGTATCTTTTGGTTATTAACATAGTGCGTTGCTGTATTGATTTTGAGTGTCTCAGGGGCCGGGGGGCTTAGTAACCGTTAGTCGCAGGCTGAATAAAAATACTAATTAGCAGGAAGAAAAGGATGAAGCAGAAGAAAAAAACATGTAAAGACCTCAAAGCAGTGTTATTAGAGATGGATACGACTCAATTGTGTGGTGTCTTGCAGGACTTATATAAGTTTAGTTCAGAAAATAAAGCGTTTTTTCACTCGCGTTTTTTGGCTGATCAGAGAAATTATGATCACCTTATGCCGTATAAAGCACGCATTCGCAATGCGATATGTCCAAAAGAGCCATGGAAATATGAGGTGCAACTTTCTATTGGGCGTAAAGCAATCAGCGAATTTAAAAAAGCCAATGGTAACCTGCGTGATACAGTAAGTTTGATGCTTTATTATGTTAGCTGTGGGAATGATTTTATATTGGAGTTTGGTGATATTGATGAGCGATTTTATGACAGTATGGGCTCTATGTTTGCTCGCCTTGTTAATACACTGGTTAAACATAAGGATCGAGCTTTAGCTGCTGAGTTCATGCCGCAGTTAGAGCGAGAGGTTAAGCGTGTTGCCTGGACTGGCTGGGGCTATGGTGATGAATTAGCTGCATCGCTCAGTGATTTACAGAAGGTGTTTCCAGTATATTGCGGGAAGGTGATATGAGCAAATCAATGACAAAGCAAAGCCTATCCGGTCACTGGCGGATTGTTTGGATGGCGTTGTGGGATCAGGAATATGTAGATTTGATTGAGCCTGGTTATATAAAATTGATGAGGAAGGCCAAGGAGAATTTCAGTTTGGTGTTGTTAGGGGATTTTTTGGCAATGTAGCGGGTATTTACTTTGATAGCTTGTGGGAAGGCTCGCAAGAATGTGATGAGGCACATGGAGAAATTGATGGAGCACTTGATGAGGAGGGTAGAGTGGGCGAGTTATGTGGTAGAATTGCTTTTTTGCAGGGCGATGAGTCTGAATATCGGGCAATACGATTAGGTTAAGTGTTTGCTATAAGCTTGAAAGTATGAATCGTTACAATTTAATCTGATACTCTAATCATATGACTTAAATATTACTTACTATTAAATTTTCTTATATTTAAGCTTATATTTAGTTTTTTATTTGGAATGGCCGGTTAATTTTTTGAGATTGTTTTTTTAATCTAGTAATCGTCTGAGCATGATTCGCTGCTTTTATGTTTAATTTCAGCATCTAACTATCGGGATTTTTTATTAAAAGCCCTTGCATTTTTTCCAAATTCCAGTAAAATAGCCGCTCGTTGGGTCATTAGCTCAGTTGGTAGAGCACCGGACTTTTAATCCGTTGGTCGTAGGTTCGAATCCTACATGACCCACCAACCACTGATAAGTTATCGCTTGGTATTTATTGTCACGTGTGTATAGGGTCATTAGCTCAGTTGGTAGAGCACCGGACTTTTAATCCGTTGGTCGTAGGTTCGAATCCTACATGACCCACCAATCACTGACTAAGTTATCACTTGATATTATCATGTGTGTATCGGGTCATTAGCTCAGTTGGTAGAGCACCGGACTTTTAATCCGTTGGTCGTAGGTTCGAATCCTACATGACCCACCACTTTTCTCACCTTAGAGATAGGCCTAGCTAGCAGCTTACTCTCTTATCTTTCTATTCTTACTTTGATTAACTGGTTATATCAAGTATCCTTAGGGTTTAGATCTTTCTGGCGGTTAAATTAATCAACTTAAGGTATGACCTGTGCAAAAACCTGTGCAAGAAGTGAATGCCACACTTGATGTGGTTGGTTTACGTTGTCCTTTCCCCCTACTGCGTGCCAAAAAGGCACTCAAAGCCTTGCAAAGTGGCGAGGTGCTTGAAGTGCTGGCAACAGATCCAAGTACTGAACAAGATTTCTTGGCGTTTGCAAAGCAAACAGGGCACAGCCTCTTAGAGCATAAAGTCATAGAAAATGTCTATTATTATTGGCTGAAAAAAAAATAATTTTGGAAAATGGCCTCGGTTATTTATATTGATTATCTCATATTATTGCTTGCTATTTGATATACCCTTAGAGTGAGGAAGATGCCATGTTTCATGTGATTCGTAATTGGTTCAAGCTCCATTTTTCTGATCCTGAATCATCAGTATTAATTTTATTGCTTATTTTTGGTTTTTTGATGATTTGGTTGACAGGGGCCTTACTTGCCCCCGTGCTGGCCGCCTTGGTTATTACCTTTTTACTTGAGGTGTTGGTGACGGGGTTAAAGCGCTTAGGTTTATCACGCTTGCCCGC
This sequence comes from Piscirickettsia salmonis LF-89 = ATCC VR-1361, assembly GCF_000297215.2. GTDB lineage: Bacteria > Pseudomonadota > Gammaproteobacteria > Piscirickettsiales > Piscirickettsiaceae > Piscirickettsia > Piscirickettsia salmonis. Next base: position 57,607 of record NZ_AMFF02000051.1, read on the forward strand.
TTTTCTATTGGTCTATTTGATTTTTATTGCACTGTTGGCCGCAGTGGTTTTTATTATTTTGCCGTTATTGATTCATCAGTTTGGGCAGTTGGCTACAGAAGCACCACGGATGATAGAGCATGGTCGCAAATGGCTTTTGCTCTTACCTGAGCGTTTTCCTGATTATATTAGTGCTGTGGATATCCAGTCCCTGCTGTCTGAAACGCGCATAGGTTTGGAGCAATTAGGTAATGTTTGCCGGACGCTATTGAGCTTTTCTGTGGCTTCTTTGCCGAGTGTAATTGTCTGGTTAGTGTATTTAATCTTAGTGCCTTTGTTGGTCTTTTTCTTTATGAAAGATCGTGATCGTTTACTTCATTGGTTATCAGATTATTTACCGGTTAGGCGCGGGTTACTGCAACGAGTATGGCAAGAAGTGCACTGGCAGCTTGGCAATTATGTTAAGGGCAAGGTGGCGGAGATTATTATCGTCGGTGTTGCAAGCTATATTGCCTTTATTATTTTGGGGTTAAATTATGCCTTTTTGCTTGCTGCTTTGATTGGATTTTCTGTACTGATTCCCTATATTGGTGCTGCGATTGTGACCTTTCCAGTGGCTTTGGTTGGTTTTTTCCAGTGGGGCGTCGGTGAGCAATTTTTATATTTAATGATTGTTTATGCAGTGATTCAAGCGCTGGATGGTAATGTGTTGGTGCCCTTACTGTTTTCAGAGGCGGTGAATTTACACCCGGTGGCGATTATTGTCGCTGTATTATTTTTTGGTGGATTATGGGGGTTTTGGGGACTATTTTTTGCGATTCCTTTGGCAACCTTAATTAAAGCAGTATTAGCGGCCTGGCCAACACAAAAAAATAAAGGTGAGCCTATTATGCATCCAACGGGTTAATGCCCGCGTCGATCATCTCTTTGATGCGATTTTGCGTGACGGTTAAAATCGCTTCTGGATTGAGCTTAGGAATAAAGCCATCACAACCGACTTTCTCAACCATTGATTCGTTAAAGGCACCGCTTAATGATGTATGTAAAATAATACGCAAATCTTTGATCAAGGGATCATTGCGGCACTCAACAGTCAGCGTGTAACCATCCATTTCCGGCATTTCGGCATCTGTAATCATAAGAGCGTATTTTTTAGTGACATCGATTTTATCTTGATGGGCTTCTTTTTTGAGTAAGCGCAGTGCATCGGCACCGCTATTGACCAGTGTGATCTGAACATTAAGTTGTTCGAGGACTGATTTGACATGGCGTCTGGCAAACCCTGAGTCATCGACGACGAGTACATTAAAGTTATTTGTATCGATGTCTTTATTAATTGTATCACTGGAGGAGCTGATGTCTGGCATGACGATTTCTGCGAGTACTTTTTCAACATCAATGACTTCAACGATGTCGTTTTCTAGTTTTGTCGTCGCCGTTAAGTAATGATTCTTACCGACGCCATGCGGGGGTGAGTGGACTTCTTTCCAGGCGATATTGACAATCCGTTCAACACTGCCGACAACAAAGCCCTGAACGGTGCCGTAGTACTCAGCAATGACGAGCACAGCATTGGGATCATTAGATAGGCTTTGCATACCAATGGCGACCCCTAAATCAATCACAGGAATGGTGTGTCCACGGATATGCGAAATACCCAAAATATGCGGGTGGCTTTCTGGTAAGCGAGTTAACACTGGAACGCTCATCACTTCTTGAATTTTGAAGACGTTCATCGCATATAATTGTTGGTTATGCAACCGGAACAGCAGTACCTCAAGGCGGTTTTTGCCGACGAGTTGTGTTCTTGAATCAACGGCAGCGAGTACTCCTTCGCTCATGAATGATTCGCCTTCCTTGTTTTTATCTTGATTGTCTTTTCTTAACTTACTTATAAGGATAGTTGAATATTGCTAATTTCGTTATCTAAATTTCGTTATCTAAAACTGCAATCAAGATCATCAGAATTATAGAGAAAGCAAGCTATAGATAAAATTTGTCTTTGTTGTGCGAGACAGTGTACATTGTTAGGTTCATTATTATTTTATGGGGAAGGGGAGCAGAGTGGAAACAGGTAGTCCTACTCAGGTGCAGCGCCAACCGCGCGGCGTATTTTATATCATTATGATTCTAATGTGGGAGTACTTTAGTTATTATGGTATGCGTGGCTTACTTGTTCTCTATTTAACGCAAAAGTTATTATTTTCAGATGAGCATGCGTATGCGTTGTATGGCGGCTATACTTCGCTGGTGTATGTGACGCCTATTATTGGTGGTATTTTGGCTGATCGCTATTTGGGTTATCGCTGGGCGGTGATTTTAGGTGCGGCGCTGATGGTCATCGGCCATATTACCTTAGGTATAGATGGCCATCAGACGTTATATATTGCCTTAGCTTTTATTATCTGCGGTTATGGCTTATTTAAGACGAATATTTCGGTATTGCTTGGTGAGCTGTATCAGCGCAATGATTCTCGCCGTGATAGTGGCTTTGCTATTTTATATGTTGGCGGTAATGTTGGCGCCTTTATTGCGCCATTAGCCTGTGCTTATGTGGCCCAGCGTTGGGGGTGGCATTATGGTTTTGCCTTAGCAGGCATAGGTATGGCCCTGGGGTTAATGATTTTTTTATCAGGCCGCCGTCACTTTATTAACAAAGGGGTGGCAAAATGGCAGCCTTTGCAGCAACATGGCTTGATTAGTGCTAAAAGCTTAGGGCCGATTGTTGCCGGTATGATTGTTAGTGTGGCGCTCTTTGCGGTTATTTTATATCAAGAGTGGACGATTTGGTGCTTAACGCTGATTGGTCTTGCGGGTGTGACTTTGATTGCACGGTTATTTTTACGCTGTGATGCGAAAGATCGGGGTTCTTTGATTAGCATTTTATTATTTATGGTCTTTGGTGTCATATTCTGGGCCTTTGATCAGCAAGGCGGCAGCTCAATTAGTTTGTTTATTGAGCGCAATGTTGATCGGCATATTTTTGGTGGTATGATTCCAGCGGCAGCTTTTCAGTCGATTAACCCATTTGCTATTTTAGTGGGTGGTGCCTTGGTCGTTGGTTTATGGCGATTGCTTACTCGTTTGGGCTTGACTCCCTCAGCATTATTTAAGCTGACTTTAGGGATGGCTATTTTAACGTTAGGTTTTTTTATCATTGCCTTAGGTGCCCAGTTGGCCACTGTGAATGGACAAAGTTCGATGCTGTGGGTGATTGCAGGTTTATCTTTAGTTGGTTTTGCTGAGTTATTTATTGACCCGGTTGCTATGGCTGAAATTACGCGGTTAAACCCCGCAGGCTCTGTGGGCTTTTTAGCAGGGGTCTATATGTTAGTCACGGGTTCTTTTGCTAATTACATTGCCGCTAAAGTTGCGGGCTTGACGAGTGTGCAAAGTGTTGGTGGACAGGTGCACAGCTTGGTTCACGCCGCAGAACATTATTATAACGTATTTGATAAGATTGCTTATGTGGCGTTGATCGGAGTATTAGTCTTGATCATTGTGGCAATGATCGAACGTTATATTCATAGACGTCGCCATGTCGTTTAATACATTAGAATTGAGTTTTATATGATCAAGGAGTGTGGTTATGACAGTTAGGCCGTTGATTTTCACTGGACACCCGACCTTAAAAAAAATAGCTGAGCCTGTTAGTGAGTTTAATACGCCCGAGTTAAATACATTAACGGCTGATTTAATAGAGGCCATGCATGCCAATCATGGTGCAGGACTTGCGGCCCCTCAGATTGATGTTAGTTTGCGAGTGTTGGTTTTCGAAATTTCAGCCAATCCTCGTTATCCTGCTATTGTGAGTATTCCCTTGACTACTTTAATTAACCCAGGATTTGAGGCTGTCGGTAATCAATTAGTTGAAGATTGGGAGGGTTGCCTTAGTATCCCGCACATGCGCGGATTGGTGCGGCGTTATGAGTGTATTCGCTATTGGGGTTATAGTGCACAGGGAGAACGTATCGAGCGTGAGGTTTCAGGCTGGCATGCGCGTGTTTTTCAACATGAATATGACCATCTGGATGGCATACTGTATCCTCAGCGTATGCATGACCTAAAAGAATGGCACTATAGTGGTGATTAGGGTCTTTTGCACGGCTATTTTATGATTTAGTGTCTAAAGCCCAGCCCTCACTTAGAGCGATAGCACGGTCTATATATTATATGCAAAGGGCTGAGCTGGGGGCGGTTTGCAAAATAAAGCAAAACCAGTATCATAAGGACAACTAAATAGTATTTGTTGCAGAGCAAAAGATAAAAATTTATGCGCTTACAAGTCAGCTATAATACTGAAAACAAAGATATTTTTCATAATTTTTACATGGTAGGCAGAGCAATTTTATATGAAACAAGTCAAGCACAATATTAATTATATTGAAGCCATACCCTTTATCGTGCTGCATTTAATCTGCTTACTTGCTTTTGTTACAGGAGTAACAGCAAGTAGTGTGGTTTTAGCAATTAGCCTGTACTTTATTCGTATGTGGGCGGTGACGGCAGGTTATCATCGCTATTTTAGCCATAAGAGCTTTAAAACCAGTCGAGTCTTTCAATTTATTCTGGCTTTTCTAGCGCAAACGTCGTTGCAACGTGGCGTTTTGAAGTGGGCTAACCATCATCGCTTGCACCATCGTAATTCAGATGCAGAAAACGATGTGCATTCGCCGCGGCGCCATGGCTTTTGGTATGCACATATAGGCTGGGTATTTGATGAAGATAGCATGTATTTGCCTTATGAGGTGAAGGACTTGCAGAAATATCCAGAGCTGGTGTGGCTAGATAAATATAAATTCTTACCGGCGATTTTATTAGCGATTGCTTGTTTTTTAATTGCGGGTTGGCCGGGGCTGATTGTTGGCTTTTTTATTAGCACGGTGTGTGTATTTCATGCCACCTTTTTTATTAACTCGTTAACGCATGTCTTTGGCTCACAGCGTTTTTTAACGTCAGATGATTCACGTAATAACTTTATTACTGCATTGATTACTCTAGGAGAGGGTTGGCATAATAATCACCATTATTACCAAGCGTCAGTGCGTCAGGGGTTTTATTGGTGGGAAATTGATATTACTTATTATGTGCTTAAAGTATTAAGTTGGTTTGGTATTGTTTGGGATTTGCAAGCGCCACCTGAAAAAGCTTTAAAAGGTGAGCGAAAAATGCTGCCTTATCAAATGGAGCAATTAAGAGCGATTGTCCTTGATGCAGGTGTCAGTGCTGCACGGGTACGCCGAGTATTAGAGCAAGTACAACATGCGAGCCATCAAGAAGGTCGTGATAGTGCACGACGCACATTGCAGCAGTTGATTAATTTACTGCAACGGATGAAAAAAGTGTCAAAAGTGCTGCCACCTAAAGCAGGTGAACTCGCCATTGATAGCATCAACGCGTTATTAAATCATTGTCAGCAAGCTAAAGTGAGTGCAGACCCTAACGCATTGATCACGGAAATGTTAGTTGCGGTTGATCAGTGGCCTGAGTTTACTCAAGATACCGCAGCTAAAAAAGCAGCAGCTTAAGCATAATCAATGGCAATAAACACCTAGAGATATTAAGTATTAACTAGCTCATGATTGTGGGCTTTTTTATGTGACAATGATGAAATTGTAGCGCTGAGTAACGCGAGCTATTTATTATTTATGACGGAATTAGCACGGCAATTTACGATACTGTGAGCCAATTGGCAAGGTTAGCTGGAGTGACGGCAGTGGCGATTCGCTTTTATGAGAAAAAGGGTTTGTTGCCTAAAGCGCGGCGTGCGGCCAATGGTTACCGTTATTATCATGCGGATGTGCTTAAGCAATTAAGCTTGATTAATAATGCAAAAAAAGCTGGGTTTTCTTTGGCTGAGGTGAGAGAGTTGATTGATTTAAGCCAGGCAAAAGAGAAAACCGCTAGTGCTGTAAAAAAACAGTTGGCTGAAAAAATTACTGAAGTTAAAGAAAAAATCACAGCATTAATGGCAGTAGAGCGTTCTTTAACGCATTTAAATGCGACTTGTTCAGGGCAAATGCCGGCGTCAGTATGTCCGATTATTCAGAAATTAAGTAGCAATAAAAAAGCAGAAGATGGCTGAGGAGTCAGCGCGGTTTAGGTTAGACTAGACATTAAGGTATAAACACACTATATAAGGATAAAAATGAGAAAAGTAGCTGTTGTTGGTATTATTGTCTGTTGTATACACATTTCTCTTCTTCAATCGGGTATTGCCAGCACTGTTACAAGTGCAAGTGCAAAGCTTACACCGCACGCGCTTTACTCTGTAACCGGCGGCAGTTCTAGCGCACTGGTCAATAACTCTTTAGCTGAAGAACTCATTGATAAATTACCTTCATCTGTGAAGCCGGGTGTAACGTTTCACTTAACACCTCACTTTGACTTAAAAGTAGCGTTAGATGGGTTGCTAGCAGTGGATACAACTGAGAATGAACAGCAATTTGGCCAAGGTGATCATTACTTAATTAATTTATCTTTAAACGGTGTGTTGGTGAATATGAAATATTCGTTTTGATTTTTATTCGTTGTTTCCTTAATTTTTCTATTTTTTCATAATGCATTTCAAGCCTGTGATTAATTTTTTGACGTGATAGTCAGCGCTCATGCTTGCACGGTAAAGTACTATAAATTATATATTTTATCTGCTCTTTAAGTATTGACCTTAATGTTAACATTAAGGTTAGTCTGTCTGTATTATGGCTAATTTATATATAAAGATGATAGACGATGAAAACGATTCAGCAGATAAAAGTAAATGGTATGCGTTGCGCAAGTTGTGTAAGCAAGATTGAGGCTGCACTCATTGCGCTAACGAGTGTTAGTGAAGCTCAGGTTGTGCTTGCTCAGGAGCAGGTGATTGTTAACACTGATAGTTATGATGAGGTTGTTCGGGAGTTAGAGCGTCTTGGCTATTCTGTGCAATCGAGTGCTAGTACTCCGTCTTTATCTTCTTGTCGTCAGTCTTTTCAGCTTGAGAAAGAATGGACTTGGAAAAAAATCATTGTGAGCGGTGGTGATCGACTGCGTGCTTTGGTTGCGTTAATAGCTGGGATTATTTTAATTATTTTGGATTATTGGGGTCCAAGATTATTTCAGATGAATGGTGGAATTAATCGACCTGGCCAGTTGTTTTGGCTAGGGATGGCGGTGATTACGCTGGCGGTTATGCTCTTTAGCGGTAAAAGCATTTATCGTGCGGCTTTAAGCCATTTAAAACATCTATCTTTTACTATGGATACTCTGATTTTTATAGGCACATTTGCAGCCTGGATCTTTTCAAGTTTGGTGATTACTATGCCACATTTAATTCCCAGCGCTGCGACGCATCTGTATTTGGATGCGGCAGTGATGATTTTAGCATTTATTAATTTTGGCCATAGCTTAGAATCTCGAGGTAAAGCGCAAGCGCTAAAAGCGATTGAAGCCTTGCTTGATCTTTCGCCGCAAATGGCGATACGTGTTTCAAATTTAAGTGATTTAGATGATGAAAGTATTGCTATAGAGCAAGTAAAACTAGGAGATGTTTTGAGGATTAAGCCAGGAGCTCAGGTGCCAGTTGATGGTGTGGTGATCGCGGGTGAGTCTTATCTTGATGAGTCGATGATGACTGGGGAGCCGCTTGCAGTGTATAAGCAAGCAGGTGATAGCGTGGTGGCGGGTAGTTTAAATCAGATGGGAAGTCTATTATTTAAAGCGTTAGCCATTGGTGAAGATACTATGCTGGCGAAGATGGTGCAGGCGGTGCAAGAAGCACACAGCATGAAGCCGAAGATAGGGCGTTTAGCTGATAAAATATCCAGTATTTTTGTACCTATGGTGATATTAATTGCAGTTTTAACCGCCATTGTTTGGGCATTGTTAGCATCAGAGCCTAGGGTGTCTTTTGTACTTGCAACATCGATTGCCGTGTTGGTGGTCGCTTGTCCATGTGCGCTTGGTCTAGCCACGCCGATGGGGGTGATTGCGGGTGTAGGGCGCGCAGCAGGTCTTGGAATATTGGTTCGCCATGCCGATGCTTTACAACGTTCTGGAAAGATTACTCATGTTATTTTGGATAAAACAGGAACGATTACAGAGGGCCAGCCTGAGCTAAGATGCACCCTCAGTTTAGATGATGGGATTAATGACCTGCAGTTATTGCAACTGGCCGCGAGTTTGGAGCGAGACTCTGAGCATCCGCTGGCTCAGGCTATCTTGCATGCAGCAAATAAAGATGCTTTGGAGTTATTCAAGGTGACAGGATTTAAGACGATTGCAGGTCAGGGATTGATGGGTCAGATACAAGGGAAAAAACTTTATATTGGTAATCAACGCTTGATGGTGAAGCTTGGATTAAGCTCTGATCTTGAGCAGGTTAACCAGCAGAGGTTACATGGTATGAGCGTGTTGTATTTAGCACAAGAAACTCGCTTATTAGGTGCTTTCGGTGTGATGGACAGAATGAGGAAAGACAGTGCCGAAGCGATCAAACGTTTGCAAGATTTAGGCTTAACCGTGATGATGCTAACCGGAGATCGCTTGGAATCGGCCACGCTCATTGCAGACACTGTGGGTATTACGGAGGTGATTGGTGATGTCTTACCTGAGCAAAAGCAAGCAAAAATAAAACAGTTACAAGCCCTGGGGCATGTGCTGGCAATGGTGGGTGATGGTGTGAATGATGCACCTGCATTAGCACAAGCGGATGTGAGCTTGGCAATGGGGGCCGGTAGTGATATTGCGATTGCGGCGGCGGATATTACTTTATTGCGTCACTCTATTCACAGCGTGGCCGATGCGATTCGTATCTCGCAGCTGACAATGCGTAATATTAAGCAAAATTTATCTGGGGCGATGATTTATAATAGTCTTGGCATTCCCATTGCCGCAGGCGTTTTTTATCCGGTGTTTCACCTGTTATTGCATCCGATGGTGGCAAGTTTAGCAATGGCCCTATCGTCTGTCACTGTGGTAGGTAATGCATTAAGACTGCGTTATCTAAAATTATAGAATTAGGGCGATAAAACAGATTTAATGATTGAGAATTAAACTAACGCTCTAATCGCGTCATGACTAAATTATTTAAATGGATTAATTGCAGGTGGAGTGTTTTGCTGGTGTTAATAAGCTGCTTAATTGCAGTGTGTGTTTGCTCTGGGTGAAGGTTGCAACTATTATCAGAGCTAACTGTTAATTCTTGTTCTTGTATGAGTAATGTTTGAAATTCAAATGAGTTTTGAATGGCGCGGCATTTAAAAATAGTTTCCATGGCTGTAGTTAAAATGCGTTGTAAGGTGATATGGTCATTGAAAAAAAGCTGTTTACTGTAGTTTGCTTGATTGGCCGCATCAATTGCCGCACAGATTTGCTCGAGCAAAGTTATCGAGTCATGACAGGCGGGAATGACCTGATCAAAGTGATCTGCATCGAGTGTATCTGAGATTTGAGCAATGGTTTGCTCCGCTTGGCTAAAGTCCATAAGGCCCTACCTTGTGCTTGATATTTTTTGATTCTATTTTAATTGATGGTGAGTGACGCATGTTGCAAGTTTGCGTGATTATATCATTACCATTGTTTGAAAGTGGATAAAAAATGATAAAAATAAGCACCCAGGTGCAAACATGAACGTTGGAGTTTAAAGGCGGGCAGGGTAAGTGCCGCTTAGGTTAAGTAAGGGTGGTGCTAATTATGAAGTTAGTCTTTAATTTAATTATTTTTCTGCTCGTGAGATGTTGGTGGAATAATGCTGTTTGTGGTTGATTGTAAATAATGGTTGTAGAGCTGGATGAGCAATATTTCGCGCTCTGCTGTATTTATGTTGGCATGAGGAGCTTTAGGGTGATTAAGTGCCGGTTTAGGGTAGAGACTGTAATAATGATCAAGATAGTAGTTAAAAACTGTACTGTGCTTTTCATTTGAGCTAAGTTGGCAAAAGCAACCAGCAAATAAAACAAGTGCGAGTTTATCCAGGATATTTTTTTTATTAAAGTAATTTTGTTCTGTTGCTTGGATGATTTTTTCAAAAGTTATAGCGTTATTTAGGCTAAGTTTTTCTTGCCAGCAGTTTAAAATAAAGGAGGGCATGTTAATCTCAGGAAGGTGTGCTGTTGGGTCATATTGCTCGCGATGAAAAATCCAGCGCAGAATGTCAGCTTTTGACATGATCTGTTTAAAATAGCCCTGTTCTGCTAGAGCAGGGATAGAGTGAATACCATGTGTATTGTTAATAACCCCATAAAATTGTAATCGTAAGCCAGTTAAAACAAGTTTGATCGTGTCCATAGGATGGCGTGTGGCTTGGTTATTATCAAGATTAGAGTAAGCATGTGAGGTATTTCGATAAGGTAAACAATAGCTACATAGCTTGGAAATAAAATAATGTGCCATTGATTTTGCTTGTGGTGGATATTGATAGGCAGCATGATCTATGGCTATTTCTTCAATGATGGGTGTGTCAATACCAACAGATAAGTCTTCTAGGGAAATACTGTAAATATTGTTAAGTGGCTTAATTAACGGACTAAAGTGAAAACTACGTTCAAGTTCTGGAGATATGTTTGCAATTAAGCGTGGTAGTTGCTGTAGTTGTGCTAGATCGTTAAAAGATGTGCTGACCACGAAAATATCTAAATCACTGTGCATGCCTGTGAGTTTATTCTGTGGACAAAATAAAGCGGGTTCTTTTAAGGCCAGTGAACCACCTAAATAAATATTTTTTTTAGTCGAAAATGTCTTAGCAGCACGCTGTAACTCTGATAGTAATGGCTGGTAGCTAGCCTCTGCAAATTGTTTTTGTTGGTTATTTAGAGTGATACTATTTTGGCAAAGATGACTTGGTTGCATAAATATTCCTTAATGTTATTTTTAGTTGAGATGCGGTTAAAACAAGGGCAAAGAGCAAGGCGATGCTAAAGCTTAAGGGGATGCTTAATGCTTGCCAATTTAAATAATGAATAAAGTACTGGCTGATTGGTAAGGCGATTAACCAAAAAGAGAATAGTCCGATTAAAAAAATACGAAATGTTTCTAAATGTCCACGCAGAGCGCCGATTAAAATTAAACGACTGCTGTCGAGTAATTGGTAAACAGCCATAATCTGAAAAAATGGCTTAAGATAATAAAGTAGCTCGTTCAGGTTGCTTTTTGCATGTGTTGATAAATAAGGTATGGCAAGAAGGTTAGGAACGCTAATATATAATAAACCGGCAATAATTGCAGTAATTGTGACTAAAATAATAGATTTTTGAGTAATGATTATGGTTTTGTTCTTATCTTCGCTGACGAGAATGGAGGTGGCTTGGGAAAGGCCAAAGGGAATTATCGTAAAAAGTAATACATACTGGTTAACAATTTGCCAGGCGGAAAGTGCGCTGTGGCCAAAACGACCGATCAGTAGTGTGCCTATCATTAAGGCAATGAGTTCTAGTGACATTTGCAGGCCAATGGGTAGGCTAGTTGTTATTAAGCGAATAAAAGGTTGCAGGTATGTTTTATGCAGGCTGAAGGTGATGATTGCACGTTTGATAATAGAGTTATATTTATAATAGCTCATCAATAATAATAAAAAAAAGCCGAGCCATGACGAGATACTGACGCCAATGGCAAGGCCAATAAAGCCAAATCCTGAGCTATTTCTAAGGCCGAAAATAAAAGCATAATTTAGTAAAATGCCAATAATTAAGCGTATAAGGCTGTAGTAAAAAATATATTTTTCTTGATGTTGGGATAGCCAATATTGTTGCAAGCTTGATGTTAAAAGCATAGGAACAATAGCAAATGATAGAGCATAAAAATAACTTTGTACGAGAGTAATAAGTGCGGCGTTTTGATTGAACAAAGCAAGTAAATATGAAATATGGCAAAAAATTATAATAATAGATAGGCCCAAAAGAATAGAGAGAATAAACGCCTGTGATAGTAATTGTGCCAGCATTAACTTATTTTTTTTATCGTCAGCAAATTTTGGTCCTAAGCTAAATAAACAACCATTTGCAAAAGTAAAAAAAGCGATGGAAATACTGGTGGCAAGCGCACTGGCAGCAAGTGCTGAATTACCTAATTGGGCGACAAAAATATTGCCAATCACCAGCCCTAAGGTCTGCACTAAACGTGATAAGATAATTGGATAAGCGAAGTGCAGCAGCCGCTGCGAGCCATGGAGTGCTAAGCACGGGGTGAGTAGGCCGAGGTAGGTTCGGGTTTTTAGCAGAGCGGAGTTGCGAAAGACCGTTAGGTCTGTAGCAAGCGTAACGAGTGTCTAAAAATCTATAAGAACCGTAGAGTCATGTGAGAGCACAGTAGTGGAGTGTGCCGCTTCAAGGCACGTAACGCTGTGTAACGCTGTGTGACGCGGACAGCCGAGGGTTTATAGTCGTCGCGTTTTGCTCGGCGATTTTGCATCATTGGATGTGCAAAATACCTACCGAGGTA
>NZ_AMFF02000052.1 GCF_000297215.2 Piscirickettsia salmonis LF-89 = ATCC VR-1361
TAAGTCAGAAATGTCATTATTAACGAGTAAAAACATAGATCTGTATATAAATAAATTTCAAGGAAAAGATCTAGCAAAAATAGATTTTAAGAGGTTTTCAAAGTTTTATAATAAAAATTTAGAAAAATATGATTTTAATTTTGATAAGGTATTGGAACAGTTGGAGTAGTTTAGTTGAGTGAAGCTTTAGATTGGTCTTTGTTAAACAGGCTGTATACCTAATATTTCTAGCAGTTTTTCTGGATGGTGAATTAAATAATCTGGCTGGTATTGTTGTAAGAATTCTGGGCATTGAAAGCCCCAACTTACGGCAATGCTCGTCATTTGCAGTTGTTTAGCCGCTTTTATATCACGTGCCTCATCACCAATATAATAGGCATGTTTGGGGTTGATGTTATATTGATTGCAAGTTTTATGGATAAGCCGCGCTTTGCCAAATAAGCTACTACCGGCGATGATTTGCTTAAAATAGGGTTGCCATTGGTGTTGAGTTAGAAATGCTTGAATATTATCCTCGCTATTTGAGCTTAAGATAATAAGTTGAACATTTTTCTGGTGTAATTGCTTTAGAATGGGCAGCCAGTAATGAAAAGTAGGCACTTCTTGTAGCTTTTGGTTAAATAACTGTCTGGCTGAGATAATAATTTGTGGTAGTTGGTACCACTTGATGCCAAGTCGCTTAAGCGTTTTGCCAAGGGATTGTTGTTTGAATATGGCAATATCATCCTGTTGAATGGATTGAAAGTGATATTGGTCAGCAAGGATATTAATAATACTGATCGCTGTATTAAAGCTATCGGCTAAGGTGCCATCAAAATCAAAAAAAAGAGTGGGCGTCAATGTGAAGTATACCTAAGTGTATTGGGTTGATTTTGTGATTATTTTTTAATATGAATGAGCGGTTGTTCAATGTGTATGTTGCTGGCAGATTGTTTGGAAGCACAGGGGGTTTGTTTACGCGGATTATAATCTGCTTCAAGGTCTTTATCTGGCTGATGTTGTTGTTCAAAGGCTAAGATAAGTTGCATGCAATGTTCTTGTTCTTGTGCAGATAAGGGGTTGCCATCGGCCCACTTGCCGGTTTCTAATGCGTGTTTCATTTTTTCGATTGTTGTCATGTCCAAAGCATTAATCAGTGTTTCGTAGTTCATAGCAGCTCTTAATTTTTACTTATTTTAATCTTAATTTTTTATTTTTTTAATATTATGGTTAATTATGGTTAATAAATTAGTCGTAATTAATAATTAATGATCTAATATCTTGATGCTTAAGGCGTGAATCTCAGTAGGCATCATATCTGTTAGGGCTTGATAGATAGCTTGATGTTGTAAAATGCGTGACTTGCCCTTAAGGGGGGCAGCACTGATTTCGACAGTAAAGTGCCCAGCACCTGAAGCGGCTCCGGCATGACCGATGTGCTTGTGACTATCATCTATGACCTCAAGATGAGATGGCGATAGGGCTTGTTCTAAGCGTTGGCGGATCATATTAACGCGAGTTTCACTCATGATGGTAAGACCTTTTTAAACGGTTTGACGTCAACATGCGAGTAAACACCGGCTTTAAGGTAAGGCTCTGCATCAGCCCATGCCTGTGCCTCTTGTAATGAGTTGAACCTTGCGATGATTAGGCTGCCGGTAAAGCCAGCATCTCCTGGAGTCTCATCGTCAATGGCCGGGTTGGGGCCGGCGATGATTAAGCGGTTTTCAGCTTGTAGTGTGTGCAGGCGCGCAATATGGGCCGGGCGTGCTTTAATCCGGCTCTTAAGGCTATTAGGGTGGTCGTAGCAAAAAAAGCTATATAACATGGTGATGGTAGTTCCTAACGAGTAATCATTAACATTATTATTGCTTGGTTTTAGCAGTGAATTAGAGGTTAATTGGTTGATAATTATTGTTTTTCTTTATCATGCTCGATATGGCGCGCAAGATAGAAAATCTGACAGACAATAAAGATGAGTGTTAAGCCAATGTCGCCAAAGGTTTTAAAATTCACCCAGGCATTATCTGAGAAATGGTACATGATGTAAATATTAAGAAAGCCAAGCAGCAAGAAAAAAATCGCCCACGCGGTGTTGAGCTTTCGCCAAATTTCAGCTTTCATTGTAATCGCATGGTCGAGTAAGCGCTGCATGATGGGCTTTTTGCCGACGTATTGACTGATGATAATACCGATACCAAAGGCCCAGTTGACTATGCTGAATTTCCATTTAATCAGTTCTTTATCATGAAGAAGCAAGGTTGCTGTGCCAAAGACGATGATGAGAACCACCGTTAGCCATTCGGCAAATTCGAGCTTGCGATAGGTAATATAGAGGATCAGCGCTTGAACTAAGGCGGCAATAATCAAGACAGCTGTTGCTGTATACAGATTATACATTTTAAAGGCAATGAAAAATGCCAATAATAAAGCGATGTTGAGAATAAACTTCATATGCTAAACTCTTTACTTTGTATTTAAGTCGACCTATTGTAACCGATCTTATTATACAATAGGCGCGAAATTTGCGCGATGACCCTGAGGGTGATTCGTAGAGGGTGGTTATTCGTGATTGAGCATAAAAAATTAAATAAAGCACAGAGGAGCTAGCGGTTATGGCACATATGATCGCGATACATACACAGACGCCGCAAAAACGTTTGATTGAGCAAGTTGTGAACTTTATTCGTCGTGGGGCAGTGATTGTCTATCCCACTGATGCCGGCTATGCCTTGGGTTGTCATATTGATAATAAAGCGGGTGTTGAGCGCATTCGGCGAATTCGCCGTTTGGATGAAAAGCATCATTTTACCTTACTTTGTCGTGACTTAAGTGAAGTGGGCCAATATGCGCGGGTTGATAATGTGGCATACCGTATGTTGCGTCGTTCAACACCAGGGGCGTATACCTTTATTTTCAAAGCGACCAAAGAAGTGCCTAAGCGCTTACAGCATGAGAAGAAAAAGACGATCGGCTTACGTTTTCCTGATCACCCGATTGTTGCGGCGATCTTAGATTCACTGGGTGAGCCATTGATTAATAGCAGCTTGATTTTGCCTGATGACGAAGTACCTTTGGCTGATCCGTTTAATATAGAAATGGATTTGGGTAAAATAGTGGATGTGATTATTGATGGTGGCATTCATTATGCGGAGCCGACAACGGTGATTGATTGGACAGAAAGTGCGCCGGTGATTTTGCGTCAAGGTAAAGGGGATCCTGAGATCTTTATGGTGCACTGATTATTATGAATGAAATGGCTGAGCTTTTGCCTGAAATCTTGCCTGGTGCGACTGAGGTCAAACCGATTGCACGCGTTGCTGAGGAATGGGTGACACAGGTACCTCAGGATTTATATATCCCACCGGATGCTTTAAAAGTCTTTCTTGAGGCGTTTGAAGGGCCGCTGGATTTATTATTGTATTTGATTCGCAAGCAGAATATGGATATTTTAGATATTCCAATTGCGAAGATTACCGCACAATATATGGAATATATTCGTCTGATGGAAGAGGTTCAGTTTGAATTAGCCGCAGAATATCTGGTGATGGCAGCGATGCTTGCTGAGATTAAATCACGCATGTTGTTGCCACGCCCCGAGACTGTAGAAGGTGAAGAAGAGGATCCGCGTGCTGAGTTGGTGCGTCGTTTACAAGAGTATGAGCGTTTTCGTCAGGCAGCTGAAGAGATTGACGAGTTGCCGCGACTAGGACGCGACTATTTTCAGGCCAGTGCAGATCATAGTGTCGTTATGGCCAATTATCATCAAGTGATTAAGCCTGAAATTGATTTTAATGAGCTGATTGCAGCTTTACGCGAGGTGATGCAACGTGCTGAAATGTTTTCATCACACCAGATTCAGCGCGAAGCACTATCGGTGCGTGAGCGCATGGGGGCGGTATTAGAGCATTTAAATAGCGAGCAATTTACGCCATTTTTTGCTTTGTTTACGTTAGCTGAAGGACGGCAGGGTGTCGTTGTGACGTTCTTGGCGATTTTAGAGCTGGTAAAAAACACCTTGATTGAGCTGGTGCAGCATGAGGCCAGCACGTTAATTCATGTGAGATTAATCGCCCATGCAGAATGAACCTCTTATTCGGATTATAGAAGCCGCGTTATTTAGTGCTGCACGTAGCTTGAGTTTAGTTGAACTTAAAAATTTATTTCCAGAGGATCAGCAGCCTGCGGACAATGATATTCGTGCAGTGCTGGTTGAGTTATCGGCACAGTGGCAGGCATCCAGTATCGAGCTGTGTGAGAGTGCGATGGGTTTTCGTATTCAAGCCAAAGCCTTATATAGCCCGTGGGTGTCGCGTTTATGGGAAGAAAAGCCACAGCGTTATTCACGGGCATTATTAGAAACTTTGGCACTTATTATTTATCGTCAACCGGTAACGCGTGCTGAAATCGAAGAAGTGCGTGGCGTGGCAGTGAGTACGAATATTATGCGCACGTTAATCGACCATGAGTGGGTGCGTGTGGTCGGCCACCGTGAAGTCCCTGGGCGTCCAGCGATGTATGCGACAACCAAGCAATTACTCGAGCATTTTGGCATGAAAAGTCTT
This sequence comes from Piscirickettsia salmonis LF-89 = ATCC VR-1361, assembly GCF_000297215.2. Taxonomy (GTDB): domain Bacteria; phylum Pseudomonadota; class Gammaproteobacteria; order Piscirickettsiales; family Piscirickettsiaceae; genus Piscirickettsia; species Piscirickettsia salmonis. The sequence continues at coordinate 4,545 of NZ_AMFF02000052.1, forward strand.
GATGAAATGCCGACACTTGCTGAAATTCGTGATTTGGAGGATGTGGCAAAGCGCCATGAATTAACGCTGCCAGGAATAGAAACCGAGCGTGAAGCCTTACGGGCTCAAACAAAGCAAGAGCAGCCAGAATTATTGATTGAAGACGAACAAGATTAGGTAATGAAGAGAATGACAGAAAATACAGAGCAGGGTGAGAAATTACAAAAGGTGTTGGCGCAATTGGGCTTGGCTTCACGACGTGAGATAGAACGTTGGATTAACGATGGTCGCGTTATGGTCAATGGCGAGCTTGCCGAAACAGGCATGCGGGTAACGCCTGAGGCTAAGGTGATTGTCGATGGTCGATTGGTGAAGCTGATTCAAAAAGCAGAGCGTCCTCGGGTGATTGTTTACAATAAGCCAGAGGGTGAGGTGTGTACACGAGACGACCCTGAGGGTCGTAAGACGGTTTTCGATCATCTGCCAAGTGTTAAGCAAGGACGCTGGATTATGGTCGGGCGCTTGGATATTAATACCGGTGGCTTGTTATTATTTACAACCAGTGGTGAGTTAGCGAATCACCTTATGCACCCGCGTTATGAAATTGAACGTGAATATGCAGTGCGTGTGTTGGGTGAGGTGACGGATGAGACTATTATTAGCCTCAAAGAAGGTGTTGAACTTGAGGATGGTCCGGCGGCGTTTGATCGTATTGAGTATAAAGGCGGTGATGGGGCGAATTGTTGGTACCATGTGGTGCTGCGTGAGGGGCGTAATCGTGAGGTGCGTCGTTTGTGGGAGTCGCAGGGGGTGAAAGTTAGCCGCCTGATGCGGGTGCGTTATGGTAGCGTAAGCTTGCCGCGTCGGGTGCCTCGAGGTAAGTGGGAATATATTGAGAGTAAAGCCTTGGATAAGTTGGCTGAATCAGTAAATTTTCCTATTCCTGAGATGCCGAAGAAAAAGCAAGGTTCATCAAGAAAGCCCCAGGGACAGCGTCATAGAAAGCGACGTTAAAAAGGTTATTAAATATCGCAGCTGTTACTGCCAGGTCGAGGAGCAGGCATAATATCGGCGCTTTGTTCCATTAAATTTGTTGTACTGTAGGATTTTCTTAATAAGGGCTGTAGTTCTGTGCCGTGTTCGTCGATATGGCGCTGAAGGAAGTGATTACAGTGCTGAGCAAATTGCTTTGGTTCTAGAAACAGCCGGCTATCTTCATGGAGGATGGCTGCTATGATATCAAGATGAAGTGCTTTACCTAGGAGAGCCAGGATTTTTTCTGCTAGCCAACCTTTGATTTCTGGAAGTTCTGATAATACGTCGACAAATTTTCTACAGCATTGTTCGGGTGCGGCATGAGGATTGTCATTGGCGAAGTTAATTAATATTTGGGCTTTATCCTGATGGCTGTGTTGGCGAGTGCATTCAGGGTATTTTTCTAGGTAGCGCTGACCTAGAGTGTTGAGTGTTTTTGCACTAATAGAGTGTAAGTCTCCAAGGCGAATTGATGCTAGTATTTGGTTAAATCTCATAAGATCTTACTTCCTTGTTATATCATCCTAATTGTTAAGTCCTAGATGAACAGGTTAGCTGCCAGGCTTGCGATCATAATTTTGAACGCGAGGGTTTAACTTAATTGGAATAGTAGTTATGGATGGCTTAGTTACTCTGGTTATGGCTCATAACCTTGATCAGGAGTAACTATGTCAGGGTCTTCTGCTGCTGGTTGGTTTAAAAATAAATCTGTTCCAAGATAACTTGCTGTGGGTCTACGTACTGACCCTGCCTGCCAGTCTGTTGGCGCAAATTCTGGTGATAGTGATGGTGATCGTTGCTGGATTAATCGTACTGGACCTAGTCCTCCTGGTACTTGTAGTATCATCTCTCCCTGTTCCTGTTCCTGTTCCTGCGATTGTTCTTCTTCTGCTCTAGTTAGAGTATGAAGTATTACACTAAAGTCCCTAGCAATATCCTTGACATCACGAAGTTTTATTTGAGGGTTAACTCCAGTAATGATATGGCTTGTTGGTACATGTGTCTTGAATGCTTTATTTAATAAATCAGTGGTTTTTGTTGCAAGCCAACCATTTGCATTTTTAAGTTCTTGCATAACAGTTATTAATTGCTGACAGCATTCTTTTGGTGTCGCATATGGATTATCGGCATGGAATTGAGTTAGTTCTTTAGCTTTATCTTGCTGATTGTGGTTACCCCAATAATTAGGTTGTGGATATTTTTCCATATACCTGTCACCTAACATTTTTAGAGTATTTATATTAATAGAGCTTAAATCTCCAGGTCGAACCAGTTTTAATATTTGACCAAATTTCATGAAACTTTATTTCCTTATGTCCGTGTTTTATTGAGAGAGGTATGTTTTTAACAATGACTATGATACGTTTAAAATTGAAAGCATCGTGTTAATTTAAAATAAACTTTAAATAAATAGTTATTGATATAAGTTGTAGTTTATATCTGTATACATTGATTATTTTAAGTGGTAATTTTCTTGGTTAAAGAAGATAAATTTAAATTAACTTGCAACTAAATTAATTGTTTTTATTTATTTTTTAATTTATGGGCTATTATGGGTAGTAAACCCCACCAAGTATACTTTCTTTTTTGGCACCTGTAACTTGAGGTAAATTGCTGTGCTTTTTTTCTAGGGTTTGCTTGGCAAGCCAAGCAAAGGCGACCGCTTCCACCCAGTCGGGGTCGATGCCTAAGGTGCTTGTTGTTTGCATGGTAAAATCAGGTAGTAATTTTTCTAGGTTTTTAATCAAATAGTGATTATGCGTGCCGCCGCCACATACATAGATTTCACCTGATGATGCTTCTCGTTTTATCGTGTCACTGATTGATTGGCAGGTGAGTGCCAGCAATGTAGCCTGAGTGTCTTCAATAGTATAATGGCTTTTAAGATAAGGCTGTAACCAGCTTAAATTGAAGAGCTCACGCCCGGTACTTTTAGGTGGCATTAACTTAAAGAAAGGTTCTTGAAGCAATGTGGTTAATAATTCTGGAATCACGGTACCAGATTGAGCCCATTGGCCATTTTTATCAAAGCTTTTATTTTTGTGCTGTTTTATCCACGCATCCATTAACATATTGCCTGGGCCGCTATCATAGCCATAGGTCGGTTCTGTTGGCTTGAGTACGCTGATATTGGCAATGCCGCCGATATTTAAAATAATACGTGTGGCAGTCTCAGATTTAAATACAGCCTGATGAAAGGCTGGAACCAGTGGCGCACCTTGCCCGCCGAGGGCAATATCACGGCGACGAAAGTCGTTGATGGTTGTCACTCCTGTTTGGCTGGCGATGATATTGGCATCACCGAGCTGAATCGATGAAGGGTGAGTGCCAGATGGTGCATGAAATAAGGTCTGCCCGTGAGAGCCAATGGCCCGGATGGCTAAGTCTGGGTGTTTTTGAATTAACGCATTGGCCGCTTTGGCAAATGTGCGACCAAGTTCAACGTCAAGGTAGAGGTAATCTTGCCAACTGATATGCTCTTGTGTCGGTGCGGTTATGGCGATTTGCTTTAATTTTGCATCAATAGGATGACTAAGGCTGTCAATAAGTATGAATGTGTTACTTGTACTTTTAACGAGGACAGCATCAATGCTGTCTAGGCTAGTACCCGACATGAGGCCAATATAATGGTGAGTCGTCATGGTTTTTGTGCAACCTCAATACGAGTTTGATACTCAAGTTGGCTTAACAGTGTTTGTGCTTTATTTAAGAAATCCTGGCGGTATTTTTTAGCAATTGGCCGTGCTTTAGGCAATGCGACGGTAATCGGGTTGCGATGCACACCATTGATGCGAAATTCATAATGTAAATGAGGTCCTGTTGACACGCCTGAGCTACCTACATAAGCAATGGTCTGGCCGAGTTTGACTATGCTACCACGATGAATACCTGAAGCATAGCGCTTAAGGTGTGCATACAGTGTTGTATAGCGAGGACCATGCTGAATGACAATCACCCGACCATAGCCACCTTTGCGACCGACATATTTAACGCGGCCATTACCAGTGGCTTTGATCGGTGTGCCACGTTGTGCAGCATAGTCCACACCACGGTGTGGACGGCGTACTTTAAGCACTGGATGCAAGCGTTTTAAATTAAAACGTGAGCTAATGCGTGCTTTTACTGGGTGGCGGATAAAGGCGCGTTCTAGGCTGATGCCTTTTTTATTGTAATAGCCAATATTGCCCCGTGGATCGATGTACTGGATGGCGGTGAGAATTTTATTTTTATGGTTAAAGTCTGCGATAATAATATTACCGGTTTTTACTTTTTTGCCTTCGTATTTAAAAACCTCATAGAGAAAACTAAAGCGATCACCGGAGCGTAGGTCACGGGCAAAGTCAATTTCCCAGCCAAAAATGTCGATGAGCTGATGAATTAAACGGTCACTCACCCCTTGCTTTTGGCCATCGTAATAGAGTGAGTTTTTTATTTCTATTGTTGCATAACGGCGTTCAACTTCTGTAGCCAGTGATATTGTTTCACTTTGAAAGTGGCCGGCTTCACTACGCTTTAGCAAAATGTAGTTGAGTTTATCCAGGGAGTAACGCAGTTTATCCAGTTCGCCTTGGTCATTATCTTCTTTATAGTCAATGAGAAATTCGATCGTCTGGCCCGGTTTTAGCTGGCTGAGCTGTTTAAAGTGTTGCGCTTTTTTTAAGGCGGCGAGAGTGCTTTTAGGTAAACCGATGTCTTTAAGGATTGAATACAAGCTATCACCTGGACCCACAGTAAAGCTTTGCCAATCTGCATCGGTGTCTTCAATATCTCTGAGTACTTGTAGCGCATGATCTTGTTTGGCTGAAATGGTGACCGGATTTTGGTTGGCCTTTAACGCTTGAGCGATGGCATTTTGTGCGGGCTTGGCTATGGGCAGGTTTACTTTAGCCCTTGCAGGGCTTGTGGTATCATCCCTGAACAATAATAGATAGCCGAGCATAGCAATAAAAAAGCTTATGCTGAGTGTGATTGCAATGATGGGAAGCTTTAGCTGTTTTTTCATGCAGAACTACCCATGAGAGTCTGTGAGGGTCTCGGTTCAATGTTAATGTTATGGTTGTAATTTAAAGTTAGACGCTATTTAAACAAGTCGGCAAGTATAAACACGTATAAATGAGGAATTGTTCATGTCTGAGGTGGCCCAGGCGTTAGAAATTATCAAACGCGGTGTAGATGAGATCATTGTTGAAGATGAGTTAGTTAAAAAATTAGCAGCAGGGACGCCTTTGCGAGTGAAATTGGGTATGGATCCAACAGCAGCCGACTTACACTTAGGCCATACGGTGGTGTTAAATAAAATGCGTCAGCTGCAAGATCTCGGGCATGAAATTTTATTTTTAATTGGTGATTTTACTGCAACTATTGGTGACCCGACAGGTAAAAATATCACTCGCCAGCCCTTATCTGCTGAGCAAGTTGAAAAAAACGCAGCGACGTATACATCACAAGTATTTAAAATCCTTGATGAAGATAAAACACAGATTCTGTTTAATTCAGAATGGATGGGCCAAAAAACTGCAGCGGATATGATCGCGTTAGCCTCAAGTTATACGGTGGCGCGTATGCTTGAGCGTGATGATTTTGCTAAGCGCTATGGCAATAATCAACCGATTGCGATTCATGAGTTTATTTATCCTTTGGTTCAGGGCTATGACTCTGTTGCTATGAAAGCAGATATTGAGCTTGGTGGCACGGATCAGAAATTTAATTTATTGATGGGACGTGAATTGCAACGACAATATGGTCAGCGCCCGCAGACAATCATTACCATGCCATTACTGGAAGGTTTGGATGGTGTGAAAAAAATGTCTAAATCTTTAGGGAATTATATTGGTATAGCAGAATCGGCCAGTGAGATGTTTGGCAAAATGATGTCTGTTTCTGATGAGTTAATGTGGCGCTATTATGAATTGCTGAGTTTTAAGCCGATGGCAGAGATTAAAGCCTTAGAGCAAGCTGTGGCAGAAGGCATGAATCCACGTGATGCAAAAGTTGCTTTGGCCAAAGAGATAGTCGCGCGTTTTCATTCAGAACACGCTGCAGCGGCGGCGTATGATGAATTTGTCAATCGTTTTAAAAAAGGGGTGTTGCCTGAAGATATGCCAGAAGTGACTGTCGCTACCGGTGGTGAGATGGCAATTGGCAATATATTAAAAGCGGCAAACCTCGTGGGCAGTACGTCTGAAGCGATACGGATGATTCAGCAAGGGGCTGTACGCATTGATGGTGAGCGTGTTGAAGATAAGAGCCTTGTTATGCTTGCAGGTGCAGCTTATGTTATGCAAGTGGGCAAACGCCGTTTTGCCCGTGTTAGCTTAATTTAGAATGAGACGAGGAGGCTGTGATGAAAAAGTGGCTAGGAATCTACGCTTTTTTTATGATGGCACCTATATTTGCTAGTACTGGCCCTTATGTGCAGAGCCAGGTTGGTTATGGCAAATTGGCAACTGGCTCGGCGAATGGATTAGACCATCATTATGGTGGCTTGTCAGGTCGTTTATCTGCAGGGTATTTATTTGGTGGACGACAATTACGCTATGGTGCTGAGCTTGGTTTGGCGAGTTATGCGAGTAGTTGTTATCAATCTGCAAATACCAGCTTAACTTATCAAGGTGCCTCGGCAGATTTATTAGGCGTGTTATCTTATCAATTGGGTGCACGTTGGAATGTTTTTGGCAAGTTGGGCTTGGCTTATATCGACCAGCAAACAGAGGGCAATTTATTTCCCAATCAGTTGGATTCTAGTAATGCGCTACAGCCTAAAGTTGCTTTAGGCTTGGGTTATTCGTTGACAGCTGCGATTGGTGTCAATCTATCTTATAGCCATACTTTTGGTGATCAGCCGGAAGGGTTAGCTAAAAACGCTGAACCAACACCTGTGATGTTAAATAAGGTGGCTAGCACGGATTTATTATCATTTGGTTTATCCTATCGGTTTTAATCGCTTTAGTATTTAAAAATAATGATCAGCAAAAAGTAGAATATTTTGGTTAAGCGTTTTTGCTTTAGGGTATGAAAAAGAAGAAGCGACCTTGGGGTAGAAGATCGCTCCGTCTAGGGGTGTACGGCTTTGAGTGATAAAGCCTATATCTAAACAATAATCATTATCATTTATTCTGTCAAGACTTTTTGTTAAATATGCTAAATATAAGTTACAAAGTATAATGATCCTAATAGCAATTTTTCTGCCTTCATAAAAATAGAGCCTTATATTTCAAATAATTATATAAATAATTTTAAATAGGTTATATAAAGAGGCTATAAATAAATTGCTACTTTGATGAGCTGAGTAGCACTGTATAGCTGAGTGAAACCATAAAAAAGCCCCGATAATCTAGGGGCTTTATTTGTCAATATTGATCGTAATAATAATGAAATTGTGATTTAGTCGCGGCCAGAGAATGCAGCAAATATTTGCAGAAGGCTCATAAAGAGATTCACAATATTTAAGTACAGGCTCATGGTAGCCATAATATAATTAGTCTCACCACCTGAGATAATACGTTGGGTATCCCAAGCAATAAAGCCAGCAAAAACTAATGCGGCGATGATGCTAATGGCTAACTGTAGGGCAGGTAAGTGTAAAAACAGGTTAAGCAAGCTGGCAATGACAACGACGATTAGCCCTGCCATCAAGACGCCACCTAAGCGTGTAACGGCTTGAGGTTTGGCGATTGCAAGGGCTGACATTACAAAGAAAGTCACTCCTGTTGTTGCCAAGGCACTTAAGACTAAGGCGCTGCCATTACTGAATTGGGTGATATAAAAATTAAGTACAGGGCCAAGTGCATAGCCAAAAAAGCCAGTAAAGCCAAATAAAGTGACGATACCCCAGCTGCTATTACGTAGTTTCATCGTTGCAAACAGCAAGGCGAAACTGACAATTAAATTTAGAATTGGATTGACGGGAGTTGCATGGTTCACTAAAGCCCAGCCAGCGGTTGCGGCACTGAACAATAGTGTTAAAGAAAGCAAAAAGTAGGTGCTTCTTAATACCTTATGGTTGGCTAACAGCGAGGTATTGCGCTGAACTGTTGACTGCTGTTGATACATATAAGATCCTCTGTTTTAGTCATCACCCTATAAGATAAGGGCGTAAATATAAAAAGCAAGAGATAGATAAGCTGACGTGTTAGGTTAAGTTTATAATTGAAAGATTGAGAGTTAGGCTGTTGATGGGGCTTGGGAAGGCGGTTAGCGTTCCCAATAACTTTCCTCGAGGCTATCTTCACGGTCAGGAAGACCACGTGAGAGTCGCGTAGCATTTTGCGCAAGGACCTCATAACTTACACGGTTCGCATATTTGCAGACTTGGGAGAAGGATGAATAGGTCAGATAAGGTCGATCGTGTTTGCTTGAATTAGGCAATACGGTGTGATGGTAATGATTGGCAGCAATATCATGAAAGAGCGCAGCTAAGGCACCATCTCCAGCCCCATTGGTATTGTGAATTTTTTCAGGACCGCCCATATAGGGATTAATATGCGCGAAGACTTGTAATGGGTTTTGGCAGTCGGCTTGACGCATTGGGCGGCTGAATTCATATTCGTTAAAGTTGCTGATGGTGCCAGAAAGAAGTGGGTTGGAGGTGCGACGTGCTGTAGCTTGATCCGTATAACCGCTTAGGTATAAGCCTTGTGGGCCAACCGTGGTGAGGACTAAGTCAGTAATCTCTAGGGCTGCTCGACTGGCGAGTAAGGGGTCTTTATGGCCGGTGAGAGCATAACCTTCATCTTCATTCATGGCGATAATAGAGACATAGTCTTTAATAAAATCATAGAAAAATGATTGTTTTTCATTAATTAAAAACTGGGTGCCTAAGGTTAAGACAGCCGGAATGTGGTGCTTTTTAGCAAGTTCTACCGCCTTGAGTGTCGCTTTGAATATGGGTAGGCTCTCATCACGCAGAATATAACTAGAAATGCCTAATAGGACCGTCTTTTGAATGATTTCTTCATTAATATAGTCGGCAGTCAGCTGATTCATGACGCCGGAGTTAATACCAAAACTGCGCTCACCATCGGGGGTGATCAGTGTGATACAACGGCCAATGGGTCCATCAACAGGTTGTAAGTGGGTTAGATCAACACGACTGCTAGTGTTACACAAGTAGCGATAGGCAGGATCTTGCATGCTAATGGTTTTACTCATAACGCCGAGCTGCACAGAGATATCATCAGCGAGAACCGAATAATTATGCAGACTATTGCCGATGGTGCCACCAGCGTATTCGCTGATAATTAATTTATTACTTTTTAAATAATTGTATAAGTTGTCGGCGGTTTGGTCATCAATGAGGAGAGATTCGCCTTTTTGTAGGCCATACTCGCCCAGTAATGATTCATCGACATGGGCTTCAATATCGACAAGCACTTGTGCGATACCGGTGATATAGGTATTACCACGCTTGCTAAAGGACGGGTGCTCACAATTGGTTTTGCCACGAGAGTTGATAGGAAAGTAATGTTTAATTTTGCGTTTGCCTGGAAAGCGCATGTGCTTCCACCCTTAATCTATTTAATCTTAACTATGGAGTTATGTGCATAAAAGCTAGGCATTTTATAATGATTTGGCCAACTTGAGAAGGGATATTGAAAATACTTGGTCAGAGGTTATGCGTTGGAGCTGACTATAACCTCTTTAAATTATTTATTTTTCTATTTTGATTTTAGTGTGCTGGTCTTTAAATACTTATGTTAAAGGCGTAATATTATTTGAGGAATGGAATCTTAAATTAGGAGATGAAGGATTTATGCTTCATTTTATTCGAAAAATTGATTCTGGTCGGTTTGGTAAGGTCGTTTTGGTTGGTGGTAGCGCTGGAGGCCAATTTGCAGTGAAATTATTTCGCCAGCAACATGATCAGCCTGGTCGCGTGAGCACCTCGGCGCAACTTGAGGTCGCTAATTTCAATAGTTTCTCTCATAGAATTCAAGATATTGGGCGGGCAGAGGTGGTAGATCTGACTGACATCCAAGGCTTAACCGCTGGTGATCTTGATAACTATTGCTTAGAAGCTATGCTGATGCCACTTTTTCAAAACGAACGTGAAGTCCGTTATGAAGAAATACAGCCATACCTTGCTAATTTAGCCGAGCGTAATTTTTTTATGGGTGACCCTAAGGCGGATAACTTTTTTTATACAACTGAATTTGGGCTCATGCCGATTGATTTTGGGCTGGTTTTTGCAGGTGATAGTCCGCTATTGATGGGGGTCTATTTATCTGCGGTGATTAATGCACCTTTTCAATACTCCAATGCCTTTGAAAATCCGTATATGGGAGAGACGGGAAGAAGGTATCAGGGACTTCGGGAGGGGAGAGAGTCTGGACTTGTAGGAGGAAGAGAATCTCGGTTGTTTTTTGACAATGAAGCGACAGTGGCTTTAGCTTTGGTACCGTCAGGTTCGACGCCGGAGCTGGAGGTGATACAAGAGGTGCAAGAGAAGTCTGAATCCAATGGCCCTTGCTGTGCTGTTTTATAAAATAAAGCAATCGTTTTTTTAGTCTTAAATTATGATTATAAAAAACAGCCCTTCTTTTTTGAGGCTGTTTTTTTATTAACGTGCATTTAGTTTATTAGTCTATGATATTTAGTCATAAAATTTAATTTTTAATCTTTGTATTTAATTTTTTTAAATAGATTAATTATTGATTTTTTTATGAAATTAAAGAGTTAAATTAGATAAACTTACTATATTACAAGGGAGTCACCAAATTGGACAAAATCTGTAGCAAGGCTTAAGATTTTCTTTAGCGTATATAAGAGATCTCCCACAGTTTGTGCGTTTGCACAACTTTATACTGGGTATACCTGTTTTGCTACTTATGCTCATTAAGTCTAAGTTTATCAAATGCATTGGGTGTATTGAATTGAATCTGTTAAAGCTAAAGATAAGGAGATGGGTTATGAATCAGCAGCAAGGTGAACTCGAACTACTACTTCATTCGCAAGTGACTGATTATGCCAGTGAATGGATGTCGGGTTATGATGCGGCTCAAAATGAGCAGCTAGAAGCTGATAATCCGAATGATCCAGATCAGGAGACAACTGCATTTGATGCTTGGACTGAAGGTTGGTGGGCTGGCTTTTATAATGAGCCGCCACTGTATCAAAAAAATGCACCGGTAGATAATGTGGCTGCAGCACGCTCGCAGGCGGCGAATGAAAACTCTCTACAATCTAATAAATCTAATAATGATAATAATAGTGAAGAGCACCAAGAAAAAGGTTTTGAAAAAGCGTTGCTTGGAGTTGGTGTCGCTTTTGCCTGTGTTGTTTGTTACGAGTTGATTGTGACGATGGTCGCTTAATTATTAATAATTAAAATCTATCGTCGTTACCAGATTATGATCAGGCAGATATTAGATTAACAATTATCTGACATTTTATATTTATCTAAACTGTGCTGTATTATATCGCTGTATTTATAGCTTTAAAAATAGGATGTTTTATCGTTTTTATTTTTAAAGTGAAAGCGCATTTTTATTATTCAGGCTCTATACTGAAAGTTGAAGAATTGATGGAAGTTAAGCAAAAGTAATAGGGTATTGATGGCACGCAAGACTCAGGCACATCTTAGTCGTGATGCATTACTGCATAATTTAAATCATATTCGCGCTCATGCGCCGGGCTGCCAAGTGGTTGGCGTGGTCAAGGCCAATGCTTATGGTCATGGGCTTGAGGATGCATCGCGTGTTCTTGCTTCTTATGTTGATTATTTAGGCGTTGCGACTATAGAAGAAGCGATGACTTTGGTGAGGATGGCAGTTAAAACGATTGTCTTATTAATGGAAGGTATTTTCCAGGATTCTGAGCTTGAGCTCGTTGCAAAGCATGGCTTAGAGATGGTCTTGCATGAAGAAGGCCAGATATTGGCATTAGAGCGGGTTCAGCTTAACGCACCTATTACTGTCTGGTTAAAACTTGATACTGGGCTCGGGCGCTTAGGTTTTCCAGCACAGCTGGCAAGCATATTATATCAACGCTTAACGCGTTGTGTAAACGTTAAAAAAATTAAATTAATGAGCCATTTTTCTGCATCTGATACGAATTTTTCCTATACGCAAAAGCAATTAAAGCATTTTATGGACGTGACTCGGGAGCTGGTTGCTGAAAAAAGTATTGCCAATGGTGCAGCGATTTTCAATTGCCCTGAGTCTTGTGTGGATATTGTCCGCCCAGGAGGTTTGTTGTATGGGGTGGGGCTTTGGCAAGGTAAAAAGTCAGGGATAGACGAAGGTCTGCGGCCAGTAATGAGTCTACGCTCACACTTGATCAGTGTGAAAGACTATCAGGCGGGAGATTATATCGGCTATGGCAGGTGCTGGCAATGCTCAGGGCCGATGCGTGTTGGTGTTGTCGCCATCGGTTATGGCGATGGTTACCCGGTCACAGCGCCTGATGGCACTCCGACTCTTGTCTGTGGGGTTGAAGCGCCATTGATTGGTCGTGTATCGATGGATATGATCACGATTGATCTTGAACTGTGTCCAGATGCGAAAGTTGGCGATGAAGTGGTTTTATGGGGAGATGACTTACCGGTGGAGCGTGTTGCTCACCATGTGGGGGTGGTTCCTTATGCGTTACTATGTGCGGTTGCACCACGGGTTAAGTTAGTATGGGATTATCAATAATTAATCACTCTTGCGATCAGCTGAGCTTGCGTCTATTAGAGACGGGTGATGCTGAAGATTTGGCGAATTTATTAACAGAAAATCAGTTTTTATATCAAGAAAAGCGTGCAGCTCGCATTGGCTGTTACTTAGGGCAGAGACTGATTGGTATGTGTCATATTGCCCAGGTACTGGTTGAACCCATTTGTCAGGCGGAGATCGGCTACCATATTGATGCAGACCATAGCCGACAGGGCTTGATGTTTGAAGCGCTATGTCTACTGATTCCTTGGGCTTTTCATTATTTTAAACTCGAGCGCTTGGTTGCACTGGCCATGTTAGACAATCAACCGAGCCAGTTATTATTAAAAAAGCTTGGCTTTATGCAAGAAGGTTGTTTGCGAGAGTACTTGTTGATGCGTGGGCAGCGGGTGGACCATTTATTATTTGCGCTGTTACGTGAGGATTTAAATCATTATCGGCATTTTGTTAGCGATTGCAGCAGGTTGGATAAACCGCTAGAATGAGCCTCTTTTGTATGTAATCTAAATAAATTGATAGGATGGATGTCATCGGTGTGGAGGAGAGTCAATGGCGGGTTTATTTGTCGATGACTTAACGGTGATTGATTTTTCTTATTTACATGATGAGCGCGGTATTTTAGGCGAAAGTTGGATTGTTGATATTGAGTTATATGGCGATTTAAATCCAGAGAATATGGTTTTTGACTTTTCCCACGTTAAAAAGCAGCTTAAGCAGGTTATTGACAGTACGGTTGATCATAAATTTGTGCTTGCGCGCTATCAACCTGGCTTAGTGATTGATAGTGTTGATCATCAATGTCAGGTGCGTTATCAAGGTGCCCAGACCTTTGAGTATAATGCACCCGAGCAAGCAGTGACTATATTAGAGAGTGAAAGGGTGACATTTGCTAGTGTTAAAGCCTACCTGTTGCCTATATTAGAAGCTGCTGTTCCTGAGAATGTTTATAAGGTAAAAGTTAATTTACGGGCAGAAGTGATTAAAGGCGAACTTTATCATTATACACACGGTTTAAAGCATCATTTTGGCGACTGTCAGCGCATGGTGCATGGCCACCGCTCAACGATAGAAATTTATGAAAATGGCCAAAGAAATTTGTTTGAAGAAAAAAAATGGGCAGCGCGCTGGTGTGATATTTATCTCGGCTCACAGGAAGATTTATGTGAGAAAATATCAATAGAAAACTCTGCTATGTTAAGCTTGAGCGGTGAAAATGATGATTTTTATCGTTTTGCTTATCGGTCTGAGCAAGGCTTATTTGAACTAAAAATTTTAAAGACAAATTGTGAAATTTTAAATTCAGATACAACGGTCGAGTGTATTGCTGAATTTATTGCACAAGAATTAAAGGCTCAGTATCCCTTATCAGAATTTAAAGTTAAAGCATTTGAAGGCGTTGCAAAAGGGGCGATTGCATTTGCATAAGCTTGATTTAGCTGGTATATGCTTAATATATGTTGTTGGATATATCTTTGTTATTGGGTAAAAAGAGGATAGTGTGTGGATGCTGATCGTATACACCTGCGTGCGCTAGAGAAAAGTGACTTAGCTTTGGTTCATCGCTGGAATAATAATTTTAGTGTGATGCGTTACTGGTTTGAAGAGCCTTACGAATCGTTTGTCGAACTTGAAGAGCTTTATAATAAACATATTCATGATCAATCAGAGCGTCGTTTTATTATCGAAAACTCAGATAATAATATCGTCGGTCTTGTTGAGTTGCTGGAAATTGATTACATCCATCGCAATGCTGAATATACCGTATTGATTGACCCTAATTATCAAGGGCGCAGTTACGCTCTACAAGCGACTGAGCAAGTTCTGGGTTATGCCTTTAATGTATTAAATCTGCATAAGGTGTATTTACTTGTAGATGAACGTAATGAAAAAGCCATACATGTTTATAAGAAAGCGGGCTTTATACCTGAATCGGTCTTGATTGATGAAATCTTTGTTGAAGGTGCTTATCGTTCGGTGTTGCGTATGTATGCTTTAAGTAGCTCAAATTGTAATTCTTTTAGTGACCAAGATAGCTTAAAACAGGAAAAAATTAAGGCTGCTGAGGCTGAGTCTTAGCCCGTAAATTAGACTAGTTGCTTTGATAGAGGCCGATGAAATTATTTTATGTGCTGAAATCTATGATTGGTTTGGGCTTAATTGATGGTAGATAATGCAGGTAGGGTTTGAAATATTACTTCTTTTCCCTTATAATCAGGGATCTTCTTAAGGGGACGACATGGCTTCGACGTGGATTGCAAAACTTAAGGGGCATGCCGAGTGATGATATCTACACTCGTTAATCAGAGATATTACTTTTATAATTGGCGAAGCTAAAGCTGCCAACGATGATGTAGTAGTTGCTAACGATGCAATCGTTGCAAAAACTACTGCAATTGCTGCCTAAACACCAGCTCATCGACGTTGCCTGAGTTTGCTTATAGACCCAGATTTTCAACGTTCACCTTAATATAAGCTCGCGCTTTAATGTGTCTGTGCATTAAACGCTAAAACTAAAGCAGACTCGCAAGGTGGTGCCATGTTTGCCGGGCTAAACCAAGTTAAACACAGTAGGTGAACTAAGCATGTAGATCCGAGAGTGGAGGGTTTACGGACGCGGGTTCGATTCCCGCCGTCTCCACCACCACACCATCCAATACCATCTCATCCAGTCCAAATACTTCACTAAACACTAGATAAATAGCCATTTTACTGTCTATTACTGTCCAGGGGTGTACAGTGACAGCCATTATTTTTAGTGGTACTGTAAAATTTAACGATATTTGGTACCACTAAAATGCCAAAACTGATCTGGCAACCTTTTTCTTTGCAACTAAGCATATTGATGATGGCGTCGACCACATGGCTTGGAATGTTTTCTTGGTTAACGTGAGTTCGATATA
>NZ_AMFF02000053.1 GCF_000297215.2 Piscirickettsia salmonis LF-89 = ATCC VR-1361
TCAGATGACGGAGGGCGTATTGCGCATATTTTTCTCGCTGTGGATTTTTAAACCAACCTGCAGCACAGAGCGGTTCAGCGTTTTTTTTAATTAATAGCAAGTGGCGTTTGGCTGGTGTCTTTTTCCAGTGTAGTGGAGTTTTGGCTGTTTTAAAAACTTGAGTAATAAAAGTGCCTGTTAGTCCTAAAACCTGTTGTTTCGATTCTGTTTTTAAATAGGGCGGACGCTCATTATAAAGCATGGTTAAGCTATGGCTGGTGTGACTGATCATAAAGAACATGAAAAAAATAGATAGAGCATGCATGATGTTTTCTGATTATTTTAGGTGATTACTTAATAAATAACAGATATTTTTTTGATTTTGTCAAGTAAAGTTAAGTCGCCCATATCACGGCTGGATAGGGCAGGCAGAAATTTTAAATAAAATCAAGTACTTTTTTCACAAGTTTTTCAATGCCCGTGGCAGCTTCAGCGATGTTATTGGCGAGCATATAGGCAGGCGTTGATACAATTTTATGTTTTTCATCGATGGCAATTTCATCCGCCTGGCAATTAATGTGTTTGCCACCTAATTGATGAACGATATTGATCATTTCTTCATCTTCACCTAAAGTATGCTGGATGTTAGGGCCACAGATGGCTGAAATCATAATTGGTGCAATACAGATAAAGCCAAGTGGCAAGGCAGCGTGATAGGCCTGCTGGGTAAAGCTTAATACATCGTCTTGTATATTAAACGCTTGACCTTGAAGTGCAAAGTCACAGAGGTTTTTTGCTGCGCCAAAACCACCTGGAAATATAACGGCATCATAATCATTGATATTGGCATGATCAATGGCTTTAATGTTGCCACGGGCAATGCGTGCGGCTTCAATGAGAATATTGCGTTTTTCATGCATCTCTTCTTGATTAAGGTGGTTTAGCACGTGATATTGATCACGATTGGGGGCTAAACATTCATAGTCGACTCCAGCTTGAGCAAGGTAGAGTAAAGTCAGTGTGGCCTCATGGATTTCAGCTCCATCTAAGTGACCGCAGCCAGCAAGGACAACAGCAATTTTTTTCATCAAGGTTCCTTATTTTATGCTGATTAATTGGGAGTTAATATGCTGAGCCATCTTAAAGTAATTTTTTTATAAAGTCTAAATCAGGCCTGATAAACTTTCTTTTAAGCGAGGCCGATACTTTGTTTAGCGGCAAGGTTAATCGGTGTGGCGATAAGGCCGTTATTGGTCAGGGCAATGGTAAAACTGGCACCATCACGCATGGGCATAAAGATGGCATTGCCATAGATGGTTTTAATAAAATAGCGTTGGATAAGATGATGTTTTGCCCATTGCCAAAATGAATTTGCTGTGTTTGGTGGGTTGAGGGGGTAAATTGAGTGGATCGCGTGTTGTTCTGCGTTGATATTATCATAACGGCTTTGAATGCGATCAAAGCGATAGCGATTCGTTAGTCCTAAGGCATGGAGCCAGTCTTGCCAGACAATGATTTGAGCGGAGAGCTGCCAGTCATCGCCGATCAGCTTAAACGTTTTAATTTGTCCTGAAGGTAGGCTTAGTGTCGCTTGGTAATGTTTGGATGCGAGCGGCGGTAATTGATTAAGGCTTAGCATGGCAATCGGGATATTTTTAGTCACGTGGTCTAAGGTAAGGTTATTAAGCAATAGTAGTGCACTACAAGTGGTTATTAAGGTTGTGGTTGAGCCTAGGAAAATATAGAGGAACGTTGCAGTAAGGCGTTTATGTAATAAGCACTTTATTGCATATGCAAAAAATAACAGGCTGATTATCAATGTTATTGCTGTAATAAGGCTAAGTAGCACTATGTTGCTCCAGTGTTCGGTATTTAGAAATATAGCTATATTTTAAAATCTAAGATTATGATAGGGAGTTAATCATTAAATTGAAATAGTTTTTGTTACTTGGACTATCGTTAAATGATTATTGATGTTACAGCAAGCCAGGGCTTGAGGAGGTGTTGGATGTGTTTCCATTACTAAATCAGTTGGTTAAGTGTTGGGTTGGCATGTAAATGACGTTGTTTTGATATGGAAAATAATCTAGCATTTTATGCTGTAAGTTATATATACTGGTTAATATTTATTTCTTATTGTTAAATTATTTATTATCAATGAGAGTTAATATGTTTTATTTTTAGATTATTATAATTTTATGTGTATTTTTACTGGTTATATATAATTTATATATTGTATGCATTATAAACAATTTACATTATTTTCTGACTTAACTAAAGTTTTAGTGCTTTTTCTAAATTATAAAAATACTACTCTTGATTTATTAATAAGGCATTAAGCCTGATTTTTAGGATATGGGCTCAGAAAGTAGAGATTAATTAGTCTGGGGAGGGATTATGCCTGGAAGTGGATCGTTAGAATTACAGGACTTAAAAGATAGGCACGGAAGATTTTACCAAGAGTGGGCTACGATTTTAGAAAAATATAGTGATAATTTTAAACAATCATTTTTAATTTTATATGATGTTGGGATTGACCCAAAAAATTATTGGCAGTTATTACACCAAGCTAAAGGAGAAAGTGCTCAATTTCTTCTATGGAGTATTCAAGATTTACATAACAGAGGCGCTTTATCTATTGGTAATTTACGTCATATTACGCAATTTAGTGGTCAGGAGATTGAACAAGAAACAACAACGTTACTTCAGATTCAATCCGGGTTATTGGTACTGCATGAAAAAGCAAAAGAGCATAAAGCCTATTATCAAGCTGAGCTTGAGCGCTTTCAGCAGCCAGACTCTAAGGGAGGAGGTTTGCAGGATGATGCAATTGACTGTCTAACTAGAAAAGTTGCTGTTCTTCAGAGAATAGAGACTGACGCTGCGAGCCATGGA
>NZ_AMFF02000054.1 GCF_000297215.2 Piscirickettsia salmonis LF-89 = ATCC VR-1361
CCCGTTCACCTCAAACAAATGGTATTTGTGAACGCTTTCATCGCACGATGAAACAAGTGTTTCGTAAGCGTCGCTACCTCGGTAGGTATTTTGCACATCCAATGATGCAAAATCGCCGAGCAAAACGCGACGACTATAAACCCTCGGCTGTCCGCGTCACACAGCGTTACGTGCCTTGAATCGGCACACTCCACTACTGTGCTCTCACATGACTCTACGGTTCGTATAGATTTTTAGACACTCGTTACGCTTGCTACAGACCTAACGGCCTTTCGCAACTCCGCTCTGCTAAAAACCCGAACCTACCTCGGCCTACTCACCCCGTGCTTAGCACTCCATGGCTCGCAGCGAATGTCAACGGAGCCTAGACTTCAAATAAAAAATTAATAAAATATATGCCGATCACGCTGAATATCGCTCTCTTTCAGTGGTCCATTTTGCCACATTCTCCGATAGACAAATGCAGTATAAATAAAAATTACCGGAACCATAATCACAGCAATAAGTGTAATTAAATTTAGTGAATGCAATGTTGTTGAAGAATTCCACACAGTTAAGCTATGATTTGGCTCAACACTAGACGGCATGATAAAGGGAAATAAACTCAACCCAGCAGTTAAAATTGTGCCTATTTGTATACAACAAGAGCCAATAAAAGCGGTAATTATTCGATTTAACCTCGTTGAAACAATAGCAAGTAGTGCACCTAAAAAGCCTAATACAGGGGCAACCACCATCCACGGATATACATGATAATTCATCATCCAAGCACCAACTTGACGCGTAACCTCATTAGCCAAAGGGTCACTGATTGACGCAGTATTTGCTGTACCTAATATATAACCTGGGACTTTATAAGCGATAAGCATGCCTGCTAATGCAAAGGCAATAATATAAAATACAGAAAATAAACATAATGCCTTTTGCGCACGTATTTTAACAACCCCAACAGAACGCCAACTTAAATAAGCCGCACCATGCACAATGATCATACACAGGCTCACAACGCCACAAAGCAATGCAAATGGCGTTAACAGTTGCAAAAATGACCCGGTATATTCCATGCGTAAAAAAATAGCATCATAATGAAACGGCGCACCTAATAATAAATTACCAAAAGCGACCCCCATAACAACGATAGGCACAAAACTGGCAATAAAAATACCAATATCCCAATTATTACGCCATTTCTGGCTTGTTAATTTAGAGCGATATTCAAAACCTACAGGTCGTAGAAATAACGACCAAAGCACAAGTAACATAGCAACATAAAAGCCAGAAAAAGCGGTCGCATACACCGTTGGCCAAATAGCAAATATCGCCCCACCGGCGGTAATTAACCACACTTGATTACCATCCCATGTTGGCCCTATCACATTCAGCGCTAAACGCCGCTCATCATCACTTTTACCAATAAAAGGTAATAAAATACCGACCCCTGAGTCAAAACCGCTGGTCAAAGCAAAGAGAGTGAGAGTCAATCCAACGATTAACCAACCTATCACTTGCATTGTTTCAAGATCAAACATATTACTTACCTACAATCACTGTTTTAGTTTGTTTTGTTCAGTCTGCTCAAAATAATAACGCCCAGTGTGCAATGCACTTGGCCCTAAACGTGCAAATTTAAACATTAAATAGATTTCAATAATAAAAAGTAAAGTATAAAAAAGCGCAAACCCGGTTAAACTAAAACTTAGTTGACCTACCGATGCAGAAGAGGAAGCCATCAGCGTTGGCAGCATATCTTGTACAACCCAAGGTTGACGACCATGTTCAGCAACAAACCAACCAAATTCACAGGCCAACCAAGGTAAAGGAATCATATACAGCGCTGTGCGAAATAACCAACGTTGCCGCCATAATGTCCCGCGTACATTGAAAAACCCTGCGGCAAGCACAATCAACAACATCATACCAAAACAAGCAATCATGAAGCGAAATGCATAAAACACCGGCCACACTTCAGGAATGGCCTTATTTGCAACCTCAACTATTTGCTCAGGCGTCACATTTTGAACATCACTAACGTATGATTTAAGTAATAAACCATAGCCTAAATCTTTTTCATGCGCTTTCAATACTGCTTTTGCCTGCTCAAGCTCGAATAGCGAGAGCGACTCACCCTTGGCATTTTTCTTTGTTCTAAGCTCAACTAATGCTAAATAAGCCTGACGCCCCTTTGCCATGCGTAGAGCATTATCAACGATCACCTCTTTCATTCCCTTGACGGTTCCATCTAAAGAATGAGTTGCAACCAAACTTAAAGCATATGGAATTTTAACTTCTAAACTATTTTTAAGCTTATCATTACTAGGCAATGCCAACATTGTCCAAGACGCAGGTGCCTTAGGTGTATCCCACAGACCTTCAAGTGCTGCCATTTTCATCGGCTGAGTTTCATCCACATCAAGGCCGGCATGATCACCAAAAAAAGCAACCCCTAATAACACAATCAAGCCAAAAAATGAACCAAAAATAAAAGAGCGTTTAGCAAAGGCTAAGTCGCGGCCTTTAAGAAGGTAAAATGAGCTGATTCCAGTGACAAACATGGCAGCAGTAACAAGCCCACCAGTGATCGTATGGGCAAATTGTGCTTGCGCAGTTGGATTAAAAAACACATCATAAAAACTTGTTAATTGCATACGCATCGAATCAATATCAAAATGTGCACCCATAGGGTGCTGCATCCAGCCATTTGCTATTAAAATCATGAGTGCTGACAATGCAGAACCAAAGGCAAGGCAAAATGTCACAAATAAGTGTTGTTTTTTAGACAGTTTATCCCAACCAAAAAAGAAAATACCAAAAAAAGTTGACTCCAACATAAAGGCAACTAGACCTTCAATAGCCAAGGGAGCACCAAAGATATTACCAACATATTGAGAGTAATATGCCCAGTTGACACCAAATTCAAACTCCATAGTAATCCCGGTGACAACCCCCATAGCAAAGTTAATACCAAAGAGCTTACCCCAAAAGCGCACCATGTCTTTATAAACTTGTTTTCCTGTTTTGACATAAAGACACTCCATGCCAAATAAAATCCACGTCATACCCAAAGTGAGCGGCACAAAAAGAAAGTGATACAGTGCAGTGATACCAAACTGCCATCGTGATAAATCAACAACATGCTCAATAGGAAGCATTATTTCCTCCAATTATTCAATTTTATTCTTGCTGAGCTGATTAAAAACCATAAAACATTTATTTTTATTATTTTAGTTCTTATGCAATAACTCTATAGCGTCTTAAATAACGAGAAAACTGATGTAACACTTGGGGTGCTGACTCACTCTCTGCTTGTTGACACCATCGTTGTAACTCTTGAATAAGCTGATGTTGCGTTTTATTATTTTGATTCCATAGCTCTTGTAATTTTAATTTAAATTCATAAGCAATCTTTAAATTATCATTTGAATTTAAAAGTAACTGAATCAGTTTTTTCTCACCACCATAACGGTCACAATGATCAAGATAATAATTATCACGCTTTAGTAGCTTTAATCTTTTAGGCTTAACTTTTAATACAGGTTTAATTTCTTGCTTATAAATAGCTAAAAATACTTTTTTATAGTAATCATTTAAAATTAAAAATCGATGATTAAATACAGCTATTAAAGTTTCTTTACTCGCTTCATTTTTACTTTTTTCTGCCGATAATAAGACTTTTGGCAAGCGTTTCCTCACTGTTGCCAAACCCAATAAACTCAATAATTTAATATAAAACCAACCGATATCAAATTCCCACCACTGGACTGAAAATTTAGCAGAACTTCCATAAGCATGATGATTATTATGCAGCTCTTCTCCACCAATTAAAATACCAAAGGGAATCAAATTTGTTGATGCATCATCACACTGAAAGTTTCGATAGCCGAAATAATGGCCCAAGCCATTAATAACTCCAGCCGCAAAAAAGGGAATCCACACCATTTGTACTAGCCAAATAGCCAAGCCGACAATACCAAAACAAACTAAATTAATCACCAACATAAACACAACACCAAGTGAATTATAAGGTGTATAAAGATGATTTTCTAACCAATCACTCGGCGTATTATGGCCATATTTTTTTAAAACTTTTAGATCCTCTGCAGCTTTTTTATATAAAAAAACACCGCCCCATAATACCTTATGAAGACCAAATATCATCGGGCTATGTGGATCACCAGGCCGCTCAGAAAAAGCGTGATGCTTACGATGCACTGCCACCCACTCACGAGTCACCATACCCGTTGTCAACCACAACCAAAAGCGGAAAAAATGGGCGAGCACAGGATGGAATATCACCGAACGATGCGCTTGACAGCGATGTAAAAACAAAGTAACACTCATAATAGTAATATGAGTAAATACCAATGCAATGACAATATACCCCCACCAGGGCAATTGAATAAAACCATAAATATTATTATTCATAAGGCGACCCAATTTTAATTATTCCACTAGCACTATAATCATTTATCTATAATTTAGCCTTGATTTAAATCAAAGAACCAAACAATAAATATAATTAAACTTCAACTCTTCTTTATGAATTGAAGCGTACTTATAATTCTAGAGGGTGTCTTTAAACCC
>NZ_AMFF02000055.1:0-8065 GCF_000297215.2 Piscirickettsia salmonis LF-89 = ATCC VR-1361
GGTAGCGACGCTTACGTAATAGTAAATCTATTGCAGTCGTCAAAGATAAGCGCTCTTCTAAGTATTATCAGTTGGTTGTTGGGGATAAATTTTATGGAGCTAAGGTTATTAAAGTTAGAAAAAATAAAATAACTATAAAATTTAATAATAAAATTATAGAAATCAATAATAAACCTAGATAGTATGATAATAAATATAAATAAAGGTTTACGTTTTATTTGTTTTTTTATAACTTTTATTTATGGAATAAATGGATGTTTTTCAAGTGACCAACTTGAGGTAAACGTAGTGCACCAGAGTAGTAAATTTATTAATTTAAATTTTGACAATATTGATTTGGCTAAGTTATTGCAGCTTATTGCTGAATTTGCCCAATTGAATTTGGTTATTAATGATGATGTTCAGGGGACGATGAGTTTGCACTTAAAAAAAGTGACATGGCAACAAGCATTGAATGTGATTTTAATGGCTGAAGACTTAACAGAGAACAGGCAGGGCAATATATTAATTATTAAGAAAAAAGGCTTGATCTTAAAAAAGGCAAATAACAAACTAAATAAAAGAAAAATGGAGTCGTTATTTGTTAATGTTCACTATGGTCGTGCTGAAAAAATAGCGATGATCTTAAAAGAAGGTTCGGGCAAAATTATTTCAACACAAGGGATTGTGAGCTTTGATCAGAGAACGAATGTTTTATTGATTCATGATTATATTGATAGAATTAAAATCATTAAAAAAATGATCAAAGCGCTTGATCGGCCAGTGCCACAAGTGATGATAGAAGCAAGAATTGTTATTGCTAATCGCAGTTTTGAAAAGGACTTAGGCGTAAAGTTTGGTATTTCTGGTGGAGGCAGTACAGTGGCAACCGCGGGCTCTATTAGTGGAACAAATGCGATTCGCCAAGGAGAAAGTCCAGGTATTGCAGAACGTCTTAATGTGAGTTTACCATTTATGGCTGATTCGGCAGCGACTGGACTGGGCCGCTTTGCCTTAGCTGTTGCTAAATTGCCAGGGAACTTATTACTTGATCTTGAGTTACAGGCCCTGGAAAGTGAGGGCGAGGCAGAAGTGATTTCGACACCTAAATTATTAACCGCTCATGATCAAGAAGCCTTTATTGAGCAAGGTGAAGAGATTCCTTATTTAGAAAGTACCTCAAGCGGTGCGGCAAGCGTAAGTTTTAAAAAAGCGGTTTTGGGATTAACGGTGACACCGCATATTACTCCAGATCAGCATATTATTTTGACTATTCGTTTAAGTAAGGATTCACGCAGTGCCCTTAGTGCTGGAGATGGTGGAAGTAGCGCGAATGTGTTACCTCCTGCCATTGATACACGCGTGATTAAGACACAAGCCT
The DNA here is from genome assembly GCF_000297215.2 of Piscirickettsia salmonis LF-89 = ATCC VR-1361. Classification (GTDB taxonomy): domain Bacteria; phylum Pseudomonadota; class Gammaproteobacteria; order Piscirickettsiales; family Piscirickettsiaceae; genus Piscirickettsia; species Piscirickettsia salmonis. The sequence goes on from NZ_AMFF02000055.1 coordinate 1,361, forward strand.
TGGTCAAAGATGGTGAAACGATTGTACTTGGTGGCATTTATGAGCAAGAAAAGCAACGTGTTGTCCGGCGGGTGCCTTTTTTGGCAGACTTGCCTGGCATTGGCTGGTTATTCCAAAGTCGTAGTCAAAGCACCTTAAACAAAGAGTTGTTGATTTTTGTGACACCGAAGATTATGTCCGCTTATTAAGTACTTATAAGAAAAGTATCTGATGACTTAATTTGTACTTCTTGCGATGCTAAGCTAGTCTTAAAATGTGATCCGGGGTAGAATATCTCCGGATTATTGTATTATGAGTGTCATGAGCACGCCGTTTCAAGATCGTTATTTTATAATAATGTGGCTGTATACGGTGTCAGCTATGATGCATAGTCACTATATTAAGTCGCGTTGCGATGAAACACTGTTTAGTTTTAGAGGAAGTGAATACTTAGTCATGAGTAGGCCAAATAATATATTCCTCATTGGCCCAATGGGGGCGGGAAAAAGTACAATTGGTCGTCATCTTGCACAAATGCTAAGGATGGAGTTTGTTGACTCTGATCAGGAGCTAGAAGATCGCACAGGTGTCGGAATAGACTGGATTTATGATGTAGAAGGTGAGGATGGGTTGCGTGCTCGAGAGCAGGATGTTATTGCTGATTTAAGTTTACGCAGTGGCATTGTGTTGGCAACAGGAGGTGGGGCGATTAACTCCGCTGAAAATCGTAAGTGTCTTGCTGGTCGTGGAACGGTTGTTTATTTGTATGCGTCGGTTGAACAGCAGTTAAATCGGACGGCTTATGATCGTGGGCGGCCAAGCTTGCAGTATGCTAAAAATCGTCGAGAGCTGCTTGAGCAGATGATGGATGAGTACGATAAACTTTATCGCAGCATTGCTGATTGCACAGTTGCAACTGATGCGCGTACTGTACGTTCTGTTGCGAATGAAATCATTCAGGCATTGGCAACTGAAGCTTAAAGCTTAATGTTAATTTAAAATTTAAAGCTAAAGAAAATAATTAAGATAAGAAAAAAGGAGCGATTGGCTATGATCCGAATGCACATAAGTAGCACAAGGGACTAGTGCATGGCCTATGCCTATCAAGCTAAAAAAAGCGCTAGCTTTTTAAGGCGATTAAATAATCCTTTTGACTCTGATAGTAAAGGCTTTAAACCGTATATTACGCCTGGCTGGAATAAACAGCTCGAATTGATTGGCCATACGGTATGTTATAGTGACTATGTTGTTGCGGTATATGGGCCGATTGGTGCAGGCAAATCAACATTTCTAGAGCTGTTAAAGCAGCGTTTAGATAAGCGTGCACAATTTAGCCATCTGCAAGGTGAAAGCAAGCATAGTGAGCTGACGACATTGCGTGCAATTGCTGTCGCGCTTTACTTGCCTCCTGCTGATCATTGTACGACGATAGAGCATTGCTTTGATTATATTTATAAATACATGGCAGAGCGTCGGCATACTGGTGTAAGTTACGTCTTGACTGTTGATCATGCAGATCATTTTGGCCCTAAGATACTCAGCATGTTACAGTTGCTTGCAGCAAAGCTGCGTGACCAAAAAGGGTGCATGCTGCATTTTTTGTTATTTGGTGAAGAGCGTCTCATTCGCCAGTTAAAAGAAATCTTAGGCGATAAAAGTTGGCAAGAGTATTTATACTGTTGCAAGTTAAAGCCTTTTTCTGATGTCGAGGTTCAGTTATATCTCGATGATAAGCTGCGCAGTTTGTCTGAGGCGTTTGCCTTTAGTGAGCGTGATATTGATTTGGTGCTAAAAGGTGCTGTTGGCCTGCCTGGGCGGATTAATCAGATCTCTCGCCAGTTGGTGCAACAGAAGGAACCTAAGCAAACGCGTGCACACCGCGGCTATCGTAATTGGGCGGTTGTCTTTAGCCTGTTGGTGTTGATTAGTGTGGTGGTTAGCTATCTGTCAAATCAGCCAAGTTGGCATGACTCCGCTCGTTATGGTGAACATAGCAAGCAGTCAGTTAGCCATAAAACGACAGCTGGATTAAAGCCAGGAGAGGTTAGCGTACCATTGATACTGCCAGGTAAAGCAAGCTCAGGTTAGATCTGAGTGGTGTATTTATTTGTTCTATTCTGTATTGAGGTTTTACCTTATATCATAACCTTCGGGTTATTTCCGGCCGAGTTGTCTTACTCACTGATGAGTAATGTATCTTCTAGCTTTTTTTCGATATAGCTTAAAAAAGCCTGTGTTTTTAATGGCGAAGTTTTTAGTTTGGGATAATAAGCATAGATGGTCCAGCGTGGTGAATGATAGTTAGGAAGCACAGGAACTAAGTGTTTTTTTTGCTCAGGGCTTAGGGCCAGTGGGCTGGTGAATAATAAGCCGAGTCCCGCGGTGGCCGCTTTAACGGCGATGCTGTTATTATCAGCAATGAGATTGCCTTGTACGGTGATGGGAGCTGCGCCTTCAAACTCCCATTTGTTCGGATGTTCATGCCCCATGCTAAGCAAACAATTATGATCTTGTAAATCAGCAAGTGTGATCGGTGTACCATGTTTTGCAAGATAGCTGGGGGCTGCGAAGATCTGTAAGTAGGTATGAGCAATCATTCGATGGTCCATCGCATCTGAAAAAAAATCAGGTGATTTATGGCTGAAATAAAGGTCCAGTGTGTCAATATTACTTAATAATGGATAATTTAATGTTTTAACATTAATTTTTAAGCGTGAAAATTTCTCAAGTAATTCAGGTAATAACGGGACAATATACAGACTGCCAAAGACAACAGAGATACCAATGCTGAGTATTCCCACCGGCTGGTTATATGTATTGCGAATAGATTCTTTAAGGTCAGCCCAGTCATCTAGCAGCTGTTTAGCTCGCTGATAAAAACACTCACCTTCCGAAGTTAAGCTAAGGCGCCTTGTTGTACGCCGTAATAGTTGTACACCCAATTGCTCTTCTAACCAGCTGATATGTTTGCTCAGTGCTGAACTTGAGCTATATAAACGTCGTGCTGCTTTGGCAAAACTTTGCTCCTCAACAATATGTATAAAGCTCTGTGCGCATTTGTGCCAGTCCATCTTTACTCCTGCATTAACATATTATTTCTTATATAGAAATAGTTTATTTATTAAATGCTATATTATCAATAGATAGGAAATAATATAGTATATAGCCAATGTTTAAGCAATGGATGCAATAGAAGAAGAGGAGATAATCTCTTGTATATTCAACAACGTAATAAGCTTAATTTTATTTTGGTAATTTTTGGTGTGATTGCAGCTCAGGCGGCAGTGAGTTTGTATTTGCCTTCTTTGCCAGCAATTGACCATGAGTGGCACTTGGCATCAGGCCAAGCTCAACTTACGTTAAGCGCATTTTTTTTAACGTTTGGCGTGTCACAATTATTTTATGGTGCATTATCCGATCATTTTGGCAGAAAGCCGTTATTGCTGATGGGGCTTGTTATTTTAGTATTAAGCAGTGTATGGGCAATTTATGCAACTAGCTTTCATTCTTTATTGGCAGCACGGCTTGTACAAGGTGTGGGTGGTGGGGCGCTCTCTGTGTTGGCACGAGCGATTATACGAGATTTATTCCATGGTGATGAATTGCGTAAAGCCATTAGTATTTTGGCTATTGCTGCTTCTTTTACACCGGCTTTGGCTCCAAGCTTAGGTGGCTGGCTAGAGGATCATTTTGATTGGCGTAGCAGTTTTGTGATTTTAACTGCTTATAGCATTATTTTATTAGTCACGATATTTAGTTTATTTACTGAGACAAATCAATACCAGCGCCAGCCCAATGAGTCAATCGATTTTAGCAAGGTAGTGGCAAGCTACTATTCTGTTACCAAAAATAAACTATTTTGGTGCTATGGTTTTGCAATATTAATTGGTTATTTATCTTTAGTGATTTGCTTAGCTAATGCACCATTCTTATTAGAGAAAAAATTTGGATTATCTGCTGAAATTACGGGTTATCTTATGTTTGTGCAGCCTGGTTTTTTCCTGGTCGGTAATCTTTTACAGCATAAATTAACAGATAAGATTTCTGGTGATCTATTTTTGAAGTTCGGTATGGTTATTTTAGGGGTCATTGGTTTATCTTTTTTGTTTCAAGGTGTATTTCATAGTGCCACACTGATTAATGTGTTATTAACCTTGGCTTTAGCTGGTTTTGCAACTTCACTGATTTTAGTGAATGCATTAGCTGGGGTGTTGTTACCTTTTACTGAGAATGCGGGAGCTGCGGCAGCACTCTCTGGGGTGTTGCAGATGGTAGTGGCTTCGTTTATCACCGCACTGATTTCCAATTTACATTGGACATCGATTATTGACCTGGGTTGGATCTATCTTGCTCTTTTTGTTGTTCTGTATATTTCATTATTGTTTTTACACAGAATTCGCCTTTACTCTCCTTGCTATAAAAGTGCATAAACACAATAACGGTAACAGCTTGTTCATATACCATTAAGTTTATTGCTTTACTATGGAAATAACTAAAGTAGTGACGATATTGGGAGTGACGTCGTGTACAGTTATGGTAAAGTCATTTTTTTTCTTGCTATCATTGGCTTTTTACTACTTGTACCTACACTTGCTGCCTTATTAAGGCAGATCTCAGGTCTTTAAGAGTGAGGAAACCGCTTCATTGACAGCAGCTTTAAAGCTTGTTATGTTGGCTGAGTAGACTTTTTATGAAGATTTAATAGCAGCAAATTTAGAATAGGTTCACCAGATTCCATGATGATAATAAGCGTATTGACAGTGATTATTTTAATGATGATTACGCTCATTATTATGCGGTGGTGCGAGCCTGTGTAAGCTGAATGTATTAACACAAGCCTCGCACCCTCGGGTCCGAGGCTTTTTTATTGCCGGTAAGGAAAAAGTAGTATATGAAAGCTGATAGTTTGGGTATAGCGCAGTATCAACAGGATAATACACAGGGTCAGAGCCGTTTGGCTTGGTTGGCAATTGCTTTATGTGCTTGTTTTTTATTCTATAAATATGTATTGCAAGTGTCTCCATCGGTGATGACAAATGATTTAATGGAATCATTTCATATTCATGGTGCAGGCCTTGGTAATTTAGCTGCGACATTTTTTTATAGTTATTTAATTATTCAAATATTTTCAGGGCCATTGCTCGATCGTTTTGGTGCGCGCTATATCGGCTCTTTAGCTTTATTGGTTAGTGCATTAGGAACCTGGTTATTTGCTCAGGCTGACCAGTTACTTTGGGCTGAAATTGGTCGGGCATTAATGGGAGTGGGCGTTGCCTTTGCTACTGTGACTTATTTAAAGGTGGCGGCGACCTGGTTTGATGCACGACGCTTTGCCTTGTTAAGTGGCTTAGTTCCAACAGCCGTTATGATTGGTGCAGTGTTTGGTCAAGTGCCATTGGCACATGTGGTTGCATCTGAGGGGTGGCGGCGCTCGTTAGAACTATGTGCGATTTTAGGTGTTATTTTCGCTGTTTTATTTTTATTATTTGTGCGCGATAAAAAGAATCATTCATTCGCTATCGACGATACACAGCAGGTGAACTGGCAAGATATTATCAGCGTACTAAAACGGCCGGCCAATTGGTTATTAACGTTATACAGTGGTTTGGCCTTTGCACCTTTGGCGGTTTTCGCCGGGCTTTGGGGTAATCCGTTTTTAGTGGCAAGTTATCAGTTAACAACGGCTGATGCTGCTTCTTTGACTTCTTTAGTGTTTATTGGTTTAGGTGTGGGTGGGCCGATTTTTGGCGCTCTAGCTGATTATTTTGGTAAGCGTACTCTTTGGATGTTCTTGGGTGGCTTTGTGACGTTGGCAAGCGTCTTATGTTTGCTTTATTGCCCAGATTTACATAGTACGCTGTTAAGTATTTTAATGTTTTTATTTGGCTTTGGTACGAGTGCCTTTATGTTGGGTTTTGCCATGGCAAAAGATATGAACTCATTACTATTGGCCGGTACGGTCGTTGCCATGATCAATACCGGCGATGCGATTTTAGGTGCGGTGACAGAGCCCTTGGTTGGCTATGTCCTTGATTTAGGTTGGCATGGTCAAGAATTAAATCATAGCCCTGTCTTTTCAATGCAAGATTATATGTATGCATTTAGCTTATTACCCGTTTATTTAATTTTATCTTTACTGTTTTTATTTTGGATTACTAAAGTGATGAAAAAAGAAGATAAAAAAGAGAACTTAGTTATATCCAAATAGTCTAATCGATAGAGTCTAATCAATAGGATAGTCAGTTAATAAAAGTAAGACATATCAAATGGTTGGTTAAAAAACAAGAAGAATTAAGTAGGTAGCGTACTGATTGGAGGTTATATGCAAGCGATAGGCGCATTTCAAGCCGGTTTGGCTGCTATTAATGCGGGTGCTGGTGAGTTACGTGAACATGCCAATGAAATCGCGCATTTTAGTATTCCTCGAGGCACGGTTGCAGAGCAGGAGCACCGCCCAGCAGTTGTCGCGGTGAATGAATTGACACAGACTGAGAGGCCAGCTCACTTTGGCCAGAATATGGTCAGACCAATGGTCGGTTTGCTTGAAGCATCGAATCAGGCACAGGTAGGCGCAAAAGTGTTGCAGATTGCTAGTGATACTCTTGGTAGTTTGATTGATATTCGTGCCTAATTGATTCTTTACTCACCTTACGCACTGACATGATAAACGATGTATAATGAAATCTGATAGATACAGGGATTTCATCAGGAATGAATAAAGAGCTA
>NZ_AMFF02000055.1:12421-33142 GCF_000297215.2 Piscirickettsia salmonis LF-89 = ATCC VR-1361
AATCATGTTTTTTTAGAGTATTTGATGGCGGCTTAGTATAGAGTAGTGTTGCACTTCAGATGACGGAGGGCGAAATTACTTGTGCGGTCAAATCAAATAGCTTTTGAAGAGCTTAGGCGATTAAAATGTTTATGACCTGTGCGTAAGGTGAGTTGATAATAGTTCTGAGCTTATTATTGGTGAAAATGCTTTGCTTAAGAAGGCACAAATTGAGAAAGAATCATCTGTTGAGGCAGAGTTTCCTGGTGGTGCTTCTGGAGGAGATAGTATATCTACAGGAGATAAGGTATCTGAAGAGGAAGTTTATAGTGTTGTAGGCAACAATACACCTTCTGAAATGTTGGTTAGCCAGCTTGCTGAATTGGCTCAAGAGGCAATTGCAGAACTTGAAGAAAAGGTAAATACAGAGGGTTCTTTTTTTTCTTTCTTCTTGCCTCCAGATAATGATGGAAGAAATGAAAGTATAGGCCAGCTCGAAAAGCTTAAATTAGTTTTACAAGGTCAGGATGGAGGTGCAGATGGTCCTTTGAATAAAAAACCTGTTAGCTTTATAAAAGAAAAAATTAAGGAGCACTGTAATGATAAAATAAAACGTAAAAATACAGAAAGTATAGGTTTTTTTCTACAGAAAGTAGAAGTTCTTCTTAGTAGCTTTCCAGAAATTGATGATGTTTGTGGCATTGATTGGGTTGCATTTAAGGAAGAGGATGTTGAAGAGTGGGTTATGGTGGAGCCTCGTGACGGTAACTCGGATACTGTTGTTAGTGGAACCACTGCATTATTGTTTCAGAAACAGCACTACTCAGGTTTACAACCCCCTGAAAGTAATATGGCAAATGAACCAAAATAAGCAAATTAAAAAACAATATGTTAATGATTTTATTTATATTTTTATATAAATTTATAGTAAGTATGGATATTATCTATTTTATTTTTATTGTAAATTATTGAACATGTTGTTTATTGCTATATACATTGCAAATGGTTGGCCAATCTTTAAAAGTATGAGTTAAAAATTTATGATTAATTAAGGTGTGTAAAATATTCAAACTTTAACTTGTATAAATAGTGTTTTCGTAAAAGCGTCTTTTTAAATCTGTAAATTTACATTTTATATATTGTAAGGGAAATTTATGCCTATAATTAAACCGATTAAACTGGATGAAGGTGGCGTTGCTCATCAGAACCAAGATGTTGTTTTTGCTACTGGTGGTAGTTATGGGGATAGCCTAGTTTCTCATGCGGCGATTATTGCACGTTCAAACGCAGGTTATGGTTTATTCCATACGACAGGGACATCGAAAGAAAGTAGTGTCGAAGCTCGTGCAGCTCTTGATCAGTGGCTTAAAGAGTTAAAGGAGGTTTTAGGGAGTCAAATCACATTTACTACAATGGATCCTCATAATTTATCATATCTATACCAAAAAGGTTTAGAAGAAAGTTGCAAAAAACTAGGTGTTTCGGCACGTTTTAGTTCTGAAGGTCAAGTACAAATTTCGCCTAGACAGCCTGTTGGTATTGATCACTCTGGGATTATGGTTGGTGGTGAGTCTTTACTGAGAAAAATTGAGCAAGGGCCAAGGCAAGAGTTGTTTTATGAGGTTGAAGCTGCGAAGCCTGAGGGTGCTTTAGAGCAAGGCTTAAGGTTCATTGCAGAAGAATTAGTTGAGCAGGCAGAGTTTAGTGAACCTGATCCTTTTGCAGAGCAAGAGCCAGAATTACCTAAAGAAATAAAAGTTGATGAGTTAGAAGCTGATTTAGGTCAAGTGCTAGCCATAGATAACGAAGTAGAAATTCATCAAGGGCCTCGGTTAGAAGGTGAGGAGGAGCTTTATTCAAGTCAAAAGTCGAGCTTGGTTGATGCTGCAGCACTTGAGGAAGAAAAGGCCGGGGATCTGGAAGATTCTTTAGGGCAAGAGGTAGGATTGTCTGAGTTTCATCAAGGGGGTGACTCAGCAGGATTATTGGGTAGTGCAGAACGGTTGCAAAAGTTTGCTCCTGAAGAGGAAGATGACGTATTTAAGTCGGGATGGCTTGCTGGTGACTCTTTTTCATTGTCATTATCATCTGATGAGCTAGAGCTTCAGCAAACAGATGGTTCAGAACTAACTGAAGAGTTTCTTGAAAGTCCAGAGTCTTTACAAGGAGATCTTGCAACAGAATGGTCAGGAACCTTTGAACCAGGAAGGCTTGATGATAACCCTTTTTCGCTGTCATCATTGTCTGATGAGCCAGAGCAATGTGTTACTGCAGAGGTAAGTAGTGAGTGTTCGGAACAACTAGAGACTTTGCAAGAGTATGTTTTAGAAGACGTGGCGGTTCAGGAAAAATCTGCTCTTGTGCTTATGGAAGATTTGCTTGAAGAAGCAATATTGAAAGAGGGTGCGGGACTTTCTGCAGGGGAAGAGCCAATAATTATAAAAGAAGGTCATTTCCAGCCGGTTTCGCTAGAATTAGTTGAAATAACAGATTCTTGTAAGCTTGTGAGCGCACTGAGTAAGTTAACGCAAAATACAATTGCTGAGTTAGAAGCAACAGTAGCAAGCGCTAGTTACTTTTTCAGTTGGAATGATCCTGACAGTAGCAAGGGAAGTATAAAAGAGTTAAAGGCTTTTCAAATGCTCTTAAATGCAGAGGGTATAGATGGGTCTTTAAACGATAAACCAATTGAGCTGATAGAGTTAGCAGTCGGAGATTATTGTGCTAATAAGGTTGGGTGTAAAGATACGCAAATTATTTCCAGCTTTCTGAAAAAAGTAGCAAAGGTTCTTGGTAATTTCAGGGTTGCTCCGTGTGCAGGTACTTCGTCTGTGCAAGATGAAGATGGCGGGGGATGGACTCGTGTTGGTGGGATTAGTGAAGTAGAGTCTGCTGTTGATGGTTGGACTAATGTTGATGTAGTTAGCAGTGAGTCGGAGCCCGCTGCTACAGGTCGGGCTGTTATGGATGAAGGTGACGAGTTTGAGTTGGTTGGGCAAATACCTCAGTCTGCTTCTTTATTTCAGGAGCGGCATAATGCTGTAGATCAACAGTCGTCTGCTAGTAACATGAGCCAGAGTTATCCACAATAATTTTAGAGATAATATTTTATTTTTTATAAGTAAAAAGCCCGCTAAAGTGGGCTTTGTTATTTTAATTAGTGATTATAGTTTGTTTTCTAGTTCGCATGGTCGTAAAATTAATCCGCTCCAATCACCAATAGGTACATTGGGGTTTGGGAAAACAATGCGTTCATCATCGTTTTTTACTTGGTATTTATCATGCTTATCGGAGCTTATAGTTGCACCTGATGGTAGTAAGCTGAAGTTTTCTATGTCTTTGCCTAAATGTAGCTTAAAATCATCTGAGGTTTTAATCAGTGCATGGTGGACAGTAAAAGCATTGAGCGAATCTAAGCTTGCTGCTTGATTGAGCTTTCCTGTGCTGATGAGTGCGGTTAAATTATTTTTTAAGCGAGTGAGTTTATTCGGGTCGTTTTGGCCAAATGGGCGGACTTTACCCAGTTCTAAGGTAAAACCATGGGCGTTAAAATGATTTGAGGTATGAAAACTAAAGGTTGTAGTCGGTGTATGAGAGAGTAGTAAGGTGTGAATGTCAGAGTCGAGTAAAAAAGCAATTTGTTCTTTACTATAAGATTGTTGGGTGCCTAAATAAGGATAGATGGCAAATTTTTCAAAATGTGAAGGTCTGATGGCAGTGTGCAAGTCATAATGCAGGCGTAAAGAATGAGTGTTTTGATAAAAATTTTGCACATGTTTTTCTAGACACTGTGCCCGGTTTTTTTCATAACAGTCGTTAATGTTTTTATAAGCGCCACAGAATAAACGATTAAGATTATGTTCGACAAAGCGCTGTTCGGCTTGCATAGCTAAAGGGTTACCCAAAATAAATAAAGTGCGTGTTTGCGCGGTTAAGTTTTCGCTGAGTAATTCTTTGACTAAAATATTACAAAGTTCGATCGGGGCAGTTTCATTGCCATGAATGCCAGAAGAGAGAATGAGGTCGTATTTATCCTGTGATTTTGTATTGTTTAATGGCTCGAAAGCAAGAATACCGTTATCAATCAGGGTGACTTGTGTTTGGTTATTAAGTGTGGTGGATGCTGGGGGAAAATCACTGTGAATGTGCTCGAGTGTGGTGGTAATAAAGTCTTGTGTATTAAGTAATTGCTGAAGCGGTTCCATAGAAACTCCTTTATGCTCTAATCGTAATAGGCCTTTAGTGTTGATGATCTAATTCACCTTGTAAAGGTTTTCAAGGTTGTGAAGATACTCAAGGTCAGCGGTTCAAAGTGCAATACAACCCGTAAACTTAACGGCTACAGCTTAAGTTATCGATGAGGCGTATATTGCCTAAATAAGCAGCGGTTAATAAAGTCAGTTGTTTGTCTGCAGCGGTTGGAATCTTAAGTTTGGGGGTTAATACTCGAAAATATTCGCTGTTAAAACCCGCTTGATTCAGTGTTTGTTCTGATTGTTGCTCTACTTGCTGAATATTCGCACCTTCTTTAAGGGCACAAGCTGCTTGTGTGAGTGTTTGGTAGATGGTCGGTGCGATTGCTTTTTGCTGTTGATTAAGAAGAGTATTGCGTGAACTCATGGCTAGGCCACTTTTTTCACGTACTGTAGCTACGCCGATCACTTGAGTATAAAGGTTAAGGTCTTCGGCCATATTGCGCACTAGGGTGAGTTGATCATAGTCTTTTTCACCTAAAAAAGCCTGGTCGGCTTGAATAATGCTAAACATCTTGGTTAAGATTGTGAGAACGCCAGTAAAATGGCCCAAGCGACAGTCAGATTCGAGGTGATGTGTATCCGAGGCAATATTAGGGTGGACCTGTGTAATATTATCAAAGCCGTGCGGATACACTTCTTGCTCACTGGGCATGAACACGGCATCGACATGTGTGCTTTCTAACAGTGCAAGGTCAGCTTCTGGTGTTTTGGGGTAATTTAGATAATCATTCCAGTCATTAAATTGCATCGGGTTCGTGAAGATGTAGACCAGTGTCTTGTCCATCGTGGCTTGACTATGATGGACTAAGCTCATATGACCTTGATGTAAACAGCCCATGGTGGGGATCAGGCCGACTGAGAGACCTTGTTTTTGCCAGGATCGAACTAACTTATTGATTTCTATATTTGTCGTGGTAATTCGCATATGTTAATTGACCTATTTTGCCAAAATTTTGATTGCTAGATATATAACATAAAGGTTCAAATTTAAATGGCAATTAATTTTTATTTGTTGTAAATCAGTTTATTTTTTATTTTATTGACAGAGCGTCGCTGTTTTTGACTAAAATACGCTCATGAACAGAAAACATTATAACGGCTTAGCCGTCAGTATGCTTGCTCTGTCAGCATTCATTGTGCCGCCATTATTTGCTGCTAGTGCACAGATGCAGATTCATGCGCGAGTCATTCATGCGCAAGATGTGAACGCGCTGCTACAGCAACCAATCGTGGTACAGGCACTGCGATCTGGTCAAGCGAACTTGCAGCAGACGCAGTTGTTGTCCTCAAAAGTAGCGGTGAAAGTGAATGTTCGCCCAGGAGTTGAAAAAGGTGTGCGTCAAGTGATTTTGATTAATCACTAATTTTGATCGCCTTTTGCCTTGATTTAATAGGGTGGTTTTACATTTATTCTGGCATTTTGTATACTGAAACGGAATTAACGCTTTGAAATTAAAGCTTAATTGCCCGTACTGAGTCTTTATTCCTTTATCTCATTATGAGTGTGTCGTTTAATCCAGCTCAATCCAATCTGGTTAGGTTTAGAGTATTTGGGTGATTTTAAGAGCGTATATGGGGTTGATTCATGTATGAGGTAGGAGAGAGAGGTAACGGGTTAACGTTATCAAGATAATAACAATATCAAGGTGATTAGGAGAGACTGGTTCATGTCATTAAATCAAGTAAACGTATTGGAAGCTTGTAAAAGTGCAAGTGTACTATGGAAAAACTCCTTTAACAATCAAGATGCTAGTGGTTGTGCTCAGCAATACAGTGAAGGGGCGACAATGCTCGCTAAACCATTTGGAGTGTTTGAGGGCAGAGAGCAAATTCAACTATTTTGGCAAGGAATTATTGATCAGGGCTTTAATAATGTTGAGTATCATGACACGGAGTGGCTGAAAGAAGGTGAGGATGGCTATTTATTAACATCAAAATGGAGTATGAATAAAGCACATGGCTTAATTCATAAAGAGCATTGGCGTATTCAGGCTGATGGTGCCGCTCTTTTAGAGTATGACGAATTTGAGGTGCTATAAAGTTTCTTGCTTTTCGTAAATTTATTTAGATAGACATGTTTTGTGTATTGCCCGCTTAGCGGGTTTATTTTAATCGTTGTGTTTTTTAAGTTAAGCCACTGCATATAAATTACATACGTGTCGAGATGTATCGAGACGGTTACATTTTTTTAACAACTATTAACAATTTATTTTTATATTTATTTTTATACTTATTTTTGTAAATATTTTTATATGCATTTTATTTGTTTAATTTAATATTTTTTTTATTTAATTCGTTTGTATGTTACTTTAAGAGTGTAGGTTGTGGTGAAGTTAAATAATCATTTATTTCGGCTTTAATTTATAGGGTGTACTGTGTCGCTTGCAAGATTAAAAGTTAAAGTATTTCGCTTGTTAGGTGAAGTTTACTGCTGTGAGGACTTAACGACTTATCATGCGGCTTCTATTAAGCAGTTAATGGATCGAATGCGCGATATTCAAGCAGTAAGAGAGCTGCCCAGCATTTTGCTTAGTTTAAAAAACAACCTTAGGGAAAACTCTGGCGTTTATGAGTGTTTTTTTTCTCAATCATATAGACAATTTGTTCAACAAGCAGACGAATGCTTGGCTGCTTGTCAAGCGTATGTTGTCCAAACTAGGAGTCAGCAAGTTTCATATGCTGAAGCTGAACAAAACATAAGTGTTACTATTTTGGAGGGTATCAGGAAAGCTATTGTAAATCAGCTTGCTGGAGGTGGATTTGAGTTAGGCTATGGAGGTAGTCGGCATGCTATTAGACAAGGTGCGTCTTTTGTTCAAGTGCCAAAAAGAATTGCTGATATTATGAAGATTATTGAGGGAAATAGCCGCACTCCAGATGAAAAATTAAATGAAATAAAGGCGATAAAAGTAGCAGCGCTGAGCTACCGCTCTAGCTTTTTATTATTTTTTGGCAGAACACAATCTTCAACAAATCAGTTTATTACCAATTTGAACTGTGGTTAAGCCTTAAGCTATAAGCTATGGTTGCAATGTGGTTGCTTTAAAAAATGGGAATATTTTACTGTAATAGTTTGTTTTAATGCTCTGTTTTTTAATTGGATGTTTTTTAGGGTGTATTATTTTAATGAGCTCTCTGTGCCTATTCTTTTAAATAACCATTGCTATCTGCCTTAAAGTGTGTTTTAAAATTTAAAATGATTTATTTTTATGATTGCATTTAGGATGTAAAAATGAACTGGTTAAGCATTCTTGATTATTTAGATAGCCACGCGTTGGGGTTAGCAAGAACCTTAGTGATTGCTATTGTTGGTTTTTTTATCGCACGCTGGGTAAAAAAACGCTTGTATCATTTTTTAGAGCAGCATGCAGCTAATCGCACTATCCAGTTATATGCGGTGAATATTGCTTATACTTTTATTTTGATAATTTTAATGGTCATATTATTAGGCCAGTTAGGGGTATCGACAACATCTTTGATTGCTTTGTTGGGCGCGAGTGGCATTACTATTGGGTTGGCGCTAAAAGATTCATTTAGTAATATTGCCAGTGGCTTTATGATTATTATTTTAAAGCCTTTTAAAATTGGAGATCTTGTTGAAATTTCAGGAAAAATAGGAACGATTGATCAGATTAATTTAATAACAACACGATTAAAAACAGCAAATAATGAAGGGATTTATATTCCAAATGCTAAAATTTTTAATGATAAAATTATTAATAAAACATTTAAAGAGACACGGCGTATTGATTTAAGCATTTCTATAAGCTACAGCTCTGATCTGCTACAAGCCAAAGCAATTCTCAATGAATTAATTAGAGAAGATGAGCGCATACTTACTGTGCCAATACCAACCATTGCAGTAAAAGAACTTGCTGATAGTGCAGTGGTTATTGCAGTGCGCCCGTGGGTGAATAACTCAGACTATGGTAAAGTGCGGTTTAGTTTGCTTGAGAGTATTAAAACACGCTTTGATCAACATGGCATTGTGATTCCCTATCCGCAAATGGAAGTGATATTACATCGTAATAATCAACAGGGTAATAAAGCAAGTTAAAGTAATCTATTACTAAGCTGTAGCTCTATAACATTAATATTAGCCATAATTTTTCTTGAATTAAGTGCACTGGGCGGAAGGCAGTGCTTTTCTGCTTTTTTAGATAGTGGTAGTATTATGCAAACCTTGGGAGGTTCTTATGAATGATACTGCCCGTTATCAGGCTGGGCGGCGCGCGACGTTGATTGGCGCAGGATTGAACTTTTGTTTGGCGGTGCTTAAGATCGTTGTAGGGCTATTTGGTCGTTCACATGCTTTGGTGGCCGATGGTATACATTCTTTCTCTGACTTGATTTGTGACTTTTTTGTATTGATGGCTGCACGCTATGGTATGAGTGAGCCGGACCAAGATCACCCCTATGGCCATGGCCGGATTGAAACTGTGGCAACTGTCGTTTTAAGTATTTTTCTGATTACTTTGGGTGTAGGGATTGGAATTGATGCTTTTTATTCTTTAGTACAGGGAAGTGATGCTCGTCCAGACTCTTATACGCTGATTATTGCTGTTATCTCGATTGTAGTGAATGAAGGCTTATTTCGTTATACCTTGAAAGTTGCTGATCAGATTAACTCAGATTTGTTACGGGCGAATGCGTGGCATAGTCGTGGTGATTCGTTGTCATCATTGATTGTATTAATAGGGATCATTGGCAGCCTATTAGGCTGGTCGTTTTTAGATGCTGTTGCGGCTATCATCGTTGCATTGATGATTATTAAAATGGGCATGACGTGGGGGTGGCGGGCTTTAAAAGAGCTTATTGATACGGCACTGCCAGAAGATCAAGTGGCTGATATTGCAAATGCTATTCGCGCGATTCCGCATGTATTAGCTGTGCATGATTTGCGTACACGTAAGATGGCAGGCTATGTCCTGCTTGATGTGCATATTTTGATTCATCCATATATCAGCGCGTCAGAAGGTCATTTTATTGCAGAGCAGGTGCGTGCAGGGTTGATGCAGCAGTTTGCCTCTATTCGTGATATTACTGTGCATGTTGATGTTGAAGAGCATGCCCATGACTTGAATATTGTAAAATTATTAAGCCGAGACCAAATTAACCATGACTTAATGCCCGTATGGCAAACTATTCTGGGGGTTCAACAGCCCGTTGACTTTATGTTGCATTATTTGCAGGAGAAGGTCATTATTGACCTGTATTTGCCAAATAAGGTGATAAAGGGGGCTGACGCAATCATTGCGCAGTTACAAAACAGTGTCTCAAATTATCCAGATGTAGAAAAGTTGCGTGCTTTTTTAAAAGTAAAAGCATGAGCTTGTATTATTTATTTGTTACTTAATTTATGCAAACTTAAAGGTAGGAGTGAACCAGCATGTCGTTAGAAGCGGTGTTAGCCACAATTAAAGATCACGGGGTAAAATTTGTTGATCTACGTTTTACTGATACGTTAGGCAAAGAGCAACATCTATCTATTCCTGCAAGTGCAGTGGATGAAGAGTTGTTTGAAGTGGGTAAAATGTTTGATGGTTCCTCTATTGCTGGCTGGAAAGGAATTGATGAATCTGACATGATTTTAATGCCAGATTCATCGACGGCGGTGCTTGATCCGTTTTGTAGTGAGCCAACGCTTAATATTCGCTGTGATATTGTTGAGCCTACTTTGATGTCTGGATATGAGCGTGATCCACGCTCGATTGCCAAACGTGCGGAATCTTATTTGCAGTCGACGGGTATTGCAGATCAGTGTTTATTTGGCCCTGAGCCTGAGTTTTTCTTATTAGATGATGTGCGCTGGGGTATTGATATGCATGGCGCTCACTATTCAATTGATTCAGAAGAAGGCGCTTGGAATTCGGCTAAACGTTCTGAAAAGGGCAATATCGGCCATCGCCCGCGTGTTAAAGGTGGCTATTTTCCTGTGCCGCCCGTAGATTCATCACATGATATTCGTTCAGCAATGTGTCAAGTGATGGAAAAAATGGGCTTGACGATAGAAGCTCATCACCATGAAGTGGCTACGGCGAATCAAAATGAAATTGCTACCGGTTGTAATACATTGGTATTAAAAGCAGATGAGATGCAGATTTTAAAATATGTTGTCCATAATGTTGCTCATGAATATGGTCAAACAGCGACCTTTATGCCGAAGCCGATTGTCGGTGATAATGGCAGTGGTATGCATTGTCATCAGTCCTTAAGTAAAAATGGCCAAAATATCTTTGCTGGTAATCAGTATGGTGGCTTGTCTGAGGAGGCGTTATTTTATGTCGGTGGCATCATTAAACATGCTAAGGCGCTGAATGCGTTTACTAATGCGAGCACAAATAGTTATAAGCGCTTGGTGCCTGGCTTTGAAGCGCCGGTGTTATTAGCTTATTCTGCGCGTAATCGTTCAGCATCGATTCGTATTCCGTATGTGATGACTGATAAAGCACGCCGTATTGAAGTGCGTTTCCCTGACCCGACGGCGAATCCTTATTTAGCTTTTGCGGCGATGTTGATGGCAGGCCTTGATGGCATTAAAAATCGTATTCATCCAGGTGATGCCATGGATAAGGACTTATATGATTTACCGCCTGAAGAAACTAAAGATATTCCGCGTGTTGCGGCCTCTTTAGAAGAAGCCTTAGCGGCGCTGGATCAAGATCGTGAGTTTTTAACGGTGGGAGATGTTTTTACTCATTCGTTTATTGACAGCTATATCACCCTTAAGCAACGTGATGTTGAACGTTTGAATATGACGACACATCCAGTTGAATTTGATATGTACTATAGTGTGTAAGTAAGTCATCAAATAGTGCAGTGAAATACTTAGGTTAATTATTTTAATACTCTGTAAAAAGCCCGCTTTAAAGCGGGCTTTTATTATTTCATGTATGTATTTTTGATTTTAACTTTAATTTTAATTTTTATCGGCTGAGTTAATGAGAGGGTTATATTAGACTTGTTGTAGTTGACAAGGTGTAGTGCCTGACTGAGAGCGTTTAACACCATGAATACCGCACCAGTAGGCTAGGGTGAAGATAATGAAACTAAACAGTGCAATAATGAAAAAGTCAGCACCAAAGTGGATGAAATCATGGCCTCCACCATACGAGCCTAAATAGGAGATAACAGTGACACCGATGAGATAGGGAATCAGCCAAATTGCTTTAAAAAGGGCACCAGCGTCTAAGCGCTGTTTGCTGAATTTAAAATAGCTAAAGTAGACCCCATAGCCGATGATAATGATAATAATCAGCTTAGAAACTGTGTGCCAGCCTGTCCAAAACAGCAGCATATTACAGACATAGAAGGCAAGCATAGAAAAGGCTTTGTATGCAGGCAGCTTAAATGGGCGTGGTTGTTCAGGTTGGATGTCCCGCAGGACAATTAATGCGGTGGGGCCAATAGCATATGAGATGATAAAGGCAGAGACGATAAACTCAGCCATTGCTTGCCAGCCTGGAAAGGGTAGGAAGAAGCACATACCGACGATGAAGTTAATCGCTAGTGCATACACAGGAACACCACGGCTTGAGAGTTTAGTTAACACTGTTGGAACATAACGGTGGCTAGCTAGTGCATGAGTGACGCGAGCAGTGGCTGTGGTGTAGACCAAAACGGTGCCAAGTGGTGAATATACCGCATCGGCGTAGATCATGATCACAAAAGCCCCCAGGCCGATAGCGGTGAGTAAACCGGCAAAAGGTCCCATATCGCCTTTAAAGCTAAGGTTGGCCCAGCCATGGCTGAGTGCATCAGCGGGTAGGGCACCGATAAAAGAGACTTGAATAATCGAATAAATAATAATGCCGATACAAATGGCGCCAATGAGTGCAATGGGAATCGAGCGTTGAGGATTTTTCGCTTCACCGGCCATTTGAATGGCTGCACTCCAACCCATAAAGGAAAAGGCAATCCCTGCGGCTGGTAGAGCAGCAAGGACACCATGCACACCCGTAGGCAGGAACTGATGGCTGGTAAAGTTCGTTGCATGGAAACTGTGGCTCAGCAGAATAATGGCCGTGAGTAACGGAATGGCGAATTTAAAGAAAACAATCACGGTATTGGTTTTAGCCGCGGATTTAACTCCCAAGGCATTGATAAGGCACAGAGCAAACATGACGATTGCGGCAAAGACGATGCCCATGGCACTGAGTTCATGGCTGTTGCCTGTTTGTTTCATTAAAGAAGGCACATAAGTGGCAAGGTATTGTAGGGCGGCGAGGGTTTCAATGGGGGCGACAATCACCGATGAAATCCAGACGACCCAGGCCATGGTAAAGCCAACGATCGGCCCATGACTTTTATGGGCAAAGCGTGCGAGTCCGCCAGCTTCTGGGTACATAGTTGCCAGTTCAGTAAAGTTGAGTGCGATGATAATCATCAGGATGCCAGCAAGCGCCCAGCCAAAAATTGCTGCAGGACCTGCAATCTGGGACGCAAAATAAGGGCCGAATAACCAACCTGAGCCAATGATTCCCGAGAGTGCGGTAAAGAGCATACCTAAGGTTGATATATTACGTTTAAATTTCATAGTGGCCTCGACTCAGTGTGCTTTAGTAAGATTTAACAATACGATAGATGGGTTAATTAGTGTAACCAATAGACATAGTGAGGTGTCTATGTGCAATCGTATGGTAATAAAGCCCTTTAACAGCTCAAGTAAGTTATATTGTTTCATTATTTTTTAGTAATCTAAATTTGTATTATCAATGAGTGATTGGTTAAAATATCAGGTGATATAACACATGCTGTTTGATAGAAATAGTAACAAATAGCAGGTATGGCAACGGGTGGGTTAACGCAATCGCAGAGTGTTAAACCGGATTAGGCATTGAGTAAAATAATGTAACAACTGTCTAGTGTTCATTAATTGCTTCCTAAATACATGAAACTTAAATCTAACCTCTATAGAGTGAAGATGCAAGCCTTTATCCGCAATATCTTTAATGTCTTTAATTTTGCAATATATTAAATTTAAATATATATAGTATGGTCAGTGTGTTGAGAGTTCGTTTGAGTGTGCTACTTTATGTGACGATATGCTGTTAACATAGCGTTTGTGAATTTAGTTAGAAAATTTAGTTGATTTAGTAGAGAGTTAAGGTTATCTGAATTTATGAGTAGTTACCCGTATACCCGTTTACGCCGTTTGCGTACCCAAGCATTTAGTCGTGATTTGACCCAAGAGCACCATTTGCATGTTAATGATTTAGTGCTGCCGGTGTTTGTACAAGAAGGTGTGAGAAAAAGGACAGCTGTTGCTGCAATGCCGGGGGTGGAGCGTTTATCGCTTGATGAATTATTACATGAAGTAGAGTTGCTGGCAGCGCTTGGTATTCGGGCAATTAACCTATATGCCAATGTTGCTGAAGATAAGAAAAATAATCAGGGGTCAGAGGCTTATAATGACCAGGGTCTAGCACAACAAGCGATTCGGGCAATCAAAGCGCGTTTTCCGATGATGGGAGTAATGCCTGATGTGGCCTTAGACCCATATACCTCGCATGGTCAGGATGGCATTATCGATGAGTATGGACGTATTTTAAATGATGAGAGTGTCGTTGCGATGACACGACAAGCTTTAAGCTTGGTTGAGGCGGGTGCGGATATGATAGCGCCTTCTGATATGATGGATGGCAGCACCTTAAGTATGCGTGAAGCCTTAGAGCAGGCGGGGCATGTTGATGTTGGAATTTTGGCATATGCGGCTAAATACGCCTCGAACTTCTATGGGCCGTTTCGTGAAGCGGTGGGCAGTTTGAATAATTTAGGTAAGGC
The DNA here is from genome assembly GCF_000297215.2 of Piscirickettsia salmonis LF-89 = ATCC VR-1361. GTDB lineage: Bacteria > Pseudomonadota > Gammaproteobacteria > Piscirickettsiales > Piscirickettsiaceae > Piscirickettsia > Piscirickettsia salmonis. The sequence continues at coordinate 26,440 of NZ_AMFF02000055.1, forward strand.
TGATAAGCGCACTTATCAGATGAATCCGGCCAATAGTGATGAGGCTTTGCGTGAGGTTCAGCTAGACTTAGAAGAAGGGGCAGACATTATTATGGTTAAGCCATGTATGCCTTATTTGGACATTGTTCATCGGGTAAAAACTGAATTTGGAGTGCCAGTGGCGGTTTATCAGGTCAGTGGTGAATATGCCATGTTCAAGGCTGCGAGCCAAAATGGCTGGTTGGATGAGAAGTTTACGGTATTAGAGGCTGTGCTTGGCATGAAACGTGCTGGGGCGGATATGATTTTTACTTATTACGCCAAGGATATTGCAAGGTGGCTGAAGGAAAATTAAAAAAAATCAAAGAAATTGACTTGAGTGATCCTGAACTATATCTGGATCGTGAGCTTAGTTTTATTGAATTTAATCAGCGTGTGGTACAGCAGGCAGCGGATGAAGCTGTACCATTACTTGAGCGTTTGCACTTTTTAAGTATTGCTAGTAGTAATTTAGATGAGTTTTTTGAAATTCGTGTTGCTGGGGTAAAGCAGCGCTTGAACTACAATGCTCAAATGCAAAATGACGCGGGATTATTACCACAAGAGCTAATTAAAAATATCAGTGTGCAAACGCATGCCTTGGTTAAAGAGCAGTATCGTTTATTTTATGAAGAACTGATTCCTAAGCTGGCAAAAGAAAATATTGAATTTCACTTTGCTGTAGATGGACTGGCTGAGAGCAAGCAAGCGTGGCTAAAACGCTATTTTAGGAATGAAATTCTACCGGTTGTCAGCCCGATTGGTTTAGATTATGCGCATCCATTTCCGCGCTTGGTCAATAAGAGTTTAAACTTTATTGTGTCTTTAGAGGGCAAAGATGCCTTTGGCCGTGATAGTGGGTTGGCGATTGTACATGTGCCACGCGCCTTGCCTCAGCTTATTGAAGTGCCAGATAAAGAGGATGAAAAGAAAACTGGGCTGATTTTTTTATCCAGCATTGTCCAAGAGTATATTGGTGATTTGTTTCCAGGCATGACGGCGATGGGGTGTTATCCATTTCGCTTAACGCGTAACAGCGATTTATTCTTAGACGAGGAGGATGTTGATGATCTTGCTCATGCTTTGCAAGGAGAGTTGCTATCACGGCGTTATGGTGAGGCGGTACGTTTAGAAGTTGCTGAAAATTGTCCTGAAGAAATTCAGGCGTTTTTATTGCGTCAATATGTGTTAACTACGGATGATTTATATTTCATTCATGGACCGGCAACTTTATTAAGTTTATCTGCGGTGATAGGCATATTGGATCGGCCGGATTTAATGTATCCACCTTTTGTGCCGTTACTGCCTAAAGGCCTGCGCAATAAAAATTTATTTGATATGGTCAGTGAGAAGGATATTTTATTATTGCATCCGTTTGAGTCATTTAAGCCCATTGTTGATTTAGTGTTACAAGCGGCACGCGATCCGAATGTGATGGTCATTAAGCAGACGTTGTATCGCTCTGAGGCGACCTCTAAAATGGTGGATGCCTTGGTCGAGGCGGCACGTGCGGGTAAGGCGGTGACGGCGGTTGTTGAGTTGCGCGCACGCTTTAATGAAGAAGATAACATTAGTTTAGCGAATCGTTTACAGCAGGCTGGGGCGCTAGTTGTATATGGTGTGGTTGGCTATAAGACGCATGCGAAAATGACATTAATTGTTCGTCGTGAAGGGCGCAAATTTAAACATTATGTTCATTTAGGCACGGGTAATTATCATGAAAAAAATGCGTTGGTCTATACGGACTATAGCTTATTTTCTCATAATCAAGAGCTCGCCGAAGATGTTCATCGAGTCTTTCAACAGTTAACGGGCATGGGCAAGACGACAAAACTTAAAAAACTAATTCAGTCGCCTTTTACGATGCATAAAACCTTGATTAAATTTATTCAACGAGAGGTTGAGTTTGTTAATGCTGGCAAACCTGGAAAAATTATTGCAAAAATGAATGCGCTGACTGAGCAAGAGTTGATCCGTGAGCTGTATCGTGCTTCACAGGCGGGTGTTGAGATTGAACTTATTGTACGCGGCGTGTGTTGTTTGCGACCAGGAATTAAGGGTGTTTCTGACAACATTAAAGTAAAGTCTATCGTTGGGCGTTTTTTGGAGCATTCGCGTATCTATTATTTTCGTAATGGTGGAGAGGCGGAGGTCTATTGCTCCAGTGCTGATTGGATGGAGAGAAATCTATTTAGCCGTGTTGAGGTGTGTTTTCCGATTCAAGATACTAAGTTAAAGCAGCGCGTGATCAGTGATGGCCTAACGACCTATTTAAGCGATAATAGTCAAAGTTGGCTGTTAAATGCTGATGGCAGTTACACACGGAGTGTGCCGCGCTCGCAAGAGCCGCGTAGTGCGCAGCAGCAGTTATTAGACAAATACAGTTAAGTTAAAAAATCAATAAAATAATTTAGTGTTAGTGGCTTAAATAATAAATATATAATTTTAATGAAGATTATTAGTTTCTTTTGTTGCTTTTGTAACCTCAGTGCGTAAAACGTGAATGAGCCCTTCACGCAAAGCACCTTTTGCAGTTGATAAATGGTTGATTTGAAGTCGAGAAAAAATAGCAATTAAAATTGCCAGACCGCTTGGGAAAATAGTGCGGCGCTCAGGCTTTAAGCCTTTAAATTGTAGCTCATCGACGTGCTGGTGTTTTAGGATAAGTGTTTTTAGTGTGTGTAAGGCGTTGAGGTCGATGGCCTCAGTGAGGTTGAGTTGCTTGATTACCTGCACCACTGACTGGATCGTACCGGATGCCCCCCCACGCACCTTGCCAGTTAAGGCCATGAAACTTGTCGATAATTGGATCGATTTGTTCGTATGCAGCATGAATTGCTGCTTGAAAGGCTTGTTCAGTGAGCTGGCCATCTTTAAAAAAGAGCTCTTTATAGCGGAGGCAGCCGATATCTAAGCTGGTTAATGCATGAATATGGCTACCAAAGCCTGCAATTAACTCGGTGCTGCCGCCACCGATATCAATAATTAAACGTTCTTGGTTCTGCTCAAAGCTAGAGAGAACACCAAGATAAATCAAACGGGCTTCTTCTTCACCGGAAATGATGTCTATCGGATAGCCCAAGACGCGCTCTGCTGCTATTAAAAATTCGTGTTGGTTTTTTGCATCTCTAAGTGCGCTGGTGCCAACTGCCTTAACTTTTAAGACGTTTGTTGCCTTGAGTTCACTGTTAAAGTGTTTTAAGCATTGACAGGCGCGTTGTAGGGCAGGTGAATCTAGATGACCTTCAGCGGTAAAGCCTGCACCTAATTGTACACGTTCGCGGCTGCGCTGTAGAATTTCAACCTCACCCGTTTTATCTGCGATTGTCGCGATGATTAAGTGAAAACTGTTGGTGCCTAGGTCTATGGCGGCGATAGTGTTAGCGGATTGCTTCATGGTATATATCTAAGTTGTAAACTGTTAATAATCTCACTCTACGAGGAACTGGGTCAAACAGCAAGCTTGCAAAAGAAGAAAAACTGTCTCACAATGCAACCACAGTCATGAAGTTGCCTGTATTGCCTTTTGCTTTCGGCTAGGCAGTGATAGAATAAACGCTGATAATGTTTTAGATAGATGAGTTTTGAAGAATGAGTGATAATATTTTAGATGTCACCGATGGTGATTTTGATACGGAAGTTTTACAATCTAGCACCCCTGTTTTAGTTGATTTTTGGGCGAGTTGGTGTGGTCCATGTAAGGCGTTATCGCCCGTATTAGCAGAGATTGCTAGCCAATATGAGGGCAAAGTCAAGATTGTTAAAGTGAATGTTGATGAAAACACGCAAACTCCACAAAAATATGGTGTTCGTGGTATCCCAACTCTGTTGCTTGTGAAAGGGGGTGCGGTTACAGCGACGAAAGTTGGCGCACTAAATAAAGCTCAGCTCACATCTTTTGTTGACAGCAACATTTAAATCGCATAATATGCGAGGTGTCTTGATGCTGGGTTATCTCCTAGCATATTTTACCTTAAAGAAGTTTTTTAGAGAAATTTAAGCTTTAAATAATTTTTTAAGTTCGAGGCACCTAAAAAAAATATTTAATAAAAACAGAAAAATCACCTATAATCAAAGCAACAAGTCTAAGTTATCTTATCCTTGCCTACTTTAAATTAATTGAGAATCTACAGTTAAGCTTATGAATCTTACTGAACTTAAGAGAAAATCCGCAGCGGAAGCTATGGAAATTGCACAACAGATGGGAATTGATAATATTACCCGGGCGCGTAAACAAGATGTCATCTTTTCTATATTAAAAGGCCATGCAAAAAATGGTGAAGATATTTTCGGTGATGGTGTTTTGGAAATTCTTCCTGATGGTTTTGGGTTTTTGCGCTCTTCTGATGGTTCTTATTTGGCGGGTCCTGATGATATTTATGTCTCTCCCAGTCAAATTCGCCGCTTTGGTTTAAGAACAGGTGATACAGTCTCTGGAAAAATTCGCCCGCCTAAAGAAGGTGAGCGTTACTTTGCTTTGTTAAAAGTCGATACGATTAACTTTGAGCCACCTGAAAACGCTCGTCATAAGGTGCTTTTTGAAAATTTAACGCCTGTTTTTGCTTCTGAGCGGATGGTAATGGAGTGCGGTAATGGCAGCACCCAAGATATTACTTCACGGATTGTTGATTTAGTTTCGCCGTTTGGTAAAGGTCAGCGTGGTTTGATCGTCTCGCCGCCTAAGGCCGGTAAAACGATGATGTTACAAAGCATCGCCCAAGCGATTGCGCAAAACTATCCTGAGTGTTATCTGATTGTGTTGTTGATCGATGAGCGCCCCGAGGAAGTGACTGAAATGGCGCGCACGGTAAGAGGTGAGGTGGTTGCTTCAACCTTTGATGAGCCTGCAAATCGCCATGTACAAGTTGCTGAAATGGTCATTGAAAAAGCCAAGCGTTTGGTTGAACATAAGCAAGATGTGGTGATCTTATTAGACTCGATTACACGTTTAGCGCGAGCTTATAATACGGTCGCACCATCTTCAGGCAAAGTGTTGACTGGGGGTGTGGATGCTAACGCCTTGCAACGACCAAAACGCTTTTTTGGTGCAGCACGTAATATCGAAGAAGGTGGTAGTTTAACAATTTTAGCAACGGCCTTGGTGGAAACGGGCTCGAAAATGGATGAAGTCATCTTTGAAGAATTTAAAGGCACAGGTAACATGGAGCTTCACCTTGAACGTCGTGTGTCTGAGAAACGTGTTTATCCTGCAATTAATATTAATAAATCAGGAACACGTCGCGAAGAATTATTAGTTCAAGCTGCTGAATTACAGAAAATGTGGATTTTGCGTAAGATTTTGCATCCGATGGATGAGTTGGCAGCGATTGAATTCTTGATTGATCGGATGAAGGATACCAAGACGAATAATGAATTTTTTGATGCGATGAAACGCCAATAAATAAGTCTGATAATTTATAGACACAAACGATTGGTTTAATGGTTTTGTATATGTTCTAAGATAGGCAGCTCATTGAAGCTGCCTTTTTTATTTTTTTACTATGAATATTTATTTTAGGGCGCAAAATTTAGCAAGGAAACTGACTTGAGGCTGTTTTGTCATTATTTAATGTAAGGAGGAAAGTGGGTGAAAACTGTTTTTTTAGATCAAGGTTCAGTGCGGCCCCGTGACTTGGATTGGTCAAAGCTTAATGACAGCATCGGAGGTCAGTTTGTTAGTTATGATCACACGTCTGCAGAGTTAACTGTTGAACGTGCACAAGGTGCAGAGATTCTTATCACTAATAAAGTGATATTAGGCACAGATGAGTTTAAGTGCCTGCCTCAATTAAAGCTTATTTGTGTTGCGGCGACGGGGGTGAATAATATTGACTTGGTAGCGGCAAAGGCGGCCGGGATTGCTGTGACGAATGTACCGGCTTATAGTACGGAATCTGTTGTGCTATATACGTTAAGCTTAATGTTGAGTTTATATTCAGCCAGTGGGCGTTATCATAAAAAAGTAATGGCAGGGGCCTGGTCTTCTTCTTTGCACTTTTGCTTAAGTGACTTTTGTTTTTCTGAACTTGCACATAAAACTTTGGTGATTTTCGGTTATGGTGACATTGGTCGTCGTGTGGCAGAGGTTGCGCGTGCTTTGCTAATGAATGTGGTGATTGCAGAGCGACCAGGTCAGCCTGTACGTCAAGGGCGAGTGCGTTTTGAGGAAGCATTAAAACTAGCGGATATTTTGAGTTTGCATTGTCCTTTAACAGCTGAAACAAAAAATTTGATCACGGCAAAAGAGTTTGCTTTGATGAAAGCGAGTAGTTACTTGATTAATGTTGCCCGTGGCGGCATTGTCAATGAAGTAGATTTGGCAGAGGCCTTAATCGATCAAAAAATCGCAGGTGCCGCGATTGATGTATTAAGTATTGAGCCACCACCTGAGCATCATCCTTTGGTGCTCGCAGCTCAGCAATTAGATAACTTGATTATTACCCCTCATGTCGCTTGGGCAAGTATGGATGCGCGCCAACGTTTGATTGATGAGATTGCGCTGAATATTGATGCATTTCGCCAGGGTCAATCTCGTAATGTTGTAGCTTGAGCGTTAGCTTGAAAAAAAACTTAAAAAAAGGAGGGTTAGGTGTTGACGGGTGTAAAAAAGTGCGTATAATTCACTTTCACCGGCGCAAGAGTCGGCGACAATAAGGCCTCAGGCCAACAGTTCTTTAACAATAAA
>NZ_AMFF02000055.1:37028-42960 GCF_000297215.2 Piscirickettsia salmonis LF-89 = ATCC VR-1361
TGATAAAACCAGCGGGATTAAATAATTTAACTGCTTTTAAAAAATAATTAAAAGCCGACAGCAAAACGAATTTTACCAGTTTTGTTTGGTGACCATAGCAAGGTGGTCCCACCTGATCCCATCCCGAACTCAGTAGTGAAACACCTTAGCGCCGATGATAGTGTGGTTTTTGCCATGTGAAAGTAGGACATCACCAAACGCTTATTTCGGGTGCTTAGCTCAGCTGGGAGAGCATCGCCCTTACAAGGCGAGGGTCGGGGGTTCGATCCCCTCAGCACCCACCATATCAAAGCCGCTTCTATTAAATATAGAGCGGCTTTTTTGTTGTCTAAAAATTTATCCTATTACTTAAATATAAAATATACAGCACCGGCTAAACAAAAACCTGCCCAAAGAAAATTCCAAGAAATTGTTTGTTTCATATAAAAAATTGCAAAGGGTACAAATATTGATAGGCTGATAACTTCTTGTATAATTTTTAACTGCGCAAGACTTAAATGAGCATCTAGAAAACCAGTACGATTGGCTGGAATGAGGAAGATATATTCAAAAAAGGCAATGCCCCAGCTGGTTAGAATCGCAATCCAAAATGCCTTATGTTGCTCAGTTTTTAAATTGCCATACCAAGCAAAACTCATAATGGTATTGGAACAGATTAATAAAAATACGGTTTTTAAAAATGGTGGCATTTTCCCCTCAATGTTAATATTATCTTTTAGTCGGATTACAGTAGGAATTCGCTTTATTGATAGTGTATCATAAAATTTTATGTTGTAGGCAATCAGATGAACTTGAGGGATTTAAAGTATTTTATTAGTGTTGCTGAGTTAAAGCACTTTGGTAAAGCTGCAGAGGCTTGCTTTGTCAGTCAGCCGACATTAAGTACTCAGATTAAAAAGCTTGAAGAAGAGCTGGGCGTGCAGTTATTTGAGCGTGGTATGCGTACCGTATTATTAACGAGTGCGGGTGAGGTGGTTTTGGCTCATGCTAGACAGGCACTACGTGAAATTGATGATTTAAAAAGTGCAGCTAAACGTGAACAAGATCCTTACCAGGAGCCTATAACAATAGGCATATTACCAACGATTGCACCTTATTTATTGCCAGTGATTATGCCGCAGTTGTCAAAAAAATTACCTAAGCTTAAGTTAGTGCTACATGAATTACAGACACATCAGTGTTTGCAACAGCTTGAACTTGGCTTGGTTGATGGGGTTGTGCTTGCAACACCTGTACTGACACCGAATAAACTTATTGGGAAAATTCTTTTTTCTGAAGAGTTTTCTTTAATAATGCATCAGAATGACCCGCTAACAAAGCGAAAAAAAATCACGATGGTAGATATTGACCCTAAGCAGTTATTATTACTTGATGAGGGGCATTGTTTACGTGATCAGGCGTTAGAAGCCTGTGAATTCGCTGCAATTGAACATGATAATAATTTTCGTGGCACGAGTCTTGAGACGATTGCTCATATGGTGAGTGCCGGTATGGGAATGACTTTTATACCTGGCCTTGCCGAAGCACACTTTTCACAACTAGGTTTACAAATAAAATCATTGCAAGATGCACCCCATCGCCAGTTAGCTTTATTATGGCGAGCAGGTTCTAGTCGTAAGGCTTTGTTAGAAGATATTGCTGAACTGATTCGCTTCAGTTGTATAAATATAAGAGGAGTATCTGGTAATGATCAAGACTATTCTGAATAATTAATACAAGCCGATAAGCTCAATGGTTGTATGTGATTGTTTATTTGCCTTTGCAAGATTAAGGTGAGTTGTTTTATTGTCAAGTGTGGCTGGCAGCCTAATACTTTTTTCACAGCAAAGAGCACTTAAGCCATGACTTAATAATTGATCTAATTTTTTCTTTTTTATTAATATGATATTACTTTTCTTACTATGAGTGCATTTTAATAGTGTGCAAAATGCCAGTGGGCAGGGGGCTAATAGCATGAGTAATTCGTGATAATCATGTGTGTTAAGAGTAATAAATTTATCTTTGTTAACCTTATGGTTAGGCATAGCTTTAAGTTCAATTTTTTGGCAAGTAGTGGTTCTTGGTGCAATAATGATGCCAGATTAATGTTTGTGGTGAAGGTGTAAAAAAGTGGCTGTAGTGATTTGATTTGATATTTGTTATTTGGATAATGGGCGGGGGGAAATATAAAGTGTGGATAAACAGATAAGGGGTAACAATGCGTGTTTCGATGATCGCAGCGCTTGCTAATAACCGTGTGATTGGTAAGGATAATGACTTAGTTTGGCATTTACCAGATGATTTTAAATGGTTTGTTTTGCAGACGAAATACAAGCCCATTATTATGGGGCGTCGTAGCTTTGAATCTATTAATAGTAAGCCATTGCCTGATCGGCGTAATATTATTGTTTCATCGACCCTAGCACCTGGCTCTGGCTTTGAAGTGGTTAAGAACATAACGGATGCTTTAAATTTAGTGGCTGATGAGCCTGAAGTGATGATTACCGGAGGAGAGGGGATTTACACGGCCTGCTTACCATTGGCAGATCGTTTGTATTTAACTTTGGTTGATGCTGAGGTTGCTGGTGATACTTATTTTCCTAAGTGGGATCATTTACAATGGCAACAAACCGAGCTGAATTATCATCCGATAGACGATAAGCATCAATATGCTTATCGAATTGTTATCTTAGATCGCATCCGTTAATGGCAAGCTAATTACTATATAAATGAGCGCAGTTATGTCTTAATCATCAGCCGATTAATTAATCAAAATCGGCTGCTATAATCTTTTCGTGAACTGATTGACTTAATGAGCACCTTCAAGCAGTTGTTCAGAGATTAAAGCAATTTTTTCTCGTAGGTTGGCTGATTGAATATCACGTGGATGATCGGTAAGGATATGCGTTTCAAATGCAATACGTCCTGGGTGATGATCGAAGACGATCACCCGGTCTGCCATTGTTACGGCCTCTTCAACACTGTGAGTAACAATAACCATTGAGCGGGTCTGGATGGCGTGTTCCTGCCAAAGGCGAATGATATCTTTGCGCAGCGTGCTTGCTGTGCCGATATCGAGTGCTGAAAATGGCTCGTCCATGAGTAATATTTTAGGCTCAACAACAAGCGCACGGGCAAAACCAACACGTTGACGCATGCCGCCTGATAGTTCTTTACTATAGGCATGTTCATAACCGCCTAAACCAACTAGCTGGATGGCTTTTAGCGCCTTAGCTTTGCTTGTTGATTTACTCATACCTTGGGCATCCAGACCAAAGCAGACGTTATCAAGTACGGTAAGCCAGGGTAGTAAGGCAAAACTTTGAAAGACCATGGCAATTTCTTCAATGGGTTTTTCAATTAAAGTGTCCTGATGGTAAGCTTTACCGCTAGAAGCGGGTAATAACCCTGCGATTGTGCGTAAAAATGTTGATTTGCCTGCGCCTGATTTTCCTAAAATTGCAACAATTTCATTGTCGTATAAAGTAAAATTAATATTATCTAGAATATGCTGAGTTTGCTTATCTTCACCAACAAGCCGTTGGCTAATATTTTTTGTATAAAGTAAAACATTATTATTAATGTGAGTGGGGGTCACTGTGTTTTGCATGGAAATTACCCTATATTTTGTAACGTGTTTCGGCAAGACGGTAAAGGGGTTGCCAGATAAAGATAACGCAGAGGCTAACAAGTAAGCACAGTGCGGTGACAGCGAGTGCTGCTTGTGGAAGTTGGTGGTTGTTTGCTGTTTGAGCAATGAGTGCACCGAGGCCATTGGCACTGATGGTTTGGTTGTGCCACTGTAAAAACTCACCAGCAATCGCTGCATTCCAAGCACCGCCTGCAGCACTGATAATACCGGTAACAATATAAGGAAAGAGTGCCGGAATGATAAACTTAAACCACCAATGCCAGCCACGGCTGTGAAAACTCTTGGCCATCTCCAGCATATCTTGAGGCAGTGCAGATGCACCGGCAATGACATTAAAGAGAACATACCATTGTGTGCCGAGCATGATCAGTGGAATGGTCCATAAATTTAATGATTGATGGGTTGCAATTAGGATGATAGTGACGATCGGAAAGAAGATATTGGCAGGAAGCGCGGCCATGATTTGAATTATCGGCTGTAATCGTTGTGTTAAACGTGTGTTTAGACCAATATAAATACCAATTGGGGTAAATATCATAACACTTAAGAGCATGGCAATAGCCACTCTGAGTGTTGTTTTTAGCATGAGTGGAATCAGATAGAGCATGCTGCCATCAGGATAAAAATTCCATAATCTAGTGCCTGCATAAATACAGCTTATGGCTATTAATCCATAGCATAATGCAGTGATACTTTGTATAAGTATTTTTGGTAAGTACACAGGCTTTAAGTCAAAGGTCTTGGCAATATAGGTTGGAAAGTTAATAAATAAATGGCGCATGGTCGAAAATAACTTATTGAGAGTATGAATAAATAAGCCTTTTTGAATGAGGCTATAGAACCAAGAGCGATGATGTACAAGAGATTGTACATTTTCATACTTAAGCTTTTCTGACCATTTAACTAACGGTCGAAATAGCAGTTGATCAAAAATGATGACATTGACTGCAATCGCTAAAACTGCATAGAAAATTGCCTTTATATTTGCATGAGTTAGGGCAGTTTGAATATATGAGCCGACGCCAGGCAGCATGACGGTATGACCGTTTAGAGGAATTGCCTCTGTGGCAACTAAGGCAAACCATGCAGAAGATTGAGAGACCATGACATTCCATAATAGACCTGGAATTGCATAGGGCAGTTCTATACGCCAGAAGTGTTGCCAGGCATTTAAGTGAAATGCTCGGCTGGCGGCTATTAATTCATCAGGGATAATACGTAGTGCCTGATAAAAGATTAAGGCCATATTCCAGGCTTGACTGGTAAAGACAGCAAAGATCGCCGCCGCTTCTAAGCCCATCATACTTTTAGGAAATAAAAATAGAAACAAGGCTGTAGTAAAAGTTAAAAAGCCAATTAATGGTGCGGACTCTAAAAAGTTAATCAGAGGAAGTAAGATACGTGCAACATGTTTATTTTTAGCGCATGCATAGCCAATAATTAGAGAAAATATAAAGGAAAATAGCATGCCAATGAGTAAACGCATCGTCGTTCGTAGGCTGTAATAGGGCAGCTGCTCAGGATTTAATGAAATTACAGCAATACTTTTAATATTATGAAATTGAGCATGCATATCATGCCAGCCAATATAGCAGAATCCGCTAAATAGACCAATAAATATCAGGGCAATCACATCATACTTATTTAAGCGTAAGTTAAGATGGTGTGATTTATCAGCCAAACGGATGGTTTGAGTAGAAAGTGAATTACTTTCATACATAACACGACCCTCAAGTTTAGTTAAGGAAAATTTACGTAAAATTAAATTGATTTTATTAATGTTTTATTAAAAAGTAGAAAATTGCATATTATATTAGGAATATAATGCTTATTAGTGGCAACTCGGTGGCTGTAATGGCGTGCTGATTGTATAAGGCATAAAAGCCTCCTGATCTGTGATCTTCTTTAAATATGAGGAGGTTGATTTTTATCAATTCGTGGCAAATTTAAATTAAAAGAAAATTAATGTCAATAAAAAATGATAATGATTGCTTTTTATTTGCGCTTAGGTAATACAATACTCTGAAAATCAGCCATATTGTGAAATTGTGATAATTCGACTAAAAATTACTCCCAGTATTCGAAGTGCAGGTGCCAATAATCGATAAAGCAGCTAAAAATAGGCTTAAAACCTGATTATAGACGGACTGCTCCTGTTAGAACTTAATGAGCTGCATGGTCGCTAGGGCTTTGTGGTGCTTCATGATTACTGACAAGCGTTGCTTTGGACGCCCACCGGTTAAAAGCATTTTGCTACCACAAAGGATGCACTCAAACGGGTCAGTGTTGATAAAGCCTTTG
>NZ_AMFF02000056.1:0-27853 GCF_000297215.2 Piscirickettsia salmonis LF-89 = ATCC VR-1361
TGCGGGTTGTCACTTATTATTTTTACCCCCTTATTCTCCTGATTTAAACCCGATAGAGCATGTATGGTCACCGCTTAAAAATAGGGTTCGCATGAAGCTTGATCAAGATGAAATAAATTTAGAGACAGCGCTTAGTCAAGTAATGAAGTCAATGTCAGAAACTATTCGTTGAGTGCTATATGTTAAAATAATAGTAGAATAATAAAATCTTACAAAAACCATCGGCAATGCAAATAAACCAAGCAAACTGGTATCCATAAGCAGATCCTTGCAGTAGATATAAAACTCACATCAATTAAGCTCAAGGCACTGTAAAATATCTAAATTAATGTCGAAAAAAATATTAGCCATCAATAAAAATAAAAAAGAGCAATAAAGCTCTTGCTCTTTGCTCTGTACTTAAAAGCCAGATAGAAGTTGACTACTATTATTTCCTAGCTTTTACTTTTCTTCTTGCAGTTACGGATTTTCTTTTAATTGCTACTGTTTTTTTAGGACGGCTCACTTTCCTTGCTGCTATAGTTTTTTTCACTGTTGCTGCTTTTTTAGGACGACCTGGCTTTTTAGCTGCAGTCTTCTTCGCCGGCGTTGCTTTTTTAGCTTTGACTTTTTTCACAGTCGATGCCACCGCGGCTTTTTTAGGACGCCCTGGCTTTTTAATTGCTGCCGTTTTTTTCTTAGGAGCAGAGTCTCCACCAAGCATGCCGCCTAGTTTAGCCCAAGTCACTTTGGTTACTAACTTTTTCCCTTTTGCTTTGTATTCTATGCCAGACGCAGTGACTTTTAACTCTCCACCATCTTTAACAGTGAAATTAAATCCTTCACGCTTAGCTTCTAACTCACCTAAATTTAAAGTTACTTTCATAACAGCGATTTCCTTCTAAGTCATTTGACTAAATTGTAGCACAAAAATAAAAATTCTATTTTTTAAACAAACAGAGTGGGAACTTATTAAAATTTAAGGTAATAATTTAAATTTATTTTCAGATTATATTTATTTTCTTTAATTAAAACTCCACAATTAAAACAAAAATCATGATCAATAATAAAAACAGCTAATTATTGTATAAAATAAAAAATAAATCAATAAATAACTACAAATAAAATTATAGTTTTAATAGATAGCGACACAAAAAAACATACAGAAAACATTAAACTGATATAAAGCCGAGTGGATTAAACCACTCGGTTTAAAAAACACCAAGCTCTAATTGAGCTGCCTCACTCATCATCTCTCGTGACCATGGCGGATCAAAAACTAATTTTACATTAACCTCTACCACCTTTGGAATTTGACGAACTTTTGTTTCAGCATCCGCCATCAAAACAGGGCCCATCCCACAACCTGCTGCGGTTAAAGTCATCTTGATTTGAACAAAAAAAGTTCCTTTCTCAGCAGGTATGATCTGACACTCATAGACTAATCCCAAATCGACAATATTCACAGGAATCTCAGGATCATAACAAAGCCTCAATTGATTCCAAGTGTGCTCTTCAATTTCTTCTTGAGTCCATTGACGGCCATCATCAACGATTGGCAAAATAGGCTCTTTACCAATTGCATCTGCATCTTTGCCATCAAGACGAATTAAATTACCGTTGACATTCAGGGTATAGCTCCCCCCCAGTGCCTGAGCAATAATTGCTTCAGTGCCTGGCTGTAATACAATATTATCCCCAGCTGGAATTAAGTGTCCCTCGCACTCTCGAGAAACCATAACAACTTCATATCGATGATTCATGCTCATATTACTCTTAAATTACTCTGTATCCACAGTAAAGCTCTCCCCACAACCACACACAGCAGCTTCACGTGGGTTATAAAAAATAACTTTAAACTGCCCCAAAGGCTGAGCAATATAATCAATAGTCATCCCATTAATAAAGGGCAAGCTTTTCTTATCTATAAATAAAATCAGACCATTTTTTAAATCTAAACGATCATCATTCTTCTCACCACTTTCCACCAAATCTGTTTCATAACGATAGCCTGAACAACCGCTTTTACGTATATAAAGCCGAAGCGCCTTTGCCCCTTGCTTATCGAGCATAACTAAAAAGTGCTTTGCTGCACTGTCTGTAACGGTAATGTCAGCAGCTTCATTTGGATCGAAACCCACTACACCTTCTGGCATTTCTTTCTTCCTTTTATCTATCTCTTTGATTTACATTAATAATCGTCGAACCGCTTGCATGCCATCCATTAGCTGCTCAATATCATCACTATTACTGTATATAGCAAATGAGACGCGCAACGTCGCATCCACCTTAAAGCGTGCCATTAATGGCATTGCACAATGGTGGCCTGTGCGCACAGCAACACCTTGCTGATCTAACACCATACTTACATCATGTGCATGAGTACCTGGCAGAACAAACGAAATCACAGGTGCTTTTTTGTCTGCTTGACCTATCAATTGGACACCAAAGCGTTGCAACTGCTCGGTTGCCCTCTCTAATAATTGTGCCTCATACACCGCAGCTGCATTAAAATCTATATTTTTTAAATAGTTAATTGCTGCACCCAGTGCAATCACTCCTGCAATATGCGGTGTTCCTGGCTCAAATTTTTGTGGTAACTCTGCATACATAGTTTTTTCAAAAGAAACAGTCTCTATCATATCACCACCACCGAATACAGGTGGCATTTTCTCTAACCACTGTTCTTTGCCATAAAGTACACCCACGCCTGTCGGGCCGTACAATTTATGTGCAGAAAAAACAAAGAAGTCACAATCTAATGCACGTACATCAATATTCTGATGCACTATCGACTGTGCACCATCAAGCAATACCGGAACTCCCTGTGCATGCGCTTTTTCAATAATCATTTCAACAGGATTAATCGTCCCCAAAACATTAGAGACATGAGCAATAGCAACAAGCTTGGTTTTCTTAGTAAGCAACGTTTGAAATGATGCTAAGTCTAATTCACCTAACTCGTTAATATCAATGACTTTAAGTACAGCGTCATAACGCTCACAGACCATCTGCCAAGGAACAATATTCGCATGATGCTCCATGGCACTGATCACGATTTCATCACCCGGCTTAATAAATGCGGCAGCAAAACTTTGCGCTATCACATTAATTGCCGCGGTTGTCCCTGAACTAAAAATTACTTCTTTTAAACTAGCTGCATTAATAAATTCACGCACATTTTCGCGTACAGTCTCATAACGTACGGTTGCCATCTCACTTAAATAGTGCACGCCACGATGCACATTTGAATTATATTGCTGATAAAACCCACTCTCAGCATCAATAACAGCCTGTGGTTTTTGTGCAGTTGCTGCACTATCTAAATATGCCAAACGCTTACCATGCACTGTTTTTTCTAAAATAGGAAAATCTTGGCGTATTTTTTCGACATCAAATATCATGTTACCCTCTTAAACCTGGATCATTACGCATCATTAAAACCTACCACCGTACGATCCATTTTAACACGAGCAGCACACTCAACATGATCATGAATATTTTTAACGACAATCTTAGCAATAATATCACTGACAAAGGCATGCGTAAGCAAACCTCGCGCCTCACTTTCAGCAATACCACGGCTTTTTAAATAAAATAGCGCTTTTTCATCAAGCTGGCCAACAGTCGCTCCATGTGAGCATTTTACATCATCCGCATAAATTTCCAATTCCGGCTTAGTATTAATTTCAGCTCGAGAAGACAGCAGTAAATTATGGTTCGATTGGTGAGCGGTAATCTGTGAAGTTCCCTCATGAACAATCACTTTACCATTAAAAACCCCACGACTTTGATCATCAAGCACACCTTTAAAATGTTGCTCGCTGGTCGTATGACTGGCTAAGTGCTCAACTAACACATGGTTATCCACATGCTGTTTTGCTGTCGGAATATAAATACCATCTAAAAAACAATGCGCACCTGGTTCATGCAATTTAACATCCACATCATAACGGGTTAAATCACCTCCTAAGGCTGCATGATGAGAGCGCAAAAAACTGCCCTTGGCCTGATCAACAAATAAACCCGCAATATGCTGCTGAGTCTTAGACTCTTGTGAAAGCTTATAATGATTAAATGTTGCGCCTCGGGCTAAATTCCCTGTACTAACAATATTTGTAAACCCCGCAGTAGAATCACCTAAACTGATCGACGTTTCTATCAATGTTGCACAGGCATTATCAGCCAAATTAATAACATGCCGATAATTAACAAATTTATTTCCTGTCGCAATATAAAGACACTGAATATCTTCAATGCACGTATGCTTAGCAACATTCAATAATAAGCCATCTTCAAACAACGCCGTATTTAACTGAGCCATAATATGACTTGGCTTAATCTTAGTTTTTTCAAATAAAGCCGTTAATAACGAGCCTGCAGCACTTCCTTCTTCAGAGCCGATACATTGTGATAGCGGCTCTACAGTAACACCTTCTGAAAAAATCATTTCATCAGAATAATCACCTGCATAATGCCCATCAATAAAAACAATTAATTTTGCTCCCTGAATACGATGTGAATCAATCATACTCTGGTCAATACCATTATGATTATTTTGACAACTTTCTGCAGTTACCAGTTCGAATTTTAAATTATTAAAATGATTAAGCCCAGTATACTTCCACTCTTCTATGTTACGATGAGGGAGTCCTGTTTTAATAAACTGTTGCCATGCTTTTTCCTTTAACTCTGATAATGCTACACAGCCATTACTGCCATTATTTTTTTGCTGATGATATGCGTCAATAAAAATTTCAGGAATTAAAATAGTAGTTTTAGCTTCATTATGTTTTGCTTTCATAATGTTAAGCCTTGCCTTCCACATTCAACCAGCCATAACCTTTCTCTTCAAGCTCTAAAGCTAAGGTTTTATCTCCTGATTTAATAATTTTACCATCGGCTAATACATGGACATAATCAGGGATAATATAGTCAAGCAAACGCTGATAATGAGTAATCATCACAATCGCTTTATCTTTACCACGCATATAGTTAACGCCGCCTGCGACTATTTTTAAAGCATCAATATCAAGTCCAGAGTCCGTTTCATCTAAAATAATCAGTTCAGGATCTAGTAACAACATTTGTAATATTTCATTACGCTTTTTCTCCCCACCAGAGAAACCTTCATTTACCGCACGCTTTAAAAATTTGGGGTCCATCTGTAATAACTTCATTTTTTCACGAGCTAATGCCATAAAACTCATGCTATCCAACTCAGCCTGACCACCTGCTCTGCGAACACTATTTAATGCTGTTCTTAAAAAATAGGCATTATTAACTCCCGGAATTTCAACAGGATATTGAAAAGCAAGAAAAATACCAGCACATGCACGTTCTTCTGCGCTCATTTCTAATAAATTTTTATCATTAAATAAAATATCACCACCTGTGACCTCATACCCATCACGACCTGCCAACACATTTGATAAAGTACTTTTACCAGCACCATTAGGTCCCATAATGGCATGAACCTCACCCGGGCGCACTTCAAGATTTAATCCTTTTAAAATTTCTTTTTGATCGCTCACCTGAGCATAAATTTTATTAATACTTAACATGGCAACTCTCTACATTATTCAATTTAAATCTAATAATTATTTAACCCACGGCACCTTCAAGGCTGATTTCTAATAGTTTTTGTGCTTCAACCGCGAACTCCATTGGCAGCTCTTTAAATACTTCCTTACAAAAACCATTGACAATCATAGCAACCGCATCTTCTGCATTAATTCCACGCTGTAAGCAATAAAACAATTGGTCATCACTAATTTTTGAGGTCGTTGCTTCATGCTCAACTTGAGCCGATTTGCTTTTTGTTTCGATATAAGGAAAGGTATTGGCTGCACAGTGCCCACCAATCAATAACGAATCACATTGAGTAAAGTTTCGAGCATGATCTGCCATCGGATTAATTCTGACTAAGCCACGGTAACTATTTGAACTTTTACCTGCAGAAATGCCTTTCGAAATAATCGTACTGCGGGTATTTTTACCTAGATGAATCATCTTTGTCCCAGTATCTGCTTGCTGGTAGTTATTCGTTAGTGCTACAGAATAAAATTCACCAACAGAGTTATCTCCTCGTAATACAACGCTTGGATACTTCCACGTCACAGCGGAACCAGTTTCAACTTGCGTCCAAGAGATTTTAGCACTTTTATGACAAACACCCCGCTTAGTCACAAAATTATAAATTCCCCCTTGGCCTTGCTCATCACCAGGATACCAATTTTGCACGGTAGAGTACTTAATTTCTGCATGGTCTAACGCAACAAGCTCAACAACCGCGGCATGCAATTGATTTTCATCACGCATCGGTGCAGTACAGCCCTCTAGATAGCTGACATAACTGCTTTCTTCAGCAATGATTAAGGTTCTTTCAAACTGCCCAGTATTTGCTGCATTAATTCTAAAATAAGTCGATAATTCCATTGGGCAACGTACACCTTTAGGAATATACACAAACGAGCCATCACTAAACACGGCTGAATTTAGCGCTGCATAGAAATTATCTTTGCGAGGAACCACGCTGCCTAGGTATTTTTTCACAAGCTCAGGGTAATCTCGTACAGCTTCTGAAATAGGACAAAATATGACTCCGGCTTCCGAAAGCTTTTCTTTAAATGTTGTTGCAATAGAAACACTATCAAAAACCACATCCACCGCAACAACACCAGCAAGACGCTTTTGTTCCTGCAACGGAATACCCAATTTGCTATATGTTTCAAGTAGTTTAGGATCCACCTCATCTAAACTTTTTGGACCCTCTTGCTGAGAGCGTGGCGCTGAATAATAGACAATATCATCAAATTTAGGCGACTCGTAATGAACATGCGCCCAATCAGGCTCAATCATCTCACACCAATCATGATAGGCTTTAAGGCGCCACTCTAGTAACCATGCAGGTTCATTTTTTTTAGCTGATATTAATCGTATTGTCTCTTCACTAAGCCCAGGTGAAATCGCTTCTGAATCAATATCAGTCACAAAACCATGCGCATAGTTTTGTTTGACTAAAGATTCTACGTCTCGTTTATTGTTTGTCATGCTTTTTATTTCACCTTATCTTACATTCGCTACTTTTATTGTAATCTCACCAGGCTGCCCAATCATCTGCTGAATGGAAACCGCATGTAACGACTTCACAACCACTTGATTTACCCACCGCCAGCTCGGCTGGACCACACAATGTTCTGCATGATGACACTGTTGAATCTGCTGGCTGCACTCAGTTAACGCAATGGGCCCATCAATCGCACAAACAACATCTGCTAAGCTGATATGTCCTGCAAAGCGCGCTAGATGATATCCACCATTGACCCCGCGCACAGAAGTTAAAATATCTGCTAATACCAGGAGTTTCAGTACTTTCCTAACAGAGGGCAGTGCTATTTGTGTACTTTCTGCAACTTCTACAGCACTGAAACTACAGTAAGAATGAGCCTCAGCATCGGCATGACGAGCAAAAAAAACCATAATTACCGTGGCATAATCTGCCATTTTACTCACTCTTAACATGTGAATAACACTTAAACTCGATAAACTTTGGCGCCTAATATAATACTAAAACAGTACTATTTCAACTGAACTTAGCTGTTTAGCCCCACCCCCGATGATCTAAAAACCATTTAATTGACTTGATTAGCCTTAAAATAAACAAGATTACAATCATATCAAAGCAACATGACTAATTAATATCCTAACAGAATAAAAAAATTATCTGAATTCTAATCTAGAGTCACTAGGGAGGGTATTATAGAGGACATTTTGAAAAAAAATTACTAAATATTAACCGTTCTAAAGCAAAAGGGCCTCGTCACTTAAAAAATATGAAACTATATATTGATGCAATAAAACACATAAATGCCTGTCAAACATTAACCCTATAAATGCTAATTACTAAACGCAGAGAAAACGACTGTATATCCGCGCACTCCCGCATATGTTCTGAACTGGTAATAAAATCAGAGCATATGCTAAATTATTAGTGAATTGAATATCAGATATATTTTAGAGATAATTCAATAGTTTTATCCTTAAATATTAAATAAACAAATTAATACCAATTCCATTACTAGTTGGTGTGCCAGATATTTTTAATAAAAATCCCAAACTAAATAACATTTTGAAAGATTAAAAACACAAAGTAATTTAATAATTTTTTGATGCTTGCACTTTATAATAAAAGCTCTAGAATAATAGCCTGCTAAAAAGAGTAGTAATCATGCTAAATCATAAAAATAAGCTAAAGCTCGGCATCACAATGGCAAGCATCAGTGCCTTGCTTGTCGGTTGCTCAACAATAACAAAAATCAGTAACTCTGTTAATCCTGTTCAAAAGCAAAAAAAACTAAGAAATTCTGACTCTGATAAAGAGAAAAAATCACAAGTTAATACCATACCATTAGCGCCTGTAACCCTATATTTAACAAAAAATGACCATAATAACCAAGCCCCTTATATCAAAACATTTCAATATATGACACCTGTATATACAAGTAAAAAACCAAGCCTAACCATTAGCAAAATTCGCTTTGCTGCAACAACAGGTGATCCAATAGCTGAACTTCAGCTTGGCACTTTATATCATGATGGCTATTGGCTGAAAAAAAACCAACAACATGCCTTTTTCTGGTTTTATCAAGCAGCACTTAATCAAGTTGCCACCGCTCAATACCGTCTCGGCTTAGCCTACTTACACGGTAAAGGCGTTATCCAAAATACAGTCACCGCATTTGCCTGGTTTCAACTAGCAGCAAACCATGAGCTTCCTCAATCTCAACAAAAAATCGATCAACTTATCGCTCGTCTCTCACCCAAGCAACTCCAAAACGCAGCTAAAACAATTAACGACATCAAAAGCAAAATTGCTGGTTTAAACAATAAAAAAACCAAACAACGCTATCAACTACACGCTTTAAATAAAAAAAATGCTGGCATTATTTAAACACCTAAATATTTACCTCCCCTGTTAACACTAACTACCCTGTCAATAGGGCTACTGGCTTGTTATAGAACTCTATATGCGCTATAGTTGCTTCTGGAACATTAGCATTAATTCATAACAGCATAGTGACATCCTATGACTGTAAAGATGTATAAATAAATAAAATGACCAACGAACAAAATAAGATATATTGCATTACTAACCTTCAAGGTATTGTCACTTTTGTCAGTCGTTCTTTTCTTAATTTTTATAATGTAGAGCAACATCATGTTGTTGGTAAACGTGCCAATCAATGTGTTACCTTCCCACTAGGGTGCGCTCAAGCAATCAAAGATATTATCGATATTGCCCGTGAGAAAGTAACAAAGGCGCGTCGAGAAGGCATCACAATTAGCAAAGAAGGCTTCTTTGTTGGCGCTTTACATAAATACCCTCAAATTAATGATGGAAAAATCATTGGTATTGTTCATGAAACCGATTTTAGCCTAGAACAACTCATCCACAATAAATGCCTTGATGTTATCGAAAAAGCACCTTATAAGGGCCAAACATTAAATAAAACAGATATAAAATTACTGATGGTTTTAGCTCACTTTAACACAATCAAAGCCAGTGATATTGCAAAGGTCTTCAAAGTAAAAACAAATACTGTATATATTTATAAAAATAATTTAATTAATAAAATTAAAATAGCGAATAATAGCGAGCATTACTGTTACCTTGAGGTAATCAAACATATTTTGCTGCATGGCTTATATTCAGATGGTCACCAGTATATCTGCCTGCCCTATCACGAGCTGTCTCTTTTTTCAAATACACCTTTAAAATTATTAAAAAAATTCACACTAGGACTCTCACTTCCTAAACAGAAAGCGCCTAGTGCCTGAAACAAACTAATACCTTGCTTTTCCTCTCTTAACCGGGTGATTCAACTCAACGAAAATAATCGCCATTCTCACAAATTAAAATTTATTCATTATAATTAATATTAAATATGACCTTTTAGTTTTTAAAATATTAAAAATGAATAAACAGATTACTTGTAATACATTAGTCTTAGTCGTCGCCATCACGGCTTTAGTGCTTGCCGGCTGTAATGAGCAACAACGTATTAAAAAAATGCCAGACTATCAACTTAAAAAAGAAGTGGAATACTGCCAAAACATCAGTCAACCAACTCAAGATGAAAAAGCACTGTGTAAACTATATATTACAGAATGTGCTAAACGCCAAGAGATAGGCAGGTATTCTTGCAATGCATCTTTAAATGAAGACATTAATAACAGACCAATCAAGAAACTTAGAAAATGGGACTAAACAAATATTAACTTCACACAAATTTCACGCACATAATGATGATTTAAAAATTAGGAACCTTTTAAGCTATAACACGCTTAGCATAATGCCGAATCAAATCAGCAATTTCAAGAATCAGTGCAATTTGCCCCTCACCAGTGATTGTTGCACCTGCCATTCCCGGAGTTGTACTTTGTAAGAGTCCACCTAAAGGCTTAATCACCACTTCTTCTTGACCTACGAGCTGATCAACAACAAACCCCATGCGTTGGGAACCTGCTGAAATAATCACAACATGACCACTATCAGGACGCTCTTTCGGTGAGTCTTTAATCAACCAATGATTTAAGAAAAATAATGGCAATGCTTTATTACGAATAATCACTGTTTCTTGACCATCAACGATATTGAGCTTGGTCAGATCTAAATGAAAAATTTCACTCACAGCGGTCAAAGGGAAGGCAAACCGTTGATCTTGCACAATCACCATCAATGTCGGCAAAATTGCTAATGTTAAAGGCACCTTGATGGTAACACGGCTTCCAGTTCCCAATGTTGAATCAATTTCCAAACGTCCATTTAACTGGGTAATTTTTGTTTTCACCACATCCATGCCCACACCACGGCCAGAGATATCTGAAATTTCCGCTTTAGTTGAAAACCCGGGCATAAAAATTAAATTATAACACTCTTTTTCTGTCAAGCGCTCCGCAGATTCTCGATCCATCAACCCTTTTTCAATGGCTTTTTCACGCAGGACATCGGCATTCATGCCGTTACCATCATCTTCAATATAAATTAAAATATGGTCTCCAGCTTGCTCAGCCGATAGGGTAATCGTCCCCTTACGCGTTTTACCGCGCTCTTCACGTAAGTCAGGCATTTCTACACCATGATCACATGAGTTTCTCACTAAGTGGACTAAAGGATCAGCCAATGCTTCAACCAAATTTTTATCTAGATCAGTTTCTTCCCCAACCAACTTTAAGTCAATTTCTTTGCCTAAGCTACGTGCTAAATCTCGGACCAAACGTGGAAAACGACCAAATACTTTCTTAATCGGCTGCATGCGAGTTTTCATTACCGACGTTTGCAAGTCAGCAGTTACCATATCTAAATTAGCAATCGCCTTAGTCATACCCTCATCGGTCACTTCTGCATTCATATCGAGCGTCTTTAAGCGATTACGCACCAAAACCAACTCACCAACAAGGTTCATAATATCATCAAGCAAACTTGTATCAACACGAACTGATGCTTCTGCCTTGGCCGCATCCTCTTTTTTCGCTGCTGCCGCAGGCGCTGCTTTTTTCTGAGGTTCTGGCTTTTTCTCAACAGCCTTTGCTGCCTCTTTTACTGGTTTTTCCACTGATTTTTCTTCAGTACCAGTATCTGCCTCTAAAGTAGGTCCTTTCCCTTCACCATACAGCTCATCCAATAAACCTTCGAACTCTTCTTCAGTAATTTCATCGCCAGCTGCTGCTTTTTTTATAGAGGATCCTTCATCTTTTTTATCCTCTACTTTAGTTTCACCACCCTCAGACTTAACTCCTGGCACACCTGAGCCATGTAACTCATCCAATAATTGATCAAACTCATCTTCAGTAATTTCATCGCCAGCAGGTTTTTCTTTTTGAGCTGCGCCAGCTTTCTCTTCAGGCTCTACTGGTGCTTGTTCTTCAACAGCCGCACTGTCTTCTACTGTTTCTGATCCACTATCACCAGAAACTAATGCATTTAGGCTTTTTAATAGCTCAGGCTCTGCTGCATCAGGGTCTTCAAATGAACGTATTTGCTCAAACATCGCATTGACAGTATCTAGCGCTTGCAACATAACATCCATAAGGTCCGCATCAACTTGACGCTCACCTTGGCGCAGAATATCAAATACATTTTCAGCGATATGACAAACTTCAACTAAATTATCTAATGCTAAAAAGCCCGCGCCCCCTTTAACAGTATGAAAGCCACGAAAAATAGCATTTAATAAATCTGCATCATCCGGACGAGACTCAAGCTCTACCAACTGTTCTGATAGTGACTCTAATATCTCTCCAGCTTCAATTAAGAAATCCTGGAGAATCTCGTCATCTGGATCTAAAGCCATTCATGACTCTCCTTACAGTCCCAAACTGGATAACAAATCATCCACATCATCTTGGCTGGCAACAATATTTTCACGCTTGTGCACATTGACTACTGGACCTTCAGCTAATACTGTACTCTTTTCTTTTTCGGTAAAATTGTATCCTGCTCCTTTAGCAGCACTCACTAAATCAACAAGATTCGTCTCAACATGATTAACTAAATTTAAAACATGACCAATCAACTGCCCAGTCAAATCCTGATACTCTTGAGTCATTAATACATCATTGAGTGCTTTATTTAAAAATTCAGCATTTCCTTTTAATTCCGCTAAAAAATCACCTAAACCATGGTAGAGCATTTTAAATTCTTTAGGGGTCACCTCTTGATGCTGTAAACGGTCCCATTCGGTTAATAATTGAGCTGACCGTAAAGCAAGTCGGTCACCTAAAGGTAAACACACTTCAACAACATCAATGGTTTTATTTGTCGCATCTTCTGTTAATTTTACAACATGCTCTAAACGATCCTTGGCATCTGGTAACTCATCAGTAATGTCTTTTAAGTTTTTTTCTTTATGCTCACTGAGGTCAACCAAGGTATTATGAAGGTCACGAGTAATTTTACCAACCTCTTGGACAAAATCTTCTTCAAGACATTGACTTAACTCAGCCACTAGGCGTGCTGCTTCTTTTGCATCCCCTCCTTCCAAGCTCTCAACTAGTGATAAAGCTTTTTCAAGAGTCGACTGGGTTAACAGTTGCTCTTCATTCTTCATAACATCCACATACGTTTATTCATTTATTAAAGTTAATTTAATTACTTCTTCGCTCCATCAACACGTTCAAAGATTTTATCTAGTTTTTCTTTGAGCGTCGCTGCTGTAAATGGCTTGACAATATAACCATTAACTCCAGCTTGAGCTGCTTCAACAATCTGTTCACGTTTTTGTTCTGCCGTTACCATCAATACAGGCATAGATTTTAATTTATCATGCGCACGTACATTTTTTAGCAAATCAATCCCTGTCATACCAGGCATGTTCCAGTCAGTCACTAAAAAATCAAAATCACTTTTTTGTAGTAACGGCCAGGCAGTTGCCCCATCATCTGCCTCAGCAATGTTGGTAAATCCTAAATCACGCAATAAATTTTTTACAATCCGTCGCATGGTGGAAAAGTCATCCACAACCAGGATTTTCATATTCTTATCCAAAGTGGCCTCCCCGCACTGGTGTAAGCCCGGCACCTAGCTTAAGTATAGGCAAAATTACCAGAACATGATTGAATTTACTCTCCATTCATCTGTAACCGTGCCCTTAACCTGAGCATCGCCTGACTATGAATCTGGCTGATGCGAGATTCGCTCACTCCAACCACCTGACCTATTTCTTTTAAATTAAGCTCTTCATCATAATAAAGAGATAGCACCAACTTCTCGCGCTCAGGTAGTGTTAATATTTGGTCAGCAATACGCTGCTTAAAATCTTCATATAATAGCTTGTCAATCGGACCAACATGATGCCGCTCGACAGGGGCTGCAATATCAAGAGGAACCCCCAAATCATCAAACCCTAATAATTTACTGCCGCTGCTGTCTTGCAACATGCTATGATAATCACTGAGTGTCAAGCCCATAAACTCAGCCACTTCACTATCTTTAACATCACGATGAAACCGCCCCTCAAGAGACTGGATTGCCTCAGCAATTTCACGCGCATGACGATGTACCGAACGCGGTACCCAGTCATTTTTACGCACTTCATCAAGCATAGCCCCACGTACTCTAATTCCCGCAAACGTCTCAAAGCTCGCCCCCTTGCTTGCATCGTATTTTTTCGCTGCTTCAATCAGTCCAATCATGCCCGCTTGAATTAAATCATCCACCTGTATCGCTTCAGGCAATCTTCCCTTTAAATGATGAGCAACACGCCGCACCAAAGTCGCATGCTTTTTAACAAGGTCATCCAAACTCTCCTGTTGTATCTCAGCATACTTTTCAGCCCGCTTCACGCAATTGCCCCCTCCACTGCTGACTGCTGTTTAACTAAGCGCTCAACAAAAAACTCTGTCTGCCCGCTCGCTGTTTTTGGTGCCTGCCAATGCTGTATTTGCTTAGCAAGCGCTGTAAGTGCCATCGCAGCATCTGAGCGCGGATAAATATCAATCACCGCTTTTTGCTTTTGAACTGATTTTTTTATATAAGGGTCAAATGGTAATGCTCCCGCATATTGCAGCATGACATCTAAAAATCGATCAGTAACAGCAATCATTTTTTCAAATAATTTCTCACCTTGCTGTGTATTTTTCACCATATTTGCCAAAATACGAAAGCGTCTCATATTATATTCTGTACTTAATAGCTTAATTAAAGCATATGCATCTGTAATCGATGTCGGTTCATCACAAACAACAATAATCACTTCATGAGATGCGCGCGCAAAACTCACCACGGTATCCGAAATTCCAGCGGCAGTATCGACAACTAAAATATCTAAGCTAGCTGTTAAATGATTAAAGGCCTGAACCAGGCTTGCATGCTCACGCAAGGACAACTCAGACATCTTTTGTAAACCCGATGCAGAAGGAATAATTTTTACCCCTGCAGGCCCTTCAACAATAATATCATCAAGACCACAGCTCCCTTCTAATACATCGACTAAATTATATTTAGGATGAATGCCAAGTAGTACATCAACATTAGCCAAGCCTAAGTCTGCATCCAACAACATTACAGACTGTCCTTGACGTGCAAGTGCAATCGATAAGTTAACAGAAATATTCGTTTTGCCCACCCCGCCTTTGCCACCTGTCACCGCAATCACTTGTGTGGGTTTATTAGGGTCCTGCATTCTCTTACGCAAACCTTCAGCTTGATCATAGCACTTCTCTTCCATGTTCTTCTCCTCGAGCAAACACCATTGCTAAAGCATCATCCGTCACCTCTCGATAACGCTTTTGCATCAATGTTAATGCTCGGTTAATTAAATTATGTGCCCGGGCAACTTTTAAGTCTTCAGGAACACGCTGACCATCAGTAATATAAGTTACAGGTAAATCATATTGAATCGCTATACTAATGGCGCCGCCAATACTCGTTGACTCATCAAGCTTCGTTAATAAGCAGCCATCTAACTCCTTCGGCTCAAAGGCCTTCACTGCTTCTTCTAGTCCCCACACCTGACTGGTTGTTGATAGTGTTAAATAACGTTTCACATGAGGACCACCTTCATAAAGAATATTCAACTGATCACTTAAGCGCTCATCATGCTGACTCATGCCTGCTGTATCAATTAAAATTAAGCTACGCTCACGAAATTCATATAAAGCGCTACGCAGTGCGCCAGCATCACCCACCATGCGCACGGGAACGCCTAAAATTCGTCCATACGTTTTTAATTGCTCATGCGCAGCAATTCGGTAAGTGTCTGTAGTAATAAGTGCAACTTCACTGGCGCCATGGTGCAGCGCATAACGAGCAGCAAGCTTAGCAATCGTTGTCGTTTTCCCCACCCCCGTAGGGCCAACAAGCGCAGTAATTCCTCCATCAAGCAAAACATCTTCACCACAGACTTTTAATAATCGAGATAAAACCTGCAAGGCTTGACGCCACAAGTGTTCAATATTACCCTCGACATTCACACGCTTAGCCACCTTTCGGCAAATAGTCGCTTCTAGGCCCATTTCACTTAAGCGCCGTAATAACATCACCTGAGCTGGTGAGCGCCTTTCCATATCTGCCCATGCTAAGCCCGATAACTGATGCTCAAGCAAGCCACGTAATGAAGTCAATTCACGTCGCATCGCAACTAATGTTGGCTCTTCTGACCACTCCACTTTAATATCGCTGCCATCATCAACTAAATCATATTTTTTCACTTTCTCAGCGACTTTTACCTCTTGCTCTTGAATCAAAGCATTTAAACGCTCACTTGAGAATTGCTGCGCACTCTCCTGTGATTTCTCCATCTGAGCATGTGTTTTAGAATTAGAAGCTTTAGATTTATTATTAGATTTACTAGACACAGCAAAAGTATCTAACTCTTTAATCGGCTTGTTTTTAATTTTTGCTGCCGCCTCTTTTAATAATGGATGATCATTAAGTAGCTGCCGTGAGTGATTATTTTTTTGTTGTTCTTTTTTCTGAGAGACTTGGCTTGAATCAGGCGCGTACGCTATTTTTCTAATTGCAGTCGGATCATAATCGACAGCAGTAACTAGCTCAACGCCTCCATCAACACGCCGGTTTGAAAGAATCACCGCATCAGGCCCTAAAGCCTCTTTCACTTGCTTTAAGGCACTGCGCATATCCTCTGCAAAAAACCGTTTAATTTTCATTCACATATCTCAGTTTTATATCTAAGCGCTTTAAGCGCCTTCTTGACCAATCGATGCGATAATTTTAATTTGTTTATCATCCGTTATTTCCTGATAAGAAATCACAAATACATTCGGTAGTCCTTGGCGGATAAATCGTGAGAATTGCTGACGTATTTGCGGTGAAACGGCCACAACTGCTGGCTGGCTTAAGGCTTCTTGTTTTTGAGATAATTTAGTTAAGCTCTGATTTAAACGCTCAGCCAAACCGGGCTCCACACTACCTGTACCATCACCGATAAAAGCCTGTTGCAAAATTTGTTCCAAATAAGGGTCTAAAGTAATCACTGGGAGTTCTTGGCTTAATCCATTGATTTGCTGCATAATCAGCCGCTTTAATGACATTCGTACGACTTCTCGCAACGCGTCAGGATCTTGACTTTGCCCGCCAAATTGAACAAGCGTCTCACAAATCGTGCGAATATCACGTATTGGTATACTCTCATACAGCAAACCTTGCAACACCTTAGCAATCACAGCAAGTGATAAAATATCAGGAACCAGATTATCCACAAGCTTTGGTGCTGTTTTTGCTAATTGATCGAGTAGTAACTGAACTTCTTCGTACCCGAGTAACTCAGATGAGTTTTGCTGTAGAATTTGGCTGACATGAGTCGCAATCACAGTGCTCGCATCAACCACGGTATAACCTAATGTTTGCGCACGCTCACGCAGAGATTTATCAATCCACGTCGCCTCTAGTGAAAATGCTGGATCACGGGTAGCTATACCATCAAGTTTTTTCACCACTTGGCCAGGATTAATCGCCAACTCCATATCTGGATAGATTTCAGCCTCAGCAACATTAACGCCCATTAAAGTAATACGATAATGATTCGGTGTTAAATCCAAATTATCACGAATATGTACTGAAGGGATTAAAAACCCTAGCTCTTGTGATAACTTTTTACGTACGCCTTTGATCCTAGAAGTTAAATCACCTCCCTGCTCTTTATCTACCATAGGAATTAAACGATAACCAATTTCAAGCCCTAATATATCGACTTGACCGATATCATCCCAAGAAAGCTCTTTTTGATCTGGTTGGCTTGCAGCTGCTTCTTGCTGTAAGGCTTTCACCTCTTCAGCTTTCTTATCTTTTTCACTGCGCTTTAATAAATAAGCAACACCACCTAATACCGCGGCTAACATTAAAAATGCCAAATGGGGCATACCCGGGACCAAACCAATTGCGGCCATCACCCCCGCAGCAATCATAAACACTTTATAATGCGAGAATAGCTGACTGAAAATCTGCTTACCGACATCAGTCTCACTGGTTGATACACGAGTTACCATAATTGCCGCAGACGTTGATAGCAATAACGATGGAATTTGCGCGACTAAACCATCGCCAATGGTCATTAACGAATAACGCTGAAACGCCTCTGAAAAGCTCATCCCATGGTCCATGGTACCGATAGCAACACCACCAATTAAATTAATAAGCAAAATTAAAATCCCAGCAATCGCATCACCGCGCACAAATTTACTCGCACCGTCCATTGCGCCATAAAAATCAGCCTCTTGAGCCACTTCTGCTCGCCGTGCTTTCGCTTCATCAGGACTCACTAAACCTGCATTTAAATCAGCATCAATCGCCATTTGTTTACCTGGCATAGCATCTAAAGTAAAACGCGCACTGACCTCTGAAATCCGCCCCGCTCCTTTCGTCACTACAATAAAATTAATTAAAATTAAGATAATAAAGACAACAAAACCAACAGTGTAATTACCACCAATTACCACCTCACCAAAAGCTTGTATCACCTTACCTGCGGCATCAGGGCCTGTATCACCTTCAAGCAAAACCACTCGCGTCGATGCGACATTCAAGGCCAACCGTAATAAAGTCGCTACTAATAAAATCGTTGGAAAAACGGCAAAATCTAAAGGTTTACCCGCATAAATCACCACTAATAAGACCAATAAGGCCAAGGCAATATTAAACGTAAAAAACAAGTCCAACAAAAACGGCGGCAGAGGAAATACCATCATCGCTAACATCATTAAAACAATCACAGGCGCCCCAAGGCCTGCAAACTTTAATAATTTAATTCCTCGCTGAAAAGGAGTTGCATCCATAATCGTTTATTACTTCCTTGTTACTTTTCTTAATTTAATGCATTAGCTCATCGGGAATTGGCACTGTTTTAGGTACTTTCGGTCGTGTTGCAGTACCTTTCTTATAACGTTTTAACTGAAAGACATAGGCCAAGACTTGAGCCACTGCTAAGTAAAGCCCTTCTGGGATTTCATTCCCTATATCTGTAGTGTAATAAATAGAACGTGCCAATGCCGGTAAAGTTACTATAGACACATCAGAATGTTCTGCAACTTTGCGAATTTGCTCAGCGATAAAATCCCCACCTTTTGCCACCAGTAACGGTGCACCTGCCGCATTTTCCTCATAACTTAATGCAACAGCAAAATGAGTTGGGTTGGTGATAACAACATCTGCCGTTTTTACCCCCTCCATCATGCGTTTTTGACTCATTTCCATCTGCAAGCGCCTAATCTTTTGTTTAACCTCAGGCTGCCCTTCTGTTTCTTTACGCTCATCTTTAATCTCTTTATGACTCATTTTTAATTGCTTTTTATAGTCCCAAAACTGAAAGGGCACATCAATCATTACAACCACCAATAAAGTCATACCAAGACCCAAAGCACACCAACCAATCAGTGTTAACGAATGTAATAAAGCGGCTTTATCTCCTTCATAAGCCAAGTGCAAAAACTTTTCAGAAAAAAACCACATCAAAAATATCGCCATCGCCATGACGAGTAAAAATTTAAAAATCGCCTTAATCAATTCTATGATTGATTTAATCGAAAACATTCTTTTTAAGCCTTTAATCGGATCCATCCGGTCGATTTTTGGTGTAAGACTTTCAGAAGAAAAATTTAAGCCACCCATTAAAATCGGAGCAATTAACGCAACAAGTAAAATTAATGATAAAAAAGGCAATAATAAATAACTAGCTAAAGCAAAAACATCTTTCACTTTAATCATTATTAAATCATCTTGTAGTAACTCAGTAGGTGTTAAAGTAAAACAAATACGGATAATTTTAAAAAAATACTCGCCCATATATTGGCCAAATACAATTAACAAAATCACACCAAAAACAACAATAGCAAATGTATTCAGCTCTTTTGAACGTGGCACTTGACCACGTTTACGTGCATCATCAATGCGCTTTTGGGAGGGGTCTTCGGTTTTTTCTTGGGCATCATCATCATTCTCTGCCATCGCTTATATCACCTTAACTCATTCCCTGTATCATCTGATAAGTTAATTGACTGATTTCTACAAAATAACTTTGAAAGTGCTCATTAATAATAAAAACAACAAAAGCAATCACAACGGCCCCCATTAATAATGTCGTTGGAAAGCCAATACTAAATACATTTAATTGCGGTGCGGCACGACTCATTACACCAAAAGAAAAATTAATTAATAGCAACGATAAAATCGCCGGCAAAGCAATTAATACCGATTTGGCAAACACCCAACTAAACTTTTCTAACATCAGCCAAATAAATTGCGTTGACAATACACTATCTGCTGTAATCGGTAATATCGTAAAACTTTCAACAACCATTTGAATAAACACCAAATGACCGTTCATCGTAAAAAACAATAGGGCAACCATAATAAAATAAACTTGACTCACCCCCGTTACGACAAAACCATTTTGCGGATCAACAAGCGCAGCAAAACCCAAGCCCATTTGCATCGCGATGATTTGGCCTCCGATAACAAAAATCTGAAATAATAATTGGGTCATAAAGCCAATAAAGATACCGATTAAAACCTGCTGAACTGTAATCAATACGCTATCAATAGATAAAATATCAAGTTTTGGAACCTCAGGAATAACAGGAACAATCACAATAGTAATTAATACAGCCAATACAAGTCGTACATGTTTAGCAACATATTGAGAGCCAATCACAGCAATCGTCATCAGCATTGCTGCAATACGAATAAAAGGCCAAAAATAACCAGCAATCCAAGCATGAATATCAGCGGTTGTTAATTCCAGCATAACAACCCTAAAAAACTAGTTAATAATAAATGGAATATTTTTAATCAGCTCTTCAGTAAAGCCAATAATAATTTTAAGCAACAGTGGCCCAGCAAATACCAGTGCTAAGAATGTTGCTAATAAACGCGGCACAAAGCTTAAGGTTTGTTCGTTAATTTGTGTTGCGGCTTGAAAAACGGCAATAATTAAACCGACAACTAACCCTGGCACAATTAAAATCGATGACATGATAATCAACACATAAACAGCACGTGAGATTAAATCGACAGTAACTTCAGGGGTCATGGTTTACTCCTTTTAAATTAAGGCCAGAGTTAAATTCTAAAACTTGATGCCAGTGTCCCTAAGATCAACATCCAACCATCGACTAAAACAAACAACATAATCTTAAACGGCAATGAAATAATTAAAGGCGATAACATCATCATTCCCATCCCCATCAATACACTGGCAACCACCAAGTCAATCACTAAAAACGGCAAGAAAATCATAAAGCCAATCTGAAAGGCTGTTTTTAACTCACTGGTAATAAAAGCAGGCATAATAATGGTCAAAGGAATCTCTGATAATTGATTGGCTTGTGTCCCTGACATCTCAACAAAAAGTTTTAAATCAGCTTCTCGAGTTTGCTCAATCATAAAATTACGAATCGGCTTTTGTGCTTTTTCAAGTGCCGTTTGAACATTAATTTCATCAGCAAAATAAGGCTGAATAGCCTGCTGATTAATTTTCATCCACACCGGACTCATAATAAAAATTGTTAGAAATAATGACAAGCCAATGAGAATCTGATTGGTCGGTACTGTGGGCATACCTAAAGCCTGTCGCAAAATACCTAAAACAATTAAAATTCGTGTAAATGATGTCATCATTAACAAAAACGCTGGCAATAATGTTAGCGCTGTCATTAATAATAAAATTTGCAAGCCGACACTATAGGTCTCACTACCATTAGGTTCTGTCGTCGCTGTCACAATTGGAATCGTCGGTGCAGCACCGGTTGTTATGCAAAAGCCTAAAAATACAATAAAAATTAAAAAAACAGCCAAGCGCTTTTGCTTCATAGGCCTTGCCTTTTAATATCATCAACTTTATTGAGCTTACTCGGTTTTATTTTGGCTATTTTTTCTAATAATAAAGCCTGAAAATTCTGCGACTCTCGCCCTTTAACTTGAATGCACTCATTGAGCACGTGCAGGGTTTGGATATGCTGAGCTGTCACACCAAGCAACACCTGCTCTTTACCCACTTGTACGATTACTAAACGTTCTTTCGAGCCAATGGCTAAGGTAGCAATAATCTCAATTCCCTCTTGTCGATTAAAGCCCCGTTGTTGCAACCGCTTTAAAATAACTCCCAAACCAATAATAAGCAGAATAACCAGCAAAGAGCTCCATAGCATTTGCCAAGCTGTTGAAGAAATAAACCCAGCACCTGCTCCAGTGGTAGGCTGATCTTCAATCATCGTCATCGTCAAAGTATCGGCATGACTACATAACGAAACTGATAACAAACAGATAAAAAATAACAGTGAATAAAGACTACGTTTCACTTTAACTTTTGTAACCTCTCTGCAGCACTAATCACATCAGTCAAGCGAATACCATACTTTTCATTCACAACAACAACTTCACCATGAGCAATTAAGGTCCCGTTGACCCTGACATCCAGAGGTTCACCCGCATAACGATCTAACTCAACAACAGAACCTTGGTTTAACTGCAAAAGATTACGAATACTAATATTCGCCCCCCCGACTTGCATAGAAATAGTCACAGGAAGGTCTAATATTTTTTCTAAATCTGGGTATTCTTCACTCGCTAGTGCAACAGGGTCAAATCCGGTATTTAATGTTTCAAGCTCATCTTTTCCTTCAGCATCACCCGATTCTTCTAAAGCAGCTCCCCAAGCGGCTTCTACATCATCATCAGACTGCGCATCACCTGACTCTTCAAAAGCCTCATCCCAACTGATATCATCATTTTTGTCTTCATCATCACTCATTTTATACTTTCCTCAACTACTGCATGACCATAAAAGTAATCAAGACAAATTTAATTTGACCCTGACCTTTTAGTACAGGCTTCGTAATTTTGCGCATTTTCGCTAATAATTCGCCCTTTAGTTTCTGCCGTCCAGATGTTGTAGCTAGCTCATTGCTAGTAAAATTATGAATCGCCGATAGCACTTCATGGCGCATCTCAGGCATTTTTGATAATAACTTTGGGTAATCTGCTTTTGGCTGAAAAGCCAATGCAAAATCAAGACGCAATAACTGATATCTACCAGATGCATCTAAAAAACGTAAAGTAAATGGCGGGTCAAATTCTAAATAACCGAGTGACTCTTTTAACTCAACCTTTTTCACCACCGGGACAGGCGTGGCTACCTCTGTGCTTGAAGCCTTAGGGTCTCCATCACTACCCCCCATGATAAAAGCAAGCACACCGCCAATTAAAGCAAGAACAACAACGATAATAGCAATAATTATAATTAACTTGCTTTTACCTTTTTTTACAGGCTCTTCAGGGTGAAGCACATCACCTGCTTGTTGGTCTTCTTCAGCCATTTATTACTTCCCTATAATCATTATGACTTTTTGGCAAAACTTGTGCCAATTTCTTAATCCATTATTAAATAAAGATTTTTAGCAAAACCTCAAACAAAATGACAAAATTTTGACAGGTATAATAAATATTAAAATTTAAAGGCGTTAATTAAAGCCTTTAACCAATGGTAAACTTAGTAAACAAAACTTTTTTTACTGTTAAATTACCGACATATTCATTCAAAATTTTTACCACTTGTGTCAATGCTTTTTTTTCTAACTCTGCCCTTTTCCCTGCTTTGCGTAATTGCTTTGATGACTGATTGCTAAATAATTCAACCAAGGTATCTTTAATCAAAGGCATATTATTTTTAATCGCATCTTCAGTTTTCTTATCTGCAGGGACCATTAATGAAACTTCAATGCTTAAAAACTTCCGCGTCGAGTCCTGTAAATTTGTCACAAAAATAGGGCGAATTGGCACATAGACTACTTTATTAGTACTAGCATAAGATATTGAGGCCAAGAAGGTCAGAGTAAATAACGCAAATAAAGCTAAAACAAAATCTATTTTAGTTAATCTACGTGTTTTAAATATATAATATACACATTGAGCTGAATAATATTGAAGTAACATAATCAAACCTCCCAGTCTATGGTAACCATAGTTGAATGTCTCAGGCACTGCCTACTCAGAATTCGAAAAATTCTGCAAAACCACATTAATTTTAGATCGAACACGTTGCTTTTTAGCCGCCTTCTCTTTAAGCGGAGAAATACTGAGTTTTCTAAATACCATAAAGTACAGTGCCCCAACATGATAGTCGGGAATACGCTCTAAAAATGAAAAATATTGCAGAAAAGCTTTATTTGCAATCGGCAATCGATATAAAAATGTTTGGATTTCCCGTACTTCATACCCTAAAGACAACATAATATCCTCAATTCGAGAAATCGATACCCAAGAGCTATCCCAAGGTGAAATATCAAATAAACGCAAAATACAGCGTATTCCTCCCCATAGACTCATGGGGTTAAACCCATAAACAATAAGGTGCCCTCCAGGCTGGAGTATACGTGTGGCCTCACTTAATAAATGTTCAGCATCATCAACACATTCTAACGCATGGGCAAGCACAACAACATCAACACTAGACTCTAATAAAGCCAGCTGTTGATACGAACTAATCATCAATTGAGTTGTACTTTCATCACTAAATGGGTAATCTGCAAGGCATTCGCAATAAAAAAATTTTTCTGCTAATAGCTCTCGAAATTTTAAAGACAAAGACATACCTAAACTCATCGCCACTTGTCCACCGCAGCGATTTAACCAATTAACTAGCTTTTTCTCACAGCTTAAATCGATCTCTTCACCCAATGCAGATTGATACCAAGCGATCATGCGATAACGCCACTGACGATACTGACGATACTTCATTCAGCTCTCCAAAACACGATCTTTCTTTTCCCAACACCCTCAGCTAGAATACTATTAAATTCATTGATAATCATTAGCTATTAACTCGATCATAAATTAAAATATAAAGCAGTTCACATACATGAAAAACACGTTTCATCCTTCTGCTACAATTGCAATGCTAGCACTTACTCTTGCGGCCTGCACTACAACATCAACGATTCAAAAAAATAATGCACTCCAACATAATCAGGCACACCTAGCTTCAAAATCAACAGCAGCTTATGCAGTGACCCCGATTTCTAATTCTATTGCTAGCCTTACACCAATCACCCCAATAGAAAACCTCGCCGCCGGGCCGATCACCGAAGACCCAGATGTTGAACTATGGCAGCGTATTCGCCAACATTTTTCATTGAATCATTATAATAATATACCGCGAGTTCAATATTATATTCATTGGTACTTAAAGCATGCGAAAGATTTCAATACAAGTATAGAACGAGCAACACCTTTTCTTTATTATATCGTTGAACAAGTTGAAGAACGCCACATGCCCATGGAAATCGCTTTACTTCCCTTGGTTGAAAGCGGCTTTCGCCCTAGCGTCTCGTCCAGCGCAGGAGCCTCTGGATTATGGCAGTTAATGCCAATTACTGCCTCGCGCTTTGGTGTCAAACAAAATTGGTGGTATGACGGACGCTTTGATATTGGCAAATCTACCCGCTCAGCACTTAATTATTTACTCTATCTCCATAATTTTTTCGATGGCAACTGGCTACTTGCCTTAGCAGCCTATAACTCTGGAGAAGGAACAGTACAACAAGCTATTACTAAAAATATGCGTGCCCATAAACCAACCGCATATTGGAATTTAGCCTTACCACGAGAAACTCGCGACTATGTCCCTAAACTACTTGCCGCAGCCGCCATTATTGCTAATCCAGAAACCTATCATATTAATATCCCCCAAATAGAAAATAAGCCACAAATTATGCCCATTGATATGGGTGGACAAGTTAACCTTGCTCAAGTAGCAAAATACGCGGGTATCAGTGTCGATGAGGTGAATCGTTTAAACCCTGGATATACCCGCTTAATTACCTCACCCAAAGGCCCCCATATTCTTTGGCTACCCATTGCTGCGGCAAAACGCCTTGAAAGCCATATGAATCAACATCCGAAAAAACAACTGTTATCTTGGCACCGTTATCGTGTTCAGCCCGGTGATACCATCAGTGCTATTGCAAGCAAGTTAGATATTCCTACCCGTATGTTAAGCGAAGTGAATCAATTAAATGGCCACTTAATTTATCCAGGACAATTCTTACTCTACCCCGCCCCCAAAGCAACCCACCATGTTAAAAGCAATCATAACTCACCAAAATCACATGTAGCTACTGCCAACAGCACTAGGACAGCAGCACCTAAACTCTACACTGTCCGTTCTGGTGATAGCCTCTGGGAGATCAGTAAACGCTATCGTATTCACCTTGCAGACCTAAAAAAATGGAATCCGGCCATTCAAAGTCAAAGTTTACATATTGGCCAAACATTGCATTTACAACCAACAGTCTCAACAAAAACAAAACATCAACTTATTACTCACAAATCATCCGATGCGCCTTATTTTGTCCAAGCAGGCGACTCCATTTCAACAATTGCACAAAAGTTTAATATTAGCACCGATCAATTAAAAACCTGGAACAACTTAAAATCTAGCCATATTTATCCAAAACAAAAACTGCTCGTTAACGCACCCAAAGCCACAATGCTCACTTATAAAGTCAAATCAAGAGATACTTTATACCGTATTTCTCAGCTTTTTGACGTCAATGTCAGTGATATTATGTACTGGAATCATTTAAGTAATAATAATATTCATCCAGGCCAGCAACTAAAGATTGCTCAAAATCAAGAGAATCATATCAGCAAAGTCGCCTATAAAGTTCGTAATGGTGATACCCTGTACTCCATTAGCCGCCACTACGATACTACAGTTGCTAATCTACAACACTGGAACAAGTTAAGCAGTAACAGCATTAAAACTGGCCAAGCACTTACTATTTATACTGACACAGCTTAAAGTTTCACACTTATAAGGCCAAACCTCTGGCCTTATACCCAAACATTAAGCATCAAAACTAGCAGATAATTCACTCGCATCTCTAGACAATTGCTCCTCTGCAGTAAGACGATTATGCGAATAACTCCCAACCAATGACTGCTGCCTTAAAACCACACATGCCGTCCCATAAGTAGCTGCAATCAGCGCTGACATTGGCAATACCGTTCCACGAGTTCGAGGAAAACAATCGGATAAATCACTAAGATCAGGGCAATCTTGAAATTCGCGTGCAATAATTGGCGCCGCTGTTAAAGTCAAGCTCAGCCCAACTCGAATAAGAGCAGATAACGATTTTTTTAAAGCTTCCATAGAGCTGTATGTAGCGATACCATTTTCAGTGCCCGTACCCTCTGCATACTGCTGAACCGCTTCACCTGCTTCAGCTTGGCCTTTCTCACGCAACTCCCTAATCAATCTAGTTAATAACCTAACCTTACGGATATCTTTCTCTTGTTCAGGAACGCCATGTGCAGTCCACTCCGCTTGCAAACGTCCTGAGAGATTTCTAACATCACTTACAAATGAATGTCTAAGGCCATCTGCACCTTTACCTTCAAAGTCCAGCTGGCTAGCTTCATCTAATAATACTTTGAGCTCACGGCTAAATTCTGCATTTAAATTTGGCATATAAATTTCCTTTTAATTTAAAGTCCGCAGCAAAGTATACAACTAAAGATGAGCTATTTAATGGCAACATTAATGGCTATATTTAAGTTTTATGTAAATTAATATTCTAAAAAAGTGATAGCAGTTTTAGAGGCTGACATCTCAAAAAGTATTCCTTAATTTAGACATTAAATTTTGGGGATCATTTCAGTTAAAAATAATGGTAATGTATCTATTTGATTGCTTAGTTAGATCGCCTTGCCAAACTCGAATTTATTGATAAATAAACCAATCACCACATCATGCATCTTTTCGCTCTTCGAAAAACAAATGGTTTTGCGTGCTAAACGCTTAATTCGGGTTCTTAGGGTTAAATGCTTGCGCTCAATGGCCTGTGTGTTTTTTTTGCC
>NZ_AMFF02000056.1:29014-39086 GCF_000297215.2 Piscirickettsia salmonis LF-89 = ATCC VR-1361
AAATCCCTGTGTATCTATCAGATTTCATTATACATTGTTTATCATGTCAGTGCGTAAGGTGAGTAAATTATTGTTAACTTTCTTCGAATTATACCATAACAATCAATAAGATACATCACCAAAATAATCTATAAAAATTAACACTGAGTTAGGCAAAGAAATTTTAACTTATTCACAATACTTGTGCTTTTAACATTTAACGTAAAAATATAAAAGACATAAAAATACATGCATAATTTTTAATAGACGATAAAAAGCCTAAACTTTATATTTAGGCTTTCATCTAAAATAAACTAATGTTAAATATGTTTATGCAATAACACCTTTACTTACGAGAAACTCATCATAAGTGCCCTTAAAATCATTCACCCCTTCAGCTGTTATTTCAATAATACGTGTTGCCAATGAAGAAACAAAAGCGCGATCATGACTGACAAATAATAAGGTGCCCTCATAACGCTCTAGCGCATTATTTAATGATTCTATTGACTCCATGTCCATATGATTGGTTGGCTCATCAAGTAATAAAATATTTGATTTTTGCATAATTAACTTACCAAATAGCATACGGCCTTTTTCGCCACCAGATAATACATTGACTGACTTAACAATATCATCCGCACTAAAGAGCATGCGTCCTAAAATACCACGGATAGATTGATCATCATCAGTAGGTTTTCGCCACTGACTCATCCACTCAAACAGCGTCATACTCTCTTTAAAATCACGCCCATGATCCTGCGCATAATAACCAATCGCCGCATTCTCAGACCATTGAAGCGTCCCACCATCTTGAGATAGATCACCAACTAAAGTGCGCAATAACGTCGTTTTACCTATCCCATTAGCACCTAGAATAGCAACTCGCTCACCGACAGTCACTGTCAAGTTTAAGTCACTAAACAAAGGTCCGCTTTGCTCAAAGCCTTTTGATAAACCCTCAGTAATTAAGGCATTACGAAAGAGTTTTTTCTCTTGGTCAAAACGAATAAATGGATTCACCCGGCTCGATGCTTTAACTTCCTCTAGCTTAATTTTATCAAGCTGTCTTGCCCGAGAGGTTGCTTGCTTCGCTTTAGAAGCATTCGCTGAAAAGCGCGCTACGAAGCCTTGTAACTCTACCATTTGCGCTTTTTTCTTCGCATTATCAGCGAGTAAACGCTCTCGTGCTTGATTTGCTGCTAACATGTATTCATCATAATTACCTGGATAAACTCGCAGTTCACCATAATCAAGATCTGCCATATGCGTACAGACTGAATTTAAAAAATAGCGGTCATGCGAAATAATAATCATGGTGCTGTTGCGCTCATTTAAGGTCTCTTGCAGCCAGCGAATAGCGTCTATATCTAGGTTATTAGTCGGCTCATCAAGCAGTAATATGTCAGGATCAGAAAATAACGCTTGAGCCAATAAAACACGCAATTTAACCCCCGGTGCAATTTCACTCATTGGGCCGAAATGCTGCTCAACAGGAATGCCCACGCCCATTAATAGCTCACCCGCTCGAGACTCAGCGGTATAACCATCCAGTTCGGCAAACTCCATTTCAAGCTCAGCGACTTTAATCCCTTCCTCTTCCGTCATCTCAGCTAAGGCATAAATACGTTCACGCTCTTGTTTTACTTGCCAAAGCGCTTTATAACCCATAATCACCGTATCGATGACACTATACTCTTCGTAGCCAAATTGATTCTGGCTCAGTTTCCCCAAGCGCTCATTGACATCAATAGAAACATTGCCCGATGTCGGCTTTAAATCACCGGCTAAAATTTTCATAAACGTCGATTTACCGCAACCGTTAGCACCAATCAAGCCATAGCGGTTACCACCGCCAAATTTGACTGAGATGTTTTCAAATAAGGGTTTCGGGCCAAATTGCATCGTTATATTTGCTGTAGTAATCAAGTATCGTATTCCAAATGTCAGTTAATAATTTATGAAAGTTACAAAAACTGCATAATTTAATAACGAAACTCACCTTTTTTCAAGATATTTCAGCCTACTTTGATCTATATTAGCATTTAATACCACTCATAATAACCAATAAAGCAAGTCTTAAGCTAAGTATTAGTCATTGCTTTATAGGATTTTTATAGATTTTTTTCAGCAACATAATAACCCATAGTGCAATAATCAACATAAACACGCCTTCTTTATAAAAATCCTGCAAACTAATAAAAGACGTAATAAAAATACCAACTCCTGCAGAAGAATATGCTGCAATCGCAATTAAGCCAGATGCAGCGCTGTAATGCCCTGTGACAGATTGCAATGCATGAAAAGAGATAATTGGCAACATACCCACAATCGTTAACGATGCCAACACCCCTGGAATGACCCATAACCAGCTTGACGGATGAGGAACCCACATCAACCCTATCGATAGTACTCCGGCTAAAATCAATAAAGCCACATAAAAAACAATAATACTTAACTCTGAAACGCGTTGTTGTATAGCGGAGCCAAAAAAGGGCATAATGATACCAGGCAGTAAAATAGGAAATAAATAAAAAGCTACATGCTGTACCGAAACGTGATAAGCCGGTAACAGCCAAAAGGCAATGGCAATATAATAACTTTGAGCAACTGCAGAGCAACCGGCAATAATAAGCAAACAAGTACGAAATCGCTTATTTTTAAGATGACTGATCATTTGCTGAATATTATCTCGCAAGGTTTTTGTTGTCTGCTGATGTTCAGGTTGACTATGCAGCTGACTAAAAATAATAAACAGCACAATCAGCCAGACAGGAATGACTAAAAAAGCATAACGCCAGCTCAACCATGAACCTAGCCAACCACTAATAAATGGCACAAGAAAAGCCGAACTATAACCACCGACCATCAACATAGACAATGATTTTTTAATTTGTAAATCATCTTGCAAATACAGCATGACAAAACTACGAGAACAAACCAAAAACCCACCGACAATAATCGAGCTTAATATATAAGTCATTCCCCACCAATAGATATTATGCGTAAATGCAACAGATGACAGTACCAAGATACCAACAACAGTAATATAAACAAGAAAGCGC
Source organism: Piscirickettsia salmonis LF-89 = ATCC VR-1361 (assembly GCF_000297215.2). Classification (GTDB taxonomy): domain Bacteria; phylum Pseudomonadota; class Gammaproteobacteria; order Piscirickettsiales; family Piscirickettsiaceae; genus Piscirickettsia; species Piscirickettsia salmonis. The sequence goes on from NZ_AMFF02000056.1 coordinate 32,059, forward strand.
TGCATCTCTAACCGATCAATCACCACGCCCCAAATGATTGATGATAAACCGGCTAAAATAAACGATAAAGAGATTAACTGATGAATCACCATCCCAGATGTATTAAATGCCTGCAATAAATTAGGCAATACTGGCAACGCAACCTTCATATAGCCCCAATACGTCATAATCAGAAACATAGGAATATAAACAAGAAACCCCGCTTTTAATCGCATTGATCAACCACTCCTAATTCTAAATTTATTTAATTTAATAACTTCTCTAATAACCAATCGATCTATCACCGCAATAACATAACATAGCAACTGAGCTGGACTTATATCAATAAAACTTTATTTTATATGCCATTTTCATTAAAAATATATAAATAAATTACAAAAAAATAAAAGAAATACAGTAATTAATTAATAATAAAAAACAAATCATAGACACAGACAAGCGTTAAAACTAATTAAAATAAATCATATTAGGTGAATAATATTTATTCACCCTAATATATTAAGTTTTTATTTAACACAGTTCTTCAGGAACTGCAAAAATACCTGGTGCATTACGCAAATAATTTTTATAATCCATGCCATAGCCAAATACATATTGATTAGCAACCTCAAGACCAACATAGTCAGCATGCGCTAAACCACCCTCAACACGCGTTTCTACTTTATCCAGCAATACCGCTGAACGCACAGAGGAAGCATCCTCTTCTTTACAGAACTCAACAATTTCGTGCAAAGTGATACCGCCATCCAAAATATCGTCCACAATCAGAACATTACGGCCATTCAAAGAATAAGACGGCTTCACTTTCCATACCAGTTCATTCCCTCTTATGTTACCTTGATAGCGTGTTGCATGCACATAATCGACTTGTAATGGAAAATCTAAACGCGTTAATAGCTCAGCAGTTAGAATCAACCCACCGACCATCACAGATAATAACAATGGATTCTTACCTTGATAATCCTCATGGATTTTCTGTGCCATGCGATCCAGTGTTAAATCAATTTCTGCTTTAGAAAAAAGACATTTCGACCGCTGGCGAATTTCTTCAATCTCTTTCATCATAATACTCTCTACCTACTCACCTTAATCTTCATCTTTATTCTGGATATTAAATACGGCACTTAATAAATATAGCGACAACACATTGATACATATAACAATGCCATACTTCAAGCCAAACCGATCACCTCAATTTTAAAGCAGTATTATACATGAATTGATAGATAACAGTCATCTAATAAAACACACCTTTCATAACTCAAGCCACTCTTGTAAAATACCAAATTGAATAAACAGTAGTAGATGCGATAATGCTTATAAAATTCATAGAACACTTTGTTATTAAAGATAATTTACTAAAATTATTCACTTTATATTCTGTTATTTTTCTAGGCTCTCTTGGCTATTTTATCGTGATGCCGGTGTATGCAGAGCTAATCCTTAGCCCTATACAAGGCTTACTGCCTGAGCACGTTGATATAACAACCCGGCGTATTATATTTAGCCTAGTCAGCGCCTTTGCCCCCCTGTTAACTCTTTGTATTGCTCCGTTTATTGGCCATTTATCTGACCAACTTGGCCGTAAAAAAGTACTCTTGTTTTGCTTGGCTTTAACACTCATCAGCTTTTTGCTACCTATTACCGCCATTGCTATCAGCAGCATGACTCTCTTGTTTATTAGCAATGCAATCAATAGCATTGCATCTGCCAGTCAACCCATCGCCCAAGCTACTTTAACGGATATCAGCACAGGACGCATGAAAGCTTACTTAATGGGACTATCCGCCTCAAGCATGACAGCAGCAATGTCATTTGGTCCAGCACTCGGCAGCTATTTAACCAAGGTCAGCTTTGATACTACATTTTGGTGTAGCGCACTTTTCACAGTAATTAATATTATTTTGGTCTATTTAACTTTTTCACCAGAACAAAAACGAATAAAAGCTGAAAAAACACCTAGCTTGTTATCTTCATTCAAGACTTACTCCCCCCTAGCAGTGACCATGCTTATACTGGTCTTTTTATGCCAACTGGCGTGGAGCAGCTACTATCAAAACATTAACTATACCATCATCAGCATCTGGCACCTATCAATCAGCTCTAACCTCTACCAACAACTAATGCTGATCATTGGCTTAAGTATGATTTTATCTCTACTTGTTCTGTACCCAGCTATTATTCGCATTATCACGATAATACAATGCTTTAAGCTTTGCCTTATCATTGCAACTTTATCAATGCTAGCAATAAGCCTAACGCATGAAATCTGGCTCTATAAAATAATTCTTATTCCTTTATCTAGCAGCATTGCCATGACCTACCCTTGCTATATGTCTATTTTATCGAATGCCCTAACTAAACGCCATCAAGGCTCAGGCATTGCACTGGCTGGAGGGCTTATGGGCATCAGCTGGACACTCAGTGGCTCTTTCAGTGGGGTGATCGCCAATATCAACCTTCACTTAGCCAACTGGCTAGCAGTCATTATCCTAATATTGGCACTTTTTTTACTATTTATCACAATCAAAAAAACGGTCCAAGAAAGCAAATGTCTTTACATTTAAAACAACGATTAATGACTTATCAAGGTCAATTTAGTCCAGTTATTCCCAAAGAAAAGCAATATGGTCCCTCGGTCATCATAGATTGTAGCCAACCGTTACAGCACAATCTACAGCGCTTTGAGCATTATCAACTAGAAATTGGCCGCTATGCTGAGCGTCGCGTCATTTACGATGCTTACCAACAAGACTCACAAAATTATAGAAATATTCACCTGGGTATCGATTTAGGTGTACCAGAAAATACACCGGTCTTCGCCCCCCTATCAGCCATCGTCCATAGCTTTGCAGATAATAACCAACCGGGTGATTATGGCCCAACGATCATTTTACAGCATCAACTAGGGCTAGAACCTTATACGTTTTATACCTTGTATGGCCATGTAAGTCGTCAAAGTTTAAAGGCACTGTATATTGGCAAAACCATCGCTCAAGGTGAGCTATTTGCGACAATAGGCAATGAAGATGAAAATGGCGGTTGGCCCTCACACCTACACTTTCAAATTATTAATAGCATGACCGACCATCACTCAGGAAATTACCCGGGCATTTGTAGCGAGAAAGAATTGAATTATTACTTAGAACAATGCCCAGACCCTAACCTTATCTTAGGTATAGCTAATCTCACGCTAAAATCTAACCAAATTGAAGCAGACTAAATTATAAATTAAGAGACTCACCATGAAGTTACTCATCTACCAAACTCTATCTCATGACCCGCACTTAAACCTCGCCTTTGAGAGCTATTTATTAGATACAGCCCCAGCCGATGCGCATATTTTGTATCTATGGCAAAACAGCAGTGTCATCGTCATTGGTCGCTCACAAAACCCTTGGTTAGAATGTCATACAGAGAAAATGACAGCAGATAACATTCAACTTGCCCGCCGCCCCACCGGTGGTGGTGCCGTTTACCATGACCTTGGTAATACTAACTTTAGCTTTATCTCACCCAAGCACTCAGAGAATAAAGATAATAACTTTAAAATTATTTTATCTGCTCTAGCTAAACTGAATATTCATGCTCACTGTGCTGGACGAAATGACCTGCATATAGAGACTGATGAGGGTTACAAAAAAATATCCGGCAGTGCCTTTTATAATAATAAAACCCACCACTTGCATCACGGCACCTTATTAATTAATGCCTCAATTGATAAACTCACGCATTACCTGAACCCAAGTAAGAAAAAACTCATTGCCAAAGGCATTACTTCAGTCAAGTCGAGAGTCACAAACTTAATCAATATTAATCAGTCGATCAATCACGAAAACCTCAGCCTAGCGATTATTAATAGCTTTCAACACTTATACAGTAACACCGCACAGAGACAAAAAATTGATTTAAAGTCAATAGACCATTATCCTCATCTGTCCACACTGTATCATCATTATAAAAGCTGGGAATGGTGCTATGGAAAAACACTCAGTTTCACCCATGCCTTTGAGAGAAAACTCTCCTTTGGTTTGTTCTCAATTCAACTTATTGTTAAAAACGCACAAATCCAAGATGCTGAGGTTTACTCTGATGCACTCAATACAGATATTGTCGATTACATTAAGTCTTGTTTAATATTTAGCCCTTACTCAGCATCAACAATATCCGCTACATTTTCTCCACTCGCTCAAATATTTCCTCAAGAAGCTCAAGAACTTTCAGACTGGTTTACTCATGAATTACAATAACTCTGAACCTCTTGAGCTTGATCTTAACTTAAGCACCCACGCCACAATCAATGCAACGCGCAGGAGGCAGTGGCCCCATTTGCAAGTTATGCAGCAAATCACGTAAAGCAGAGCGCAAACCTTCTTCAATAACAGGGTGATAAAATGGCATATGCAATATATCAATCACAGTGAAGTGACTTTGTATCGACCAAGCAAGCAAATGAGCTAAATGCTCAGCATTCGGGCCAAAAATCTCGGCACCTAACAACCTGCCTGTACCGCACTCACCATAGACATGCAATACACCTTTATTCACCAACATTACCCGACTACGGCCTTGATCTTCAAACAAAACCCGACCTATTTTAAATGCCAGTGAACCTTCACTCAGCTGTCGATAGGATTGGCCAATAACTGCCAATTGAGGATCAGTAAAAGCAATTCCTAACGGAACATAGCGCTGCTGTTTAAAAACCTCCGGGAAACGTCCTGCATTTTGACCTGCTAATTTTCCTTCATCGGCAGCTTCATGCAATAAAGGCAAGTCACCACACGCATCCCCTGCAATAAAAATATTAGAATCACCACAGCGCATTGACAATGGGTCATACAAGGGAACACCACGATGATTTAATGCCAATGTTGTTGTTTCAAGCCCTAAACCATCAACATTAGCAATGCGCCCAGTTGCCGCAAGGATATATTCAAAACGACGCACTTGCTCAACATTCTCATTCTCAGCATTGTTAAATCGCACTTCAACATGATCTTTTTTTTCTGTTATTGCTAACATATCAGCATGCGCATGAAACGTAAACTCACGTTGAAAGGTTTGCACTGCATAACAATTAATATCAGGATCTGTTATCAGACTAATTGCATTATTGCGTCCAAATAGCTCAACATTAACACCAAGTCGATGCAATGCTTGCCCAAGCTCCAAGCCAATGACACCCGCACCAAAAACCGCAGTTGATTGTGGTAAATCTTGCCAATCAAACACATCATCATTCGTCATTAACCGGCTACCCGCAGCTTGCAACTCATCTGGAATATACGGTCGGGATCCTGTTGCAATAATAATTCGTTCCGCCTGAATTATTCGGCCATCTGCCAAAATTAATTCATGGTCACTATTAAACTTAGCACGCTGTTGCACTAAATGATTCGCGTCAAAACCTGCAACCGCCTCTTCAACAAAGCGAACAAAACGGTCCCTCTCATCTCTCACGCGCCGCATCACAGCCTGGCCGTCTATAGACACCGGCCCCACCTGCAAACCCAACGTTGGCATTGATTTTACTTTATGACAAACGTGTGCAGGGGCAATGAGTAATTTAGATGGCATACAACCAACACGTGCACAGGTAGTGCCATACGTATTTGCTTCTAATAAAACTATGTTTTTTGTAAACTTAATTGCCTCTCGATACGCAGCCATTCCTGCAGTCCCTGTGCCAATAATCGCAATATCCACAACCCATTTATTATCCATAACTATGTCCTTATTCAACCCTCTAAATATAGTCCCTTAAATAAAATGATACTTACCTATGTAACTCAAAGCCTTGCTTAACAGGAGTCTAAGCAAAACCAAGAGATACACACTAGTATGGATATTATCATTGTCACAGTAAAACTAAATAATTATAATAGTACTTTTTTTGGGATTACCTTGAATATTTCAACAAAAGCAACATGGTTTTTAATTCTTGTCACAGTGTTATGGGGAGCCACCTTTCCACTCATCAAAAGCGCCATTACAACGATTAACCCAAATGCCTTTGTTGCTATCCGCCTTATGATTGCTGCAATTACCTTTTTTCCTTTTATTTTACATAAAACTCCAAAAACCACGTCTAGCATTCTCAAGGGTGCATTGATACTTGGCTTGTTCGAGTCACTCTGCTATATCTGTCAAACCATGGGTTTGCAAACAATTAGCTCAGCAAATTCAGCATTTATTACCGCATTTAGCGTTGTTTTAGTGCCTTTTATTTCACCATTTTTTGGCTTAGCCAAGCCAACTAAAACTGACATCTTTGCATCTTTAACTTGTTTATTCGGTATTTTTATTTTAACTGGTGCAAAAATTTCCCATATTAATACAGGAGAATTATGGTCACTTGGTTGCGCATTGACCTATGCATTTTCTATTTCTTATTTACAACACATCACCCTTAAAATTAAACAAAATTTAATTTTACTCGTTGGCTTTCAGATCCTTTTTTCCATTCCCTTACCAGTAATAATATCATTCACTCATCCTTGGCATATCACACTCACGCCAATATTGATTATTGCCTTAATTTTCTGTGGCTCATTTTCGACCTGCTTAACTTTCTTCTTGCAAAGTAAATATCAAAATAAAATTAGCATTAATAAAGCAGCTTTAATTTATGCCTTTGAACCTGTATTTGCAACTGTATTTGCTTATTTGATCAATGGTGAGGCGATTTATAAAAGCACGATTATAGGAGGAACCCTTGTTTTTATAAGCTTTATGGTTTCACAATTTTCTCATCTATTCACTCATATAGTAAAAAACATATGGCAAAAAATATATGGCTATATATTATTGCTCAGCTAATCACTCCACAAATAAGAAAAAAAAGATTAGTAGCATCTAAAAATAATATTTACATAAAACTTTGCAAAACACACTCGCATCTTTAAATATAGCTCTCGATCAACAGTTTCTGACATACTATCAGTAGGTTAAAAAATACAATAAGGAAAAACGATGCCTTCTCCTTACAGTTATGACTTAAGAATTCGAGCACTAAAAATGATTGA
>NZ_AMFF02000056.1:40700-49141 GCF_000297215.2 Piscirickettsia salmonis LF-89 = ATCC VR-1361
CGCTCTGCTAAAAACCCGAACCTACCTCGGCCTACTCACCCCGTGCTTAGCACTCCATGGCTCGCAGCGATAGCAACAACATTTAAGTTAGAATTAACCTTATAAAAACAATGTAAACATATAGATTAGCTAGCAATCGAAATAATCTTATACCAGTTTTTATTAGCCACATATAGAGAAAATGTTGATTTTTCTATATATAATATGAAATTATTAAGAGAAATTTAAAGTTTCTCTAGTCATTTACCCCACCATCAGATAAATATAAGATATTATTCTTTCAGTAACAAACCGCCATATAGACAAAAAAATCTAAAACATAGATATATTTTTATTGTAAATAAATAAAAATTATATATTTCTTAAAACTATAAGATTTCAAACTAAAAAATAGAAAAGGGCAGCGCTGCCCTTAACTTTTATTATATGCCCATATTTCCTAACGAAACAATAATACCTCGTACTGTCTGCGCTAAACGCGGATGTGAGTTTTCAAAGTCAACCACTGAACGCTCTAATGCTTTAGCAGATAAATCCAACAAATCTTCATCTTTATCATTTTTTAGTAACTCATGTGTTGACGCCTGAGCAAAATTAGCTATGCTGTGCGCACCCTCTTTTTGTGTTTTTTCTAGGTCCACCAGTTCTGTACGCAAAGTTTCAGCTAAAGCCAACAACTCAGACCTTTTCTCATCAGAGAGTTTTGCTGCTCTTAGCTGGGTTTCGATTTTATTGAGTGTATCTTCAATCATACATATACCTCATAATTTTTTATATTATTTTTTACCTTTCAATCAGCTCAATTTTATAACCATCCGGGTCCTCAATAAATGCAATTACGGTCGTGCCTCCCTTAACCGGGCCTGGCTCGCGAGTAACTTTGCCACCCGCAAAAGCAACCTGCTGACAAAAAGACTGAATATCATTAACTCCAAATGCTAAATGGCCAAATGCACTACCCAGATCATAACTAGGCTCATCCCAATTGTAAGTCAGCTCTAATACAGTGTGCTCACTTTCCTCACCATAACCGACAAAAGCCAAAGTATAACGATACTGCTCATTATCAGTACGCCTTAATAACTTCATGCCAAGCATTTCAGTATAAAAATGTATCGACCGCTCTAAATCAGTGACACGAAGCATAGTATGAAGAAATTTCATAAATTCCTCTTTAAGTTTAAACTTTCCGTTATTTAATTAGCTTTACTGCTCATCATAATAAACATTTAAGTTAACATTGTTTCTATCACTTTATTTATTAAGTTCATGCTTAATTAAATATTCAGCAATTTGAATGGCATTTAAGGCAGCCCCTTTGCGCACATTATCTGCAACCACCCAAAGATTAATGCCCCGCTCACAGGAAATATCTTCACGAATACGTCCAACATACACAGCATCTTTACCCGACGCCTCAGTCACTGGAGTTGGATAGTCAAAGTTTTCATCTCGACCATCAATCACTTTTACACCCATGGCATGCTTCAATAATTCTGTAGCCCCGGCTGCGGTAATTTTCTCTTTAGTTTCAATATTTATTGCTTCTGCATGCCCATAGAAAACAGGCACACGCACAGCGGTTGGATTAATTTTTATATTACTATCGGCCAATATTTTTTGCGTCTCTCGCACCATCTTCATTTCTTCAAAGGTATAACCATTCTCTTCCAGCCGATCAATATGTGGAAGAACATTAAATGCAATCTGCTTTGGATAAACCTTGCTCTGCACAGGCTTTGCATTTAATAAATTTGCAGTTTGGTGAACAAGTTCTTCTAAGGCCTGCCTCCCTGTTCCAGAAACAGCCTGATAGGTCGCAACATTAATGCGCTCTATACCCACCGCATCATATAGCGGCTTTAACGCAACGACCATTTGTATCGTTGAACAATTCGGATTGGCGATAATATGGCGTAACTTATACTGCTTAATTGCATCAGCATTGACTTCAGGAACCACCAAAGGCACATCATCGTCATAACGAAAACATGAACTATTATCAATTACAACCGCCCCCGCAGCGGTAGCCTTCGGAACATAGTCATGAGAAATATCAGCACCTGCAGAAAAGAAAGCAATATCAACCTGAGAAAAATCAAACTCAGCTAAGCTTTCAACAATTAGTGTCTGATGACCAAATGTAGCTGTTGTTCCTGCAGAACGCTCACTTGCCAATGGATAAACCCGGGCAATAGGGAATTGACGTTCAGCCAATAACTCGAGTAAAGTTTCACCGACAGCGCCAGTCGCTCCAACAATGGCAACTGAGTATTTTTTCATTTCAGCTCTCCTGTTACTTGAATCTTAATTTTAAATAAAAAATCAATATAATTATCATGCTATTATTGCGTGCAAAGCTTTTTTAGTAATGCATCTACACCTAAATTAATTTCAGCAAAAACCAAATCAAAGCCACGCTCACCCCCATAATAAGGATCAGAGATATCCTGATGACTAGCACCATCAACATGATCAAGCAATAACGATAATTTATGCTGCGCATGTGCAGGAGCGGAACGACTCAGATAATCAATATTATTTTTATCCATACAAATAATATGATCAAAACGCTCAAAATCATCCACAGTCACAACACGCGCACGCAAATCACCCAAATCAACACCATGCTTAGCAGCAACTTCCTGAGAACGCGCATCTGGAGCCACTCCTTCATGAAAAGCATGAGTACCCGCTGAATCAATTTCAACATGGCTAATTAACCTCATCTCTTCAAGCTTTTTTTGACACACCGCTTCTGCTGTGGGTGAGCGACAAATATTCCCTGTACACACAAACAAGAGTTTCATTTTATTTTTCCCTCCTTGATTTAAAATAAACTCTGATAACGCACGAGCTCTTCATAACTAATCACAAACACGCCATTACCACCACGTTCAAACTCCAACCAGGTAAAAGGCAGCGTCGGCAAACTTTCTTCTAATGCCGCAGCACTATTACCCACTTCAACAATCATCACTCCCTGTGGGTTTAAATAATGCTTGCCTTCTTTAAGCATCCGCCGCACTAAGTCCAGCCCATCATCACCAGCAGCTAATGCCAACACGGGCTCATGCCGGTATTCATCGGGAAGACTTGCCATATCGTTAGCATCCACATAAGGCGGATTACTCACAATCACATCATACTTACCCTGTACTTGATTAAACAAGTCTGATTCAATTAAATTAACCCGCTCATCTAAGCTATGATAGCTCACATTACGCCGAGCAACTTGCAACGCTTCAGGCGAAATATCAACACAATCTACCAATATATCAGCTAGCTCGACAGCACAAGCGATACCAATACAACCACTGCCAGTGCATAAATCCAGCACTCTATGAACTTGAGTTGAATCAACCCATGGCTCAAAGTGCTGTTCAATCAACTCCGCAATCGGTGACCGTGGAATTAGCACATTTTCATCAACATAAAACTCTAAACCATGAAACCACGCTCGTTGCGTAATATAAGGGACGGGTTTACGCAGGCTGACCCGCTCGGCAATTAATGCGAATAGCTGCTGCTTTTCATCCTGGGTTAAGCGCGCATTCATCATGTCACGGGGAATTTCTCCAGGCCAACTTAGCGCATAATTTAATAACTGTACTGCATCATCCCAAGGGTTATCCGTGCCATGGCCATAGAATAAACCAGCACGTTGAAAACTACTCACCATCCAACGTAACCAATCGCCAATCGTATGCAAGTCTGTTTGCACAGCGTCATTTAAGACGAACTCTCGTTTCATTCACTCTTTCACTTATACATGCTAAACTGGTTCCATATTATGACATAACAATGCCCTGAAGTAACGATGAGCAACTCGAAGAAGAAAAAAAATAACAACAATCATCACTTATCCACGGAAGAACAGGCGCTACTTCAAGAGGAAATGCAAGGGATTAAGCCATTACAACAAACGCAAGCGATAATAAATAAAAAAAGACCCCTTCCTCAAAAAATAGTACAACCCAGTTTTAGTGACCATAACAACATCCTAGAAAAAGATGAATTCTCAGACTATACGCTCTGCTCTCCGGTTCAAGCCAACGACCTTATTGACTATTACCAAGAAGGTGTACAACATAGTATCCTTTCTAAATTAAAACGGGGTAAAATTTTTGCAGAAGATGAGCTTGATTTACATGGCTATAATATCCACACAGCAAAGCTACAGCTCAAACATTTTTTTGACTACTGTCAAAATCGCCAGTATCAATGCGTGCGCATCATACATGGCAAGGGCAAAATGAGCCAAGAAACACCGGTACTTAAAAATAAACTGAATAATTGGCTGCGTCACTCTCCCCGTGTGCTTGCTTTTGCCTCAGCACCTAGACAATTTAGCGGTGCCGGTGCGGTTCACGTGTTAATCAAGCGCAAAAAAAATAATTCATCAGAGGAGTTTAATTCACTACTTTAATTTTTTTTAGTTTAAAAATCAAAATAGTTCAGAATATTTCGAGCGATTTTTAAATTTATCAGCTCATCACTTAATACTATAATCAGTGCCTTTATTTATTGAGCGAGAATCTATGATACACAGCCTATTTCAGCAACTTCTTATTTTATTGGCCACATCTGTTGCTGTCGTTGCTATTTTCAGACGTTTTAAACTTCCGCCAATTCTTGGCTATCTGTGTGTCGGTGTTTTAGCCGGTCCATCAGGCCCTGACTGGATCTCAACCTTCAGTAACCTCCATGTCTTGGCTAAATTTGGTGTGGTTTTCTTGCTCTTTACCATTGGTCTAGAGCTTTCCTTGCCCAGGCTTGCAGCAATGCGTTCTGCCTTACTAAAAGCCGGCAGTTTGCAAGTGATCATTTGTATTCTTATCGCGTGGATTATTGCGATTATTTGCGGTTTATCCTTATCTAATAGTTTTATTACCGCAGGTGCAATTGCCCTCTCTTCGACGGCCATTGCCAGTAAGCTACTTGCCGAAGCTGGTGCAGTGAACACGCCACGAGGACAACTTTCACTCTCGATACTTATCTTTCAAGATCTTGCCACGATTCCCTTATTAATCATTGCGACCTCATTAAGCCAAGGCAGTAGCGATCACATTCTGCAAACTACAAGCATTGAATTAGCCAAAGGCGTTGCAACCTTTATTGTTCTGGTTTTCGTCGGTCATTGGGTTGTCTCACGTCTATTTCACGAAATTTCTAAATCCCGTTCCAGTGAGCTTTTTTTATTGACTGCTTTATGCATCGCACTCGCAGCCGCCTGGGTCACAGATCTCATGGGGTTGTCAATGGAGTTAGGTGCTTTTTTAGCGGGTGTTATTCTCGGCGGCACCCCTTACCATCATCAAGTATCCTCTGACATTCGCCCCTTTCGCGATACCTTATTAGGTTTGTTCTTTATCGGTATGGGCAGCTTGGTCAACTTACATGAATTATCAAGCTTTGCTGTTTGGGTGATTTTAATTGCGGTTGCTATTGTGCTTATTAAAGCAATTGTTATCTATGCCGTAGTTAGGCTCACTCGCCAAGCTAATTCTACCGATGCTTTTAAAACGGGCATACTCCTGTCCCAAGGGGGTGAGTTTGGCTTTGTTTTAATTTCTATAGAAACCAACTTTAATACCATTGATGATCATATCGCCCAAGTCATGCTCGGCGCTTTGATGATCAGTATGGTTATCTCCATTATTCTCGTCCGCTTTCAAAAGCCGTTACTAGCTTTATTTCATAAACTCACAGAACGCTCAACAAATTCCTCATCACTACCAACCAAACCAGCCAATACTGCAACAACGCTCAAGGATCATGTCATTATCTGCGGTTTTAGCCGTGTCGGCCAACGCCTCGCCCGCGCAGTAGAATCGGAAGGGTTTAATTATATTGCTGTCGACCTAGATCCATTACGCATCGAACAAGCCTCCCTTGCCGGTGAGAATATTTTCTATGGTGATGCCACCCAACTGGATACTTTGCGCCATGCAGGTATTGCTCAGGCAAAAGCACTGGTGATTACCTATACCAGCCCTGCCAGCAGTGTCAAAAAATCCCTGCGCTTAATTCAACATATTACACCGAATTTAGATGTACTCGTTCGTGCAAAAAACGATGCCTTACTAGAGGAATATCGTGAAGAAGGCGCCACCGAAGTGGTCTCCGAAGCCTTAGAGAGCAGCCTGATGCTTGGCTCCCACCTGATGCTTATGCTTGGTGTGCCCAAACATCGTGTGATGAGCTGGCTGTTAAATATTCGTAAAAATCGCTACGACTTACTCAGCGGCTTTTTTAAAGGTCAAGAAGCCGAAACTATTGAAAGCGATGAAAGTATGCGTGAACAATTAAGTTCTTTCTTTCTTCCTGAAGGCAGCTTTGCCATTGACCGCACTCTCAAAGAGCTCAAGCTTGAAGATTTTTCCGTCACAGTGACCTCTATACGCCGTAGCGGTATTCGTGGTGCTCAACCAGAACCTGATACTCGCTTAAAAGCACAGGACATCTTAGTTCTCTACGGCACCCCGGAGAATATCGAACGTGCTGAAGCGAAGCTGATTGGCAATATTGCCTAATTACTTGCAGTGCTGCTTTATCTGGCTTGACTTTTCACTGTGATATCTCTAGCATGAGCGTATTGCTTTAAACATACGAGACGCTCATGCTAATGCATAACCTAACTAAAAACTTAACAATTTATAAAATTTATACTATGAATATACATAGTAATACAGCGACTCACGATTATCACCCATCTTATTATTTCTATTCTTAAACTTAAAGTATAAACACACTACATTATAAGCAGAAAACAAACAGACTTTTACTTTTACTTTTACATAAAGATTAAATTTTAATAAATTAATCCATATATTATTAGCTAGAATAATTCAACTAAACATGATCTTTTAGATTAGACTTTATATTTATACAGGAGCAGTCATGACCACCAATAAGACCCTTGGCAGCACATTAATTATTATCGGCACTACCATTGGTGCCGGCGTCCTTGCCCTTCCTCTTGCCACTGCAGGTCTTGGTTTTTATTATGCTGTTATCCTTATGATTATGTTGTGGATCTTAATGTGCTATACCGCTTTACTTACTTTAGAGGTCAATTTAGCCTTCCCACGCGGTAGCAGTTTTAGTTCCATGGCCAAAGCCACCCTCGGCACCCCCGGAAAAATCATTGCCACCGCTGCCATGCTGATCCTCTTTTATGCCCTAACTGCCGCATATATTACCGGCGGCTCGCAACTTATCACTGAAAATCTGCATATTCACTTTCAGCATGCTGAGAAAATCAGCGCCCTTATTTTTACTATAATTCTCGGCGGTTTTGTCTTTTGGAGCACGCGTGCTGTTGATTATGCCAACCGGATTCTCTTTACCATCAAAATCATTGCGTTTATCGCAATGCTAGCCTTATTAATCGGCCATGTCGATCTTCAGCGTTTAGAACCACAACCAACGGCACAACTCTTTATTCTTGCCGCGGCTCCCATTGTCTTCACTTCCTTTGGTTTTCATGGCAGCATTCCAAGCATCGTCAATTACGTTGGCATCTCCCCTAAAAAACTACGTAAAGTACTAATCATCGGCAGTATGGTTCCACTGATACTTTATATTATTTTTGAACTGACAACACTTGGCACTATACCTCGCACTGGCCCTCATAGTTTAGCTGCCCTTACCGCACAAGGTAGCTCCGTTGGTCAATTCATTCATGCCCTTAGCCTATGGGTGCATAGCCCGGTAATCACCGCTCTCGTTAATATTTTCTCTGATATTGCCGTAACCACTTCATTTTTAGGTGTCACTTTAGGCTTATTTGACTTTATTGCCGACGCCACCAAGCGCCACAACAATAAAACAGGCCGTTTGCAAAGCGCCTTAATGACCTTTATCCCTCCTTTAGTCTTCGCTTTATTCTATCCAAAAGGCTTTATTATCGCCCTCGGCTATGCTGCAATTGCTCTGGCGGTACTTGCTGTATTATTACCTGTCCTGATGGTCCGCAAAGTCCGAGTATTACCTGACCTTTCCTCACCTTATAAAGTCAAAGGCAGTGTACTCATCCTAACCATCGTATTCCTAGCCGGCTTGCTTATCATTGCCTTGCAAATTGCCAGTGCCTTTAATCTATTGCCTGTATTTCATTAACCTGCAATACAGCCGATAAGAAACATATGCATTATTTCAATTTAAATGTTTTTTCTATTAATTATTATTTTAAATAAATAACAGGCTAAAAACAGTTTACATAAAAATTAGATTATTTTAATTTTTATGTACAACCGTATGGTAACCCTCCCTTAAAATAGTACAAGTGATAAGTGGAATCTTCTGTTAAATTAACTTAGACAGGAGAGAGAAGATGAAACGATCAAAACTAACAGAATCACAAATTGTAGCCATGCTTAATGAAGGCCAAGCGGGTGTTAAAGTTGAAGATATTTGTCGCCAGTATGGTATTGCTA
>NZ_AMFF02000057.1 GCF_000297215.2 Piscirickettsia salmonis LF-89 = ATCC VR-1361
TAAATTTTGGGGATCATTTCACAATATAAAGCTCAAACTTATTACTTACTCGCCGATATATGCATATAGAAAACTTTTGATCTTCATCATCTAACGATATTATAACAATGAATATACTCTCCAGCCTTTTATTAATTATTCTATTTACTCTAATTTTCTTTAGCTTATTTATATTTTCATATGCACAAACCTTTATGATGACTTTATTCATTGTTGCTGTTCTTGCTGGGCTATTCTATTTGCCACTATTCTTTTTTATTAAGTATAAGAGCCAGTTACAGTACAATACTGAACTTAAAAAACGCAACGAGAATATTCAATCATTCCTTCACGCCCTAGATGAATATCGTAGTGCTTTTGAGGATGCTCGATTCTATAAAAAATCAAAGCCCAAACAAAAACAACAGAACAAGAAAGCCACTGCACCTCCTAGACATCATCATACGCCAACAAAACCTGAAGATATGGGCTCACGTCAAGCTGCCGCACGAGAACAATTTTACATGCGTGCTTGCAATACCTATCAAAGTCGACGTCAACGCGTAGAAAGTTCGCGTCTAGATCTTGAGCGTATCTATAAAAAACTCATCGGCTTTTATGGCGTAGAACACAAACGTATTGAGAAAAATCTATCAAAAATCAAAGGAATAGAAGCAAACTGGAAAGACTGGTATGGACAGTGGCTCAATAGCATTAACCCTTTTACCCGCTTTCACCTAGATAGTAATGACTTAGAAAAAGCGAAAACTATTCTTAATGATCAAAATGTATACGATGAAAACTCAGAAAACCCGGTGTCAAAAAATTTTGGTTCAGTTTTTGCATCGCTAAGAGAAGACTTACAAAGTATACTCGATAATAGTTCAGAATTAAAATAATGCGACCTAGCCACAGCCATGCTCTAAGTGCACTTATTAAGTTACTCATCGTGATGATTTTAGTAGTTTTACTATTTAACCCAGCGGTGTCTTGGCAAGCGGCCATTGTATTTTTAATTATTATTATATTTCTGATTGGCTTCATTATTATTACCTACGAAAACTTTGAACACGGCATACGTAAGCAACTTGCTAAAAAAGAAGATGATGCCTTACTTAACATAGAAGATAAGACAGATAGTACAACGAAGAAGCTAACAAACGCAGACTTAGCAAGCGCTGAAAAAACAGAAGAAAAATAAGCCTCTATTTATACTCACTATGACTATCACTATGCGAAGTCAGTAATCAATAGAAGCTTTCAATCAACATTAATATAATATTTGATAATATTTAAAGTATTACCAGTTTGCTAAAACCTCTTTAGGGTCTACAAAACTTTTATCTAAAGCCTTAGCAACCTGTGCATAGGTAATCTGACCTTTATGAATATTCAAGCCATTTAACAAGTGAGGGTCATTTTCCAGCGCTTGCTTAGCGCCTTGGTTCGCCAGTTGCAAAGCAAAAGGTAAAGTCGCATTATTAAGCGCAATAGTCGAGGTATATGGCGCAGCGCCTGGCATATTTGCCACACAATAATGCACCACCCCATCAATACTATAAATAGGATCTGAATGCGTTGTTGGACGGCTGGTCTCAAAGCACCCCCCTTGATCAATAGCAACATCAACCATTACAGTTCCTTTGCGCATTTTCGGTAGCATATCACGGGTAATCAGCTTAGGAGCAGCAGCACCTGGGACAAGCACCGCCCCGACAATTAAATCAGCATCTAAAGCGTACTGTTCAATCGTCTCCTGCGTCGCATAAATTGTTCTTACCTGTGAACCAAATTGCGCATCTAACTCACGTAACCGATGCAAAGACTTATCTAGCACAGTCACGTTTGCGCCCATTCCCACTGCCATTTGTAGCGCATTCGTACCCACAACGCCACCGCCGATCACAACAACATTTGCAGGAGCAACACCAGGAACGCCTCCCAGAAGCAAGCCTCGGCCGCCTTGGGCTTTTTCTAAGCAGTGTGCACCCGCTTGAATTGACATACGCCCAGCAACCTCGCTCATCGGCGAGAGTAAAGGCAACTGACCTCGAGCATCAGTCACCGTTTCATAAGCAATTGCTGTACACCCTGAGCGCTGCAACAACTCAGTTTGGCGTGGATCTGGGGCTAAATGCAAATAAGTAAATAGAACTTGATCTTCGCGAAGCATCTCGCATTCTTGAGGTTGAGGCTCCTTAACTTTCACAACCATTTCAGCACTACTAAAGACATCTTTCGCAGACCCTACAATCTCCGCGCCTGCACTGCGATAATCATCATCACTCATGCCTACACCGTCACCAGCCGCACTTTCTACGATAACTTGATGGCCATGTGCTAATAACTCACGCACGCTCGCTGGGGTCAAACCCACCCGATACTCATGATTTTTAATCTCTTTAGGAATGCCGATTAACATGTAATGCCCCTTCTTCTCAACACTGTCTGTAATTCTAGTCCAGCTTATCTTAACTGTTTTACTCAAGAGTGCAATCTTGCAATGCAATACATTAAGATAATGGTATAATTTATTGATACCAATCAACAAATTTTTCTAAAGCAAAAAAGATTAGCATTACTTTTACCCCTCTTCTTGCTTAAATTAATTCAAAATTAACCTTAATAACAATGCCCTCACTCAATGTACTTTCATATCAATGCAGCTTAGCCAATTAGAAAAATAACGTGAGTTCGATATAACTCAGTTGGTCAATAGGTTACGCTGGATATTAAGCGATGGCTTCTTCTCCTGAAGACAGTAGGCTGCTAATCCAGCAAGAATATTGACCATAAAGTTGTTGACACTACGATGCCTAGAGTGCTCGATTTGTGAGATGTTTTTAAGTTGATCAAATACACTTTCAATAATTCCACGTCTTCTGAGTAAAATTTTATCGATGATAGGCATGAGCCTATTTTTCATATTCTTGCGAATTTTATTGATTAATTGCAGTCCTTTTTCATAAAGCCTGTTAAATAAATCTTGTGAAATGTAACCTTTATCACCAATAATCTTACCTGTCAGACCTTGAGCAATTTCAGGTACATCCGTTGTTGCCTGACTGAGTTTAAAGGCCATCAACCCCCCCATCGTTGAACCACATTTTTTAGCCAGTCCTTTAAAGACTCTATTTTGATGACTGCGTTTATGATGACAGACTCGTAGTACGGTTGAATCAACAAAATAGATTCCGCCCTCCGTCATCTGAAGTGCAACACTCAGTAGAGAGTTCATATTCATACAGATAAACTCTCTAGTTCGCCTTTTGACTTAGAGGGTAGAGATGGTTTATCGGCACTTAAATGGCATAATAACTTTGCGAGTAAAATAAATCTGGCAATGTAGGAGGGAGACTCGCTCAGATCAATTGCTAAGAAGGCACTTCGGCTTTTCTCCTAGCACGTATTAGACCGTGAGATTAAACGGCCACACCCCAATACGAATTTTTAAAGGTCTTTATTGTCACCGGCTTACTTCTCGCTGTGCACAAGAAAAAACGAGCTAACGCTAAGCAAGGTCAAGCTTTTCGACAAATTTCAGAGGAGGCAAAAATGTT
>NZ_AMFF02000058.1:0-2079 GCF_000297215.2 Piscirickettsia salmonis LF-89 = ATCC VR-1361
CTTTGCTAGACCTTATCGTTCTTGTGATAGAGGTCTAAATGAGCACACAAATGGTTTGATAAGGCGTTTTCTACCTAAAGGGACAGATTTTAATGAAATTAGTGACAAAGAAATAGCAAAAATAGAGCATACATTGAACACCAGAAGAAGAGCGAGTTTGAATTATTGCTCACCTAATCATGTTTTTTTAGAGTATTTGATGGCGGCTTAGTATAGAGTAGTGTTGCACTTCAGATGACGGAGGGCGTTTTATTATTATAAAAAAATAGAAATATTTATATTCATAAATTAATTATTTTGTCTTTATGTATTTAATATCTTGATTTTATTGAGTTAATTTTCATGAAGTTTGCAGCTATTAATTATCTTCAGATTGCTTATAAAAATATTATAAATTTTCATATTGTTTTTATATATTTTTAATGAAATTGTATATTTTTTCTTTTACCTTTGAGCTTTTTTATTTAGTGGGAGGTAGAAATTAATTTTTAAATTAGTTTAGAGGTTGAGAAGATGCCTAGAGTTGTGTGGAAAAATAAAGAGCAAGAAGCTGCAGAGTGGCGAGTTGTTAGGCGTTATTTAGGGGAGTATGCGGGAACACAGCTTGGTTCAAATCATAACGATAAAATTACTTTCATTGACCCACTAACAAAAAAGCAGGTCTATTTAACTCATCGTTATTTGCGTGGTGCTGATGGTGAAATTTTTGTAAAATCAAACGGTAAGGCTCTTGGTGCAGGGACGTTTGGTAAAGTTACTTTTGGTCAGACAGAAAATGGCCAAATGTGGGCAATTAAAAAATCGCCAACAACGGTTATATTACCAGAAAAGGACAAGGTCAATTTACTTCCTTCACTTTTAAAAGAAAGTGATATTGCCGTCGACCTTGGCAAAGCAAGGCGGTCTTTTCAGGGCAAAGATGGCAGTAAGTGTTATCAAATTTACCAATTTTTAGGAACCCCCCTTGATAAACACTTAAGTGAAAATACTCTTGGCGAAGAGCAGCGATTTGATTTGGCGATTAAAATAGCGCAAGCGGTTTATCACTTACATGTTGGGAGTTATGCAAGGTCTAAGACTTCATATGCTCACCTAGATCTAAAACCTGCAAATATTTGTGTCGATGATCAGGGGCAGGTTCATCTAATCGATTATGGTTTTTCAGAAAACTTAACCGGGACTTTGAGTCGATTAAAAGGAACCCTTATTTTTTTGCCACAGCAGCCGGTAGGCACCAGTAAAGAGGTATTAGATGTTTTTGCTCTGCTGCGGATATTATATTTGCCGGAGTTATTTCGAACACCAAAGGGCTGGGTGACTCGAGCGGATTCACATAAAGAGGGAGTTGTCTCTCTTTTTAATTATGATTTTGTTGAAAAAAATAATTTAACATTATTGTTAGATACCTCTAATGGTAGAGATAAAGATAAATCAATTATTTTTATTTTATGTAACCTTATTTTATTAAGGTGGAATTTAGCTGTAGATTCCAATTTAAAAAAAGTGTTAAAACGGTCGCGGCAATTTAATGAAAACTATGAATGCCTGGTAGCACTTGGACTTAGCAGTGCTGAGTATGTACAACAAATTATTACAAACCCTGATAGTATTGAGCGATTTAAACAGGAGCAGAGCAACTTATTAAAACTTAATCAGTTGGGGCTTGGTCAGGCAGTCTATATTAATATATTACTTGCATCTCCTAATTTGATCGATCAGTTTGAGCAATATCAAGGTCAATTTTTAAGGCTGAATCAATTAGGGTTGAATCAGATAGCGTACATTCAACAGGTACTTGAGCGCCCTGAGCAGTTTGATAAAAATTATTGTTACTTAAAATGCTTTGATTTGGATCGAGCTGAAAATGTGAAAAAAATGCTTGATTGCTCAGAAAGTCGATCGGCCTTAGTTGAGATTTTATTAGAGGCAGCTTTAGATAAAGCAATTGAGGATTGTAGACAAAGAGGAGCGCCCTCCGTCATCTGAAGTGCAACACTACTCTATACTAAGCCGCCATCAAATACTCTAAAAAAACATGATTAGGTGAGCAATAATTCAAACTCGCTCTTCTTCTGGTGT
>NZ_AMFF02000058.1:2135-14010 GCF_000297215.2 Piscirickettsia salmonis LF-89 = ATCC VR-1361
GCTAGGAGAAAAACCAAGTGCTCTAGCAATTGATCTGAGCGAGTCTCCCTCTGATAACCGTTGTTCGATATAAAAACGATCTTTTTCATTTAAGTGCCGATAAACCATCTCTACCCTCTAAGTCAAAAGGCGAACTAGAGAGTTTATCTGTATGAATATGAACTCTCTACTGAGTGTTGCACTTCAGATGACGGAGGGCGAAGTCATAAAAAATTAACCATTGCTACTTTTTTAAAGTCAAAGATAGCGATTGATCCTGTGAATATTATTCTAAAAAATACAGTGAATATACTTTCTCATCGATCAGGTCTATTGAAATCAAAATCATATGAAGTGGCTATGCCATACTTGCTAGAATGTAAAAAATTATTAGAGATAAGCGAGCAAGATTGGGAGGTTATGTTGGCGATACAGTATGGTTTTGGTAAATTTCATCCAGAGCATGAGCATCAAACCTTTAAGTTTTATGAGCAATATATGGATAAACATGATGGCCGCCTTGATGGCTTGAACCTGACCGTTCAACCCCAATAAATTAGAGATGGTTAAAAAGTATTAATTTTTAATATTAATTAATATATTAAATTTATAAATAATTATGATTATTTATATTAGAAAATAAATATTAGTATACATCAAGATAGTTTTCCTCATTTAACATTGGGGCTATAGTGAGTTAATTTTTAATGGAGATATATTATGAGTCAAGATGTTTTCGTATCTAGATTGCTTGCTTATTTACATTCAGAGCACCAATTTTTTGGTGGGCAAACATACGATAAAGACGATAATGTGGTTCAAGAGGGCTATCAAGAATGTGAGCCTGCGCAGTCAAATCGTATAGGTGAGTACTGGAGTTTTCTGGGGCATGATTTGAATGGTAAGGATAGAGATTGGCCATGGTCTGCTGCTTTTATTTCATTTATGTTGCAATTAAGTGGTACTGAAAAATTTTTTAGAGGTTCGATTCGGCATGCTGATTATATGAATCAAGCGATACGTGATCGCGATAATTCAATGGTGCTTTATAACGGCTTGAAGGTGAATGAAAAGGAAGTAAAAGTGGGTGATATACTAGGTTATGGCAGGGCAGGTGCTGGCGTGAGCTATGATAATGCGCTTGCTACAGGGCGTTATACTTCTCATTGTGATATTGTAATTTCCGTGACTGATCAGGAAATTATCGTTATTGGTGGCAATGTTGGCGATTCTGTAACAGCCCGGCCTTATATTTTATCTAATGGAAAATTAGATGAAAGTAGACGACCTTGGATAACTCATATGAGTTTAAATCATGTTATTTCAGAAATGATCTATTAAGAAGTGTGAAGTTTTTTTAAATCTATTTAATTTTAGTTAAAGGTAAAGGGTTATTTGGATAATCGCTGATGAGTGGCTCCTTTGACCCAGTCACTTTAAGTGAAACATATTTTTATTTTGACATGTCTTAATTTATATATTGTATATATTAAGAATGTCACTTTTTAAATAAATTTTTTATAAAAATATATAACATGTTTGATTAGCTTTAATGTTTGTTAATTAGATTATATTTTTTGTTTGCTGGTTTGGCTGTGATCAGTAGGTTTTACCCTGCCTGTTTATTTTTTTCAATATAAAATTTAGGTGAAATTAGTAATGTTTGACTTTAAGAAAGATTTTTTTAAGGATCAGTTTGAAAAATACCCTGAACTGTTAGCATTTTTATCGTCGAATGTTGACGCCACAGCTGATTATTATTTAGGGCCAATGACGGCTTGGATGGATGAGCTTTATGCGGCAGCGGCTGAATATTTACCAGATGCTCAAGCATTAGAGTTGCCATTACCGATTCAAGAGCTGTTAGAGTATGCAACAGCAGATAAGCGCAGTCTAGAACTAGAGCGTACAATGTTATCGTTGATGTCTGCTTATTCTATTGCTTTTGGTAATTATCTTTTTTTTGCCTTATCGCCGGTTGTCTCTGGCGAGAAAGTGAGCCAGGATCAATTAAAGCACTTATCTGAGTTATACAATTATGCAGAATATAAGCCTGTAGTTGATCTTGAATTAGTCATTGGTGATTTAGGAAAAATTAGGCCACTGCGTCAATATATCCGCGCAGAAGAAGGGATAGAGGCCGAAGATCCAGATCAATTTATTACAGCCTTACTGCAAAAAGGTCAAGCCGTTTGCGCTAAATATTTGCCTTCGATAGCTAATCTAAGCCCAGAAGTATTTTCTGAGCTTGCTAAAATTAATACCGGTTTTCAGTTTGGCCATTTTGCCCACGCAGAGTCTACAGAACGTGAATTAGCTAAATTAAAGCAGGTGATTGATGAGCATGGTGCAGACTATTTATCATTGAATATGTTAGTGCAATGCCTAGATGTCGCCGGCGCGGCGGCTCATAATGGCGGCAGACTTTTATTAAATCAGGCAATGACCGAATCTTATTTGGATTTTCTTTTACCGATATTAATGTTGTTAAAAGATCAGACACCTGAGAGGGTTTATGAGATTTATTTGAAAGAAAGAATGGAGCAGTGTGAGTTAGGTGTTGACCAGTTAGCGTCTTTGACAACGGATGAGCGTGTGCTTGGCCGGCTGCTTTGCATGCTGCGAATGACTGAGCCAGCACCTGCACAGGAATTAAATCAAGCCTTTATACAACTTAAGAATACCCCTGAATTTATAGATAACCTTGAGACTCTAACTCTGTATGAAGCAGATCCTCGCTTGCAAACACCGGCTTATATGTCGCCATTGTTGGTTGCTTTAACAGAGTCGGCAGAGGTTGCTGAATTAGCGAGAAATCAGGGTAAAATTCCTCAAGAAATGGCTTTGAATATCGGTCTAAGGATTATTGCCTGTTGCTTAAAAGAGCATTATGCACGGATTCAAGCGGGTGAAGTAAGCCAAGAGATTCCTATTAGTTTTAATGATCTTACGCGCTTCATAAAAGAGGACGCCTCAGCATTGGAATGCTTGATGTTGCCTGTATTTGATGGCTTGGTTCCCAATCATGTTGAGAGTCAGCCAGGTAGGAAGCCGTCTCTTGCTATATGCCTGCAGTTATCAAGCGCTTTGAAGCATATTAATGGAATTCAAAAAAAGTTACTCCATTCTTTGGATCTTGCACGTCAGCGTAGTTTAGATAATGCTTTTACTGCAATCGAATTTGGTGTTCGTACCGCTATATCAGCAGAAGCGAGTATAAAAGTTTTACAAAGCTTGCAAAACGAGGTTCAGCGATTGGTTTGTGAGCCTTCTTTAGAGAGTACTGTTGTTAGATTAAAGCTAGAAGAGTGTATAAGCTATTGTAAGCAGTATATGCTCAATGCTATAGAAACCGCGATTATAAATAAAGCAGAAGGGTGTGGCTTTGATCTTGGTATTGGTGGTAGTCGGCACCGAATTACATTGCCTGATGGTCAGGAAAAGCAAGTGCCAGAACGAGTGGCTTTGATCATGGAAATGATTCAAGATGCTGGTTTGAGTGTAGATGCGAAACTAGGCTTCATTAAGGAATTGAAAGCGACTGCAACGGCAGGGCACCGTTCTAGTACATGTTTCTTCTTTGGTAGAACACAAACGTCGACCAATACCTTCTTGGCTAATCTGGAGTGTGGTTAAGTCTCCTCTAACTAAAAAATAAAAAAATTAGTCACTGTTCGTCATTGTTTGGAGTGTAGAAACAGCGATGATTTAAGTTTTTCTATTGCTTTTTGTATTGAATTTACGTAGAATCTTTGAAATTTTATTCGTTGAAAAGCCGCGGAGGGTTCCTGATGCGTATCACTCAAGAAGCATTGACTTTTGATGATGTCTTGCTTGTTCCTGCTCACTCTGAAGTCCTGCCTAATCAAGTTCAATTGCATACTCAATTAACGCGTAATATTCGACTAAATATTCCACTAGTCTCTGCCGCTATGGATACGGTGACTGAGGGACGTATGGCGATTGCTATGGCGCAAGAAGGGGGTCTTGGCATTGTCCATAAAAATATGTCGATTGAAGAGCAAGCGCAGCAGATCCGCATGGTAAAAAAATATGAAAGCGGTATTGTTAAAGATCCAATCACCGCAACGCCTGAGACGACAGTACGGCGTTTATTAGAGCTGACTAAACAGCATGGTATTTCTGGTGTTCCTGTTTTGCAAGATAATCAACTGGTTGGTATTGTCACCAGTCGTGATGTGCGTTTTGAGACGAATCATGACCAGCCGATTGCCAATATCATGACGCCAAAAGAGCGTTTGGTGACCGCAGGTGAAGGGGCAAGCCGTGAAGAGGTGCATGCATTATTGCACCAACACCGTTTGGAAAAGATCCTGGTTGTTAATGATAGTTTTGAGCTAAAGGGCCTAATTACGGTTACAGATATGATGAAAGCTCAGGAAAACCCATTGGCCTGTAAAGATGATTTAGGTCGCTTACGGGTTGGTGCAGCGGTGGGTGCTGGAGGAGACGCGGCTGAGCGTGTTGCAGCCTTAGTTGATGCTGGTGTTGACCTGATCGTAGTCGATACGGCGCATGGTCACTCACAAGGAGTGCTTGATCGTGTAACTTGGGTGAAGCAACACTACCCAGCGGTGGATGTGATTGGTGGTAATATTGCCACCGCTGAGGCAGCAAAGGCTTTAGTTGCAGCAGGTGCGGATGGGGTGAAAGTCGGTATCGGTCCCGGTTCGATTTGTACTACACGTGTGGTCGCAGGTGTGGGCGTGCCGCAGATTAGTGCCGTTGCCAATGTTGCTGAGGCGCTAAAAGGCACGGGTGTCGGTGTGATTGCTGATGGTGGCGTGCGCTATTCGGGTGATATTTGCAAGGCAATTGCTGCTGGTGCTGATTGTATTATGGTCGGAGGCTTATTGGCTGGAACCGAAGAAGCGCCAGGTGAAGCCGTATTGTTTCAGGGGCGTTCTTATAAGTCGTATCGAGGGATGGGATCACTTGGAGCCATGAGCCAGGGTTCGAGTGATCGTTATTTTCAAGACGGTAGTGCGACAGATAAGCTAGTACCAGAAGGCATTGAGGGACGTGTGGACTATAAAGGCGTGATGCGCAGCGTTGTACACCAGTTAATGGGCGGTCTGCGTTCAGGTATGGGTTATGTGGGTTGTGCGAATATCCAGATTATGAAAAATAAAGCTGAATTTGTACGTATTACCGGGGCTGGCATGCGCGAAAGCCATGTCCATGATGTTACTGTGACTAAAGAGCCGCCGAATTATCAAGCACGTTAAGGCCGTGTCTCTTGTTGGCTTTATTGTCTTTGTTTATAGAGTAAAATATTTTAGCTTAAGGTATAAAAATGGCGCAAGATATTCATGCTGATCGGATTTTAATTTTAGATTTTGGCTCTCAGTATACCCAGCTTATCGCCCGCCGTGTACGTGAGCTAGGGGTCTATTGTGAGTTGTTGCCCTTTGATGTGGATACTCAGCGGATTCGTGACTTTCAGCCCACGGGGGTTATTTTATCAGGCGGACCTGAGTCAGTGCACGATATGGACGCGAGTGTGCGGGCGCCAGCAATCGTTTTTGAATTAGATTGCCCTGTGTTGGGCATCTGCTATGGCATGCAAACGATCGCTGAGCAATTTGGTGGTAAGGTGGTCGCTTGCGATAAGAGTGAGTTTGGCTATGCGGAAACGCAGATTATCGCGCCTTCTTTGTTATTAGATGGTATTGAAGATCGCATTAATCATGAGGATCAAGGTGTGCTGGATGTCTGGATGAGCCATGGTGATCATGTGAGTGTGTTGCCAGAGGGTTTTAAACTAGTGGCATCCTCTAAGAATGCACCGATTGCGGTGATGGCCGATGAGTCGCGTCACTATTATGGTATACAGTTTCATCCTGAAGTCACTCATACGCGTCAAGGCGCGCGTATTCTAGAGCGTTTTGTGCGTGAGATTTGCGGGTGCCAGGCCTTGTGGACGCCGGGTAAAATTATTGAGGACTCGATTGCCCAGGTGCGTGAGCAAGTGGGTGAAGATGAAGTCATTTTAGCCCTATCTGGGGGGGTTGACTCATCGGTAGTTGCCTCTTTGTTGCATCAGGCGATTGGCGATAAACTCACCTGTATTTTTGTTGATACTGGCTTATTGCGTCTTAATGAAGGCGATGATGTGATGCGCATGTTTGCTGAGCATTTTGGCATTCGGGTGACGCGTGTTAATGCTGAAGCGCGTTATTTAACTGCATTAGCAGGTGTTAGTGATCCTGAGCAAAAACGTAAGGTGATCGGTCGTTTATTTGTTGAAATTTTTGATGAGGAAGCAGCAAAATTAACCCATGCTAAATGGTTAGCGCAAGGGACGATTTATCCGGATGTGATCGAGTCTGCAGGCGCGGCGTCAGGTAAAGCCCATGTGATTAAATCCCATCATAATGTTGGTGGTTTACCCGAAGACATGAAATTAGACTTGGTTGAGCCACTGCGTGAATTATTTAAAGATGAAGTACGAAAAATTGGTTTAGAATTAGGTTTGCCTTATGAGATGGTCTATCGCCATCCGTTTCCAGGACCGGGCCTTGGTGTGCGTATTTTAGGTGAAGTTAAAAAAGAATATGCAGATTTATTGCGTTTAGCTGACCATATTTTTATTGAAGAGTTACGAGCAGCGGGTTGGTATGAGAAAACCAGTCAGGCCTTTACGGTCTTTTTGCCAGTGAAGTCAGTCGGCGTGGTTGGTGATGGTCGGCGTTATGAATGGGTGGTGTCACTGCGAGCGGTAGAAACTGTTGATTTTATGACGGCACATTGGGCAGAGCTGCCTTACGAGTTGCTTGGGCGAGTTTCTAATCGCATCATCAATGAGATTTCGGGAATCTCACGAGTGGTCTATGATGTTTCTGGTAAGCCACCGGCGACGATTGAATGGGAATAGTGTATAATGGCGCTCTTTAAAAAGGGCGCTTTTTTGTTATATGAAGAATGACCGTGATGAATATTGGATGCAGCGTGCTTTAGCTAATGCGGCGCGTGCAGAATGTCTGGGTGAGGTCCCGGTGGGGGCGGTGGTTGTGGTTGGTGATGAGTGTATTGCTGAGAGCTATAACACGCCGATACGCTCACAAGAGCCGACCGCGCATGCTGAAATTCAAGCCTTAAAGCTTGCTGCCAGTCGTTTAGGTAATTACCGCCTTGATCAGGCTGAGTTATACGTGACCTTAGAACCGTGTATGATGTGTACTGGGGCGATGATTCATGCGCGTATTCAGCGTTTGGTGTTTGGCGCTTATGATCCGAAAACGGGTATTATTTGCAGTGCAGCACAATTGTTGAATGCGCCGTATCATAATCATCAGGTTGATTACTGTGGTGGCGTATTAGAAAAAGCGTGTGCACAGCAATTAAAACATTTTTTTAAGCGTCGTCGTCTTGAAAATCATGCAAATCGCCACCATCAATAACAGCAAATACAAATAGCTAAACCTAAATTTAAATTTAAACCTAAAACCTAGTGACTTTATTTAAGTGACTTTTAATATAAAGAAGGGTTAATAACGATGTTAACATTACGTGGTATGCCTGCTTATTCTAGCTTTTCGCTGCAAAAGTTGCTTAATAAAATCCAAGCTGTTGTGCCAGAAGTTTCTGAACTTTATAGTGAATATGTGTATTTTGTTGATGTAAATAGAGAGTTGGCAGCCGATGAGAAAAACAGTTTAAACTCACTGTTGCACTATGGTGAAATGGCCCCAGTACTGTCGCCGCAAGGTGAACTTCTTGTGGTGATTCCACGTCCAGGGACGATTTCATCTTGGTCGTCTAAAGCGACGGATATTATTCATAATTCAGGCTTAATTGATATTCAACGTGTTGAGCGTGGTCTGGCGTTTTATGTGCAAACTAAAGAGGGTCATGTACTGTCAGCAAGGCAAAAAAATCATATTAAAAGCTTAGCCCATGATCGCATGATGCAAGTGGTGATTGATCGTTTTCTTGATGCTGGGGTTTTATTTGCCAAAGAGTCGCCACGGCCATTAGGCCATATTGATTTATTAAATCAAGGTCGTCAGGCGTTAGCACAGGCGAATCAGAGCTTAGGTTTGGCTCTGGATGAGAATGAAATTGATTATTTATGTAAAAAATTTATTGAGTTAGAACGTAATCCGACCGATGCTGAGCTGATGATGTTTGCCCAGGTTAATTCTGAGCACTGTCGCCATAAAATCTTCCGTGCCAGTTGGACCATTGATGGAGAGAAAAAGCCGCATTCACTATTTGGCATGATTAAGTATACGCATGAAAGTCATCCTGAATGGACCTTAAGTGCGTATCATGATAATGCGGCGGTGATTGAAGGCTATGAAGGGGTGCGTTTTTTCCCTGAGACCAGCAGTCATCTTTATACGAAAAGTTTAGAAACAACGCCGATTGTGATGAAAGTGGAGACGCATAATCATCCGACGGCTATTTCGCCGTATCCGGGGGCGGCAACTGGAGCAGGTGGTGAGATTCGTGATGAGGGGGCAACGGGACGCGGCGCTTTACCCAAAGCCGGTTTGGCTGGCTTTTCCGTATCGAACTTAAATATTCCAGGTTTTGCTCAGCCGTGGGAGCAATCGTATGGTAAGCCAGAACATATTGCGTCAGCCTTGGATATTATGATTGAAGCACCATTAGGTGCTGCGGCATTTAATAACGAATTTGGCCGACCGAATTTATGTGGTTATTTTAGAACCTATGAAAACCAATATTTAACGCATGAAGGCATAGAAGTGCGTGGTTATCACAAGCCCATCATGCTCGCCGGTGGGATTGGGGTGATTCGTCAAGAGCACATAGAGAAAAAGCGTTTTGCCCCTGGGACAAAGATTATTGTGTTAGGTGGCCCTGCCATGTTAATTGGTTTAGGCGGTGGCGCGGTATCATCGATGAATCAGTCAGATAGCAATACTGAATTAGATTTCGCCTCGGTGCAGCGTGATAATGCTGAAATGGAGCGGCGTGCGCAAGAATTGATTAATCAATGTTGGGGCCTTGGTGAGAAAAATCCGATTTTGGCGATTCATGATGTGGGTGCGGGTGGTTTATCGAATGCGGTGCCTGAATTAGTTGCTGATGCTGGATTGGGTGGACGCTTTGATTTACGTGCGATTCCAAATGATGAGCCAGGCATGTCACCCTTAGAAGTGTGGTGTAATGAAGCGCAAGAACGCTATGTTCTCGCCGTGTCAGAAGATGATTTGTATACCTTTAAGACGTTGGCTGAGCGTGAGCGTTGTGTGTATGCTGTGATTGGTGAGGCGACTGCAGAGCAACAGCTGGTGTTAACCGATAGTTTACTGGGTGAGCGCCCGGTGGATATTCCATTGAACTTGCTCTTTGGTTGTTCAGAGCAATTGGCACGTACAGCCGTGACTTATCGATCAGAGCAACTGGGTTTAGATACGGCAAGCTTGGATTTAGGTGAAGCCGTTGGCCGTGTTTTGCAATTGCCAGCGGTGGCGGATAAACGCTTTTTGATTACGATTGGTGATCGTTCGGTGACTGGGCTTGTGGCTCGTGACCAACTGGTCGGCCCGTGGCAGGTTGCCGTTGCTGATGTTGCGGTGACGGCGACGGACTATGAGGGTTATCATGGTGAAGCAATGGCAATGGGAGAGCGTGCCCCGGTGGCCTTAATTTCTCATGGAGCGTCTGCGCGCCTTGCTGTGGGTGAGGCGATCACTAATATTGCTGCCAGCAGTATTGAAGACTTATCACGGGTGAGATTATCCGCTAATTGGATGGCAGCCGCCGGTCACCCGGGTGAAGATGCTGGGTTGTATGAAGCGGTTGAGGCCATTGGTCGTGAGCTTTGTCCGGCGTTAGGAGTGTCGATTCCTGTTGGTAAAGACTCACTATCGATGAAAAGTGCTTGGCAAGAGGGTGATGAGAAAAAGTCAGTCACTGCACCGCTTTCTTTAGCCATTACGGCTGTGGCGCCCGTGACTGATATTCGTAAAACCTTAACGCCGGTACTCTGTAATCAAGGTGAGACAGATTTAATTTTAATTGATTTAGGCCATGGCAAGAACCGCTTAGGTGGTTCGGCATTGTGTCAGGTTTATAATAAAATTGGCGTAGATGCACCAGATTTGGATGATCCTGCGTATTTGCTGAACTTCTTTAAAGCGATTCAGGCATTAAACCAAGAAGGGTTACTGATGGCTTATCATGACCGTAGTGATGGTGGCTTATTGGTAACGGTTGCTGAAATGATGTTTGCCGGTCATGCGGGTGTAGATCTTTATTTAGATGCCTTAGGGCGTGATGCGATTGCTTCTTTATTTAATGAAGAGCTCGGGGCGGTGATACAGATTCCACATGATGAGATGGAGTTTGTGATGACGCGGCTTGCTGAGTTTGGTTTGGCTGACTGTTGTTATCATATTGGTGAGACGGCGAATCATGATCAATTGGTGATTTCTCATCATGCGGATGTGATTTTTGCTGAAAATCGTGTGAATTTACATCGTGCCTGGACTGAGACGAGTTACCGAATTCAGGAGATGCGTGATAATAGTGAATGTGCCTTAAGTGAATTTGATAGCTTACTTGAAGAAGATAACCCAGGCTTGTTTGTTGATCTGCCATTTGACCCTGAGGATGATGTGGCTGCCCCGATGATTGCAACGGGCGCTAAGCCGCAAGTGGCTATTTTGCGTGAGCAAGGGGTCAATAGCTATCGCGAAATGGCAGCTGCCTTTGATCGTGCTGGCTTTAGCGCGATTGATGTGCATATGAGTGATTTAATGGTAGGACGGACTGACTTAAAAGAGATGCATGGTTTGGCGGTGTGTGGTGGCTTTTCGTATGGTGATGTGTTAGGTGCTGGGCAAGGCTGGGCAAAGTCGATTTTATTCCATGATAAGGTGCGTGATGAGTTTAAAAACTTTTTTGAGCGTACCGATACGTTTAGCTTTGGTGCCTGTAATGGTTGTCAGATGTTATCAGGACTAAAAGAGTTGATTCCAGGGGCTGGGTTATGGCCTAGCTTTGTACGTAACCGTTCAGAGCAGTTTGAAGCACGCTTGGTGATGACCGAGGTGATGCCAAGTGCGTCGATCTTCTTTAAAGATATGGTCGGTGCGAAGATGCCGATTGTCGTCTCACATGGTGAAGGTCGTGCGCGCTTGAGTGATGAGTTGGGTGTGTCTAAATTGATAGAGCAGCAATTGATCAGCTTACGTTATATCGATCATAATGGTGGCGTGACAGAGCGTTATCCTTATAATCCAAATGGCTCTCCACAAGGGGTAACAGGCGTGTGTTCAGAAGATGGCCGAGTAATGATTATGATGCCACACCCAGAGCGGACCTTCCGTTCGGTACAAATGTCATGGTGCCCGCCAGAGTTGGCTGAGAATAGCCCGTGGATGCGTATGTTTCGTAATGCCCGTGTTTGGCTAGGCTAAATAAAATTAAGTTTGCATCGAGTCTTGTCTTAAATCTAGACAGTGGCTATTGATCTTTACTTTACGAATCGCCTTTAATACTTCAATACGTGCCAGCTTTTTCAGCTGGCCCCCTTGCTTTGCTAAGGTTTTCGCTTTTTCTATACAGCTGGTTTGATAAATCGGTGGAATATGATTAAGAGCTATTGCTGCAATGTCTTGTATACAGACCTTACAATGACAAAAATCCTCGAGCTGGTGCTTGATAATCTCATCAATTTCTTGGTAAACCAGTTGAATCGCTAGATTCTCGAGGTCTTCATCGGTATAGGGTAGGTATACAGTATCCATTGTCGAGTCTATCCTTGGGCTATGATTCTAGTTCTGTCGCATTATAATGTTCAGTATAGATGATTTCTTGCGCTGCGAGCCATGGAGTGCTAAGCACGGGGTGAGTAGGCCGAGGTAGGTTCGGGTTTTTAGCAGAGCGGAGTTGCGAA
>NZ_AMFF02000058.1:14597-37206 GCF_000297215.2 Piscirickettsia salmonis LF-89 = ATCC VR-1361
TTTATTCATTCCTGATGAAATCCCTGTATCTATCAGATTTCATTATACATTGTTTATCATGTCAGTGCGTAAGGTGAGATCGTTAGAAAAAAATGATGCTAAATTAAATAAAACTTTATTGAATTGGTTATTGTGTATTGAAGATAGGCCTTTGCAGGAGGATTGTCTAATCGATGACTATGTGATGGTGGATGAGCGTTGTCATGGTCAGTTGTTTCATCAACATTGCCATCAACATCGTTCTGATAACAAGAATTTGAATAATTCGAATATGCAGTGTGGCTTAAATATATTGTAAATATTTTTTGCAGATTTTCGCTGATTTGTTGACATCAAGGATGAGTATTGTTTGTACGTGTTTTTACTCTTTTTGCTAAGGATATTAAATAGCTTTATTGTAAGCATAGTCTTATAAGACGTCTAAGTTGTTGCCAGTCAATAGCTTTTAGAGGTTTACTCTTTTGAGTATAGCTAAAAAATAGTTGTTTTTTAAAAAAAGTCACTGGAGTCAAATTTTATTTGATTTTATAGTGAGTTATGTAAAGCAAGATAAGTTTAGGCAAGGAGGCCTCTATGATTAATCAAGTCGATCAAAGCAAAGCCGCTTTAGAATTAAATGATTCGTTATTGCTAGAGGAGTCCATTAATGATGGGGGTATGACTGAGCCTAGCGTTGAGAAAGCTAAAGATGATAAATTAGCAAATAAGGCCAAAGTTAAGCCCACTACGCAGCGGAGGAAGCGTCGAGAAGCGAATCAAGAATCAACAGGAAGTCCAGATGCAACACAGCTGTACCTAGGTGAGATTGGCTTTTCACCCTTGTTGTCTGCTGAAGAGGAAGTGTATTACTCCAGGCGCGCACAGCGTGGAGATCAAGATGCCAGACGGCGGATGATAGAAAGTAATCTGCGCTTAGTTGTTAAAATTGCTCGTCGCTATATTAATCGAGGTTTATCTTTATTAGACCTTGTTGAAGAAGGCAATTTAGGCTTAATTCGTGCGGTTGAAAAATTTGATCCAGAGCGCGGTTTTCGTTTCTCAACCTATGCGACTTGGTGGATTCGCCAGACCATAGAGCGGGCGATTATGAATCAGACGCGAACCATCCGCTTGCCTATTCATGTGGTAAAAGAGTTAAATTTATATTTACGTGCCGCACGCCAGTTATCACAGCTGCTTGATCATGAACCG
This sequence comes from Piscirickettsia salmonis LF-89 = ATCC VR-1361, assembly GCF_000297215.2. Taxonomy (GTDB): domain Bacteria; phylum Pseudomonadota; class Gammaproteobacteria; order Piscirickettsiales; family Piscirickettsiaceae; genus Piscirickettsia; species Piscirickettsia salmonis. Next base: position 15,789 of record NZ_AMFF02000058.1, read on the forward strand.
AGTGCTGAAGAGATTGCTGAACTATTAGATAAGCCTGTAGAAGATATTAAAAAAATACTGGTTTTGAATGAGCGGATTTCCTCGGTTGATAGCATGTGGGGAGATGAGGCTGAGAAATCGTTACTTGATAGTATCGCAGAAGAAAACAGCGCATCAGAGCCAGCCTCTTGGATGGAAAGTGAAGATATTAAAGAACACTTGGATCAATGGTTGAATGACTTGACTGATAAACAGCGTTCGGTGGTGATGCGCCGCTTTGGGCTGCGTGGTCATGAAGCGGCGACTTTGGAGCAAGTAGGGCGTGAGATTGGCTTAACCCGTGAGCGTGTTCGTCAGATTCAAGTGGAAGCGTTAAAGCGTTTACGTGAAATGCTTGAAGGACATAACCTATCCAGCGAAATGTTGATGGTATAAAGCTGATTGACACAGATATTAAGATTATAGAGAGGGCTAGAAAATAAAAAAAGTCAGCAAACGCTGACTTTCAGAGGACCTAGGCGGCAAAGTTTTGCCGTCTACCTTAATTACATCGGGCAGTCAGGCTTAAACTTTAGCCAAAATCTACTAGACGTGTTATTATAATGATTTTTGTTGAACATGCAAGAAAAATAGTGTTTTGGCTGCTTCAATGGCTCGTTTTAGCTTAACTTTCAATGGATTAATTGAAGGTGAAGGACAGTCAGGGCTGCTATAATTTTTAAAAGATACAATGATTAAGGCATGAACGGGCAATGAAAGGTACTATAAAGTTTTTTGATCGTAAGCAGCAATATGGCTTTATTGTTTGTGATGATATGAACCAAGATATTTATTTTAAAATGGAAGACATACTGAATGTGCGCTTGATTAAGCCTGGTATTGACGTTGCTTTTGATTATGAGTCTTTAGAGGGTGATCGCTTTCGCGCTTATGATATTCACCCTATTAGTGAAGAGGTTCTAGCAAAAGCGGTTACAACAAATGTAGTGGGTGAAGGTGTTTCTGTGCAGCAATGCGTTGCGATGGCAGTTACATCGGCACTGATTACTTTCGTGGTTGGTCTTGTGGTTGGGTTTGCAGCTCATCAGCTCATTTAGCTACTAACAACTACAAATAGGCAAAATGATGGCTTTAAAGGTGCTTTAAGCGCCTTTTTTATTTTGCAGTGAATAGTTATAGTCTAAGGGTTGATGTATTTGTGTTAGAGCTTAAAGCGCTGACTAAGTCTTATGGTATGAAGACGGTGTTGTCTAAAGGGGCACTCCGCGTGGCTCAAGGTGAGTTTTGTCTAATATCTGGAAAGTCAGAAAGTGGTAAGTCTGTGCTATTAAAAGTTATTAGTGGTCAGGAAGAGTGCACTGATGGCAGTATTTTGATTGATAATCAAACGATAAATAACACACAGAAAAATAATTTTGTATTGATTTTTGCTAATTATAGTTTGCATCCTGAATCAACGGTGTATGAAAACCTTGCTTATCGCCTTTATCTTAAAGGGGTAAAGCGTCAGCAAATTCGTCAACATATTGATGTTATTGCTAAAAAAATGAATTTAACGCATTTATTAAAAAATTACCCAAAAGATTTAAATATATTTAGCTACATTCGTGTCGTTTTTGCTAGAGCATTGGTGCAGCAAGCGCGGTTTTATCTACTTGATGAGCCTTGGCGTGATTTTCCATGTGCTCTGAAGAAACGTTTAGCACGTTTACTTTGTCATTTACAGCAAGAAGGTAAATTTTCAGTGATTTATACAAGTTCTTTGCTATTACACGAAGAAAGTCAGTTTTTTAAGCAAATAGATCAGCGGGTCAAGTTAGAAAATAGTCACCTCATTCCTGTTCATTTAACAATGAAGTAAGAATCATGAGATAATTGCATAATTTTTTTAATAAATGAGTGATTGATTGATGAAACAGCAAATATCAGGACAAAATCAGTATTATCGTGTTTTAACAATTGCTGGATCAGACAGCAGTGGTGGCGCAGGTATTCAGGCTGATTTAAAGACGTTTGCCGCGTTAGACTGTTATGGCATGAGTGCAATTACAGCGATTACTGCACAAAATACCGTTGGTGTCCAAGAAATTCAAGTAATTCAAGCACAGTTAATCCGCGCTCAAATTGACGCTGTAGTTAATGATGTTGGTATTGATGCGGTTAAAATTGGCATGCTTGCAAATCAAGATATTATAAATGTTGTGACTGATTTTATTCGGGGTATTGATATCCCTGTTATTTTTGATCCGGTGATGGTTGCAAGCTGTGGTGATACATTAACAGCAGCGACACACATTGATTTATTTAAAGAGTTAATGGCTTACTGTACGTTGGTAACGCCTAATTTATATGAAGCGTGTTTATTCACGGGTAGTGAGATTAAGAGCCAAGCAGATATGTTAGGCGCTGCTAAAACTATGGTTGATGAGCAAGGTGCAAAAGCGGTACTAATAAAAGGTGGGCACTTGCCTGATAATATATTAGCCGATTTACTTTATCATAATGAATTAAAAATGTGGTTTAAACATGAAAAAATTATTACAAAAAATACGCATGGTACGGGGTGTACACTGTCCTCTGCAATCGCAGCGAATATGGCAAAAGGCCAAGAGCTTGGTATAGCAGTAGCAGTAGCCATTGACTTTTTGCAAGGTGCAATTACTAAAGGCCAGAAATACTCTTTGGGAAAAGGCCATGGCCCGGTTCATCACTTTTATCAACATGAGTATCAAGATTAAGTCCAATACAGTTTACTTGATATTTTACCGATTTATCTGTATCTATAAGAAGAAGTGATGTAATTTTATTAAGGATAGTCAACTGCATGGATACACTCATTAAAAAAAAACCAACGCAAACGCCTTCTTCTTCTTACTTTAAAGAGGGTATTTTATTAGGGTTATGCCATGGTATTATGGCAGATAACCAAATTCTTGATGAAGAACTGATTTTTTTAAAAGATTGGATTTACTCTCAGATTGAGTTAACAGAAGAGCACCCAGGTTCTGATATCGTTAAGTTAATTAATATTGCTTTAGAAGAGCATCCTGTGCGTCCTGCAACGATGCAGAGTCTTATTGAAGGCTTTGAGGCAATTTTTAGTGCCTATCAGAATCGTGAGGATCCCTGGGCTGTATTTATCGGTCTGTGCTATGGTGTGCTTGCAGATGATGCGATTGCTCCTGCAGATATTGAATTATTATTAAATTGGCTAGAAGAGCACCCTGAGGTAAAAGTGCAATCACAGTTAGAGGTGTTATTGCCATCTTTGTATCAAACGCGTACGGCAAATTTATCTTTGGATAAAGTGAAAATTGAACTATATGATTTTATTCAAATGTTAGATAAGTAATCGTTATTATCTAGGAGATAGATTATAATTGTGTGTATTATATATAAGTAAAATTATTAATAGTTATAGGATTTAATTATATTAACATCTTGATTTTTTGCTTTCTTTAAAGAAGTGGAATTTTGATTATTTAAGAAGTGGCTGTGATTATAGTATGGCATGGCGACATCAAAAGCATATGAAAGTTAATGTGGCATCGTTTACTTTGAATTAAAGAAAGGTGTTGCTTCAAAATATAACAATTAGGTTGTTGTTATGTTATGTGTTTTGTAGCAGATCTTTAGAAGAAGGCAGTGAAAAAATAAAGCTACAAGACAAGGCATGTTCTTGCCATAATAAACTGTAAATGTGATTGCTTTTATATTTATATTATAGTGCTTCACTAAAGTGCATTAGATAAGTATCAATGATTAGCTAGAATAGCCTGGCAAAGGCTGAGTATGATATGCTTTCTTTAATTCTTATAAATATTTGCTTTTAATGAAAAAATAACTATGGGAACTCAGTATAATATATGAATGATTAAATTTAGTTAAAGCTTAAAGTTTACCGTTATAATTTAATGAAAATATGTGATTTATTTATATTTTAAAAATAAGTATTTATAAAGTAAGCCGATGAGTGAAAGGTGTAATATTTCAGGCAGCGCTTGTGCGGCAATAGGTACACGCCTAGCTGGTAAATAAAATAAAAATTTTATACTCGATTTATTATTTTAGTAAATAATTAATTAAAAATTAATCCTATTGAGTTTTATCATTATTTTGCTCTAAATTAAGCTGTTTGGTCATTCTGTGAATACCATTGGAGTGCTGGTGATAAAGTAACTTAGCTTGATAGTTTTTGGCATAACAATTGTAAGATGGCTAATGAGTAAATCAAAATAATTAATTTAGTGGATGATTGGATGAAGTTTATTCAACGCTCTGAGGTTATCTTAAGTGCATATTTTGTTGATCGTGATGGCCAAGGGGATACTTTTGAATTTGCCTTGAATGATAAATTGAAGGTTATTTCTGGAGCTTGCCAAGATTTTGTCACTGGTAAAATGCACTCAGTGCAAGTAAAGGACTATTGGGACACTTTATTTGAGTTTAATTATATCAGTATTCAGTCAAAAATTTCTTCATCAGCGACAATTAGACGTTTTACCGAGTTGCTGAATCAATTTGGTATTCGTTTAGCCCCTCCAGAAGACGCTTATGATGAAACACTAGATTTTAATTTATTAGGCGAATTACCTGATATTGTCCGTTTTTATATTCGTCCAAATAATGAAATTATTTTTCTCTCACCAGCATCAAGATTTAAATTAGTTGCTTGTTAAATACCATAGAGAAGTTAAATTAATTTTGTTTTTTTTATGATAAAGGTTGACATTCTTTTTTTAGAGAACTATTTTCGCTAATAGGAGCTAAAAACTAGGGACGGTATTATGGCGACAAAAACTTCCACTCGTAAACCTGCAGCGAAGAAGAAAGTAGCTGCGAAAAAAACAACAGCTAGAAAGAAAGTTGTGGCGAAAAAGCCTGCAGCGAAGAAAAAAATAGCTACAAAAAAAACGGCAGCTAAAAAGAAAGTTACGGCGAAAAAAACTGTAGCAAAGAAAAAAGTTGCAGCGAAAAAGCCCGTGGCTAAAAAGAAAGTAGCAACAAAGCGATCTGCTGCGAAAAAGAAAGCAACGGCGAAGAAAGCTATGTCAGCAATTTCTCAACGCTATACAGCAAAAGATACTTTCCGTCAGATTGCAGAGGAAAGTGATTTAAGCTTAAAGCAAGTTGAGGCTGTTTTTGATTCGCTTAAAGATATTGCGTATGCTCATTTACAAAAAAGAGGTGCCGGTGAATTTATTTTACCAAAACTGGGTGTAAAAATGTTTCGCAGCAAGCGTAAAGCAACCAAGAAACGCATGATTCAAAGCCCAACGGTTGGGCAAGTGATGGTGCCTGCGAAAAAAGCACACTCTGTTGCACGTGTTTCTGCACTAAAAGCACTTAAAGATATGGTGTCGGATTAGTTGTCAAGGTGAAACTTGATTGCTAATTATCAACTATAAAAACAGCAAAAGACAGTAATTAACTGTCTTTTGTTTTAAGTATTTTAGTCTTAAGTTATGACACTTAGAAAATATAAAATTAATCTACAGTTATAGTTATGCATGTTGAGCATGACATTTTGAAATTCACTGTATCAATGAAAGTATAATTTTTTCAAGTAGATGCTTTGGGTAATAGGTAAATAAGTAATAGTTTATTTAGCAGTACAGTCTTCTTTTTTTAACTCAGTTTAATTTAGTAAGGCTTATTATAATAATGTTTAGTTGGATCACAATGGGAAGATCAAACTTTAATTTACACAAGGTAGTGTGTCCATGAGTTATAAGATTAAAGGTCTTGCATTTGTAATTGCTGCATTAAGCACTGCTGCTACACCTATGGTTGTTTATGCTGCTGGTTTTCAAATTAATGAGATGAGCCCTAAACTGCAAGGATCTGCTCTTGCAGGAGCGGCCTCAAGTTGGGGTGATGTCGATGCGATGTACCTAAACCCCGCATCTTTAGGTGGGGTTACTGCCAATGAAGTTTATTTAGGAGGGTCTTATATAGACCCTAAAGTCACATTAAAAGATGCCAGTGCAACTCAATCTGGTGCAGCATTAGCTGGTACTTCCCAGAATGGCAATGTAGCTAATAGCGCTTTAGTTCCAAATATGTATGCGGCTTGGAAGGTCAATGGCAAGGTTGTTGCAGGTTTATCGGTTACAGTGCCTTGGGGGCTGGAAACTCAATATGGAAATGATTGGGTTGGGCGTTATGAAGCGATGGACTCAAAAATTGAATCTGTTGCAATTACGCCAACGATCGCTTTTAAGCTGGATGATCAGTGGTCTTTGGGTGTTGGTGTCTCTGCGGTGCGCACTAAAGTGACTTTGTCTCAATACAGTGGCTCTGCGAGTGTTTTACCTGCGACGCAGCCCTCTACAGTCTCAGGAGATGATTGGGGGTATGGCTACTTACTTGGGGTACAGTACAGGCCGATGCACTCGACAGTACTCGGCTTAAGTTATCGCTCGGCCGTTAAAAGTGTCATTGAAGGAGATGCTTCTTTATCAACGGCTGGGGTTCCTGCTGCGACAGGGTTGCTAGGTAGTGCAAGTGCAGATTTAGAATTGCCTGCTGTTTGGAATTTAGGCATTACGCAAAAAATTACGCCTAAATGGAAAGTCATGGCGAATGCCCAATATGTAGAGTGGAGCAGTGTTCAAAGTATTAACGTTAATATTAGTGTGCCAGGTGTAGGCTCCGTGACTATGGATTCAGATTTAAACTATAAGAATGCATGGTTATTTTCTTTAGGTAGTGCATATGACTTAACGCCGAAGTGGCAACTGCGCTTTGGTGCAGCATTTGATCAAACACCGGCAAATAATATCGACCGAGATGCACGAATTCCAGACTCTAATCGTATTTGGGCGACCATTGGTGTAGGTTATCATGTTGATAAAAATTTTAGTGTAGATGCTGTGTATCAGCGCATTTTTATGCAAGATTCTACTATTAACAAAACAAGTATTGATGCCCTTAATAATGTACAAGCTAATTACAGTGGCTATGCTAATGTCTTTGGTTTGGGGGTGAGTTGGAAATTTTAGGTGGACTTTTTTATTGGTCTAAAATTGGCCTAATGTTATCATGTGTAATAATAAAGAAAGCAAAATTAAAGCTTTCTTTATTGATATTGAGTACTGGAAGAAGCTAGATGATTGATTTAGCTAGCCTTGAGTTAACTGTGGTAACGCTTTAAGTAAGTATTCAGGTAGAATCTGGCTTGATTCATGAATGTTGGCATTATAATATTTGGTCACAAATGACTTGTGTTCAGCGTCTTGTTTGCGGAAAGCAAACTCACCATTTTTGCTAGCGAGTAATGTGCTCCACCAGCCGCTTGGATAAATTGGTTGTGGGTAATGATGTAAGCGTGTGGACTTAAAACCAACTTTTTTAAAACGATGGCACAGTGTGTTTAATAAATCAACATGGTAGAAGGGTGACTCACTTTGAATAGCAAGGATACCGTTTTCTTTTAGGGCATTGAAACAGTAGCCGTAAAATTCATCGGTAAATAAAACCTCACCTGGCCCTTCAGGCTCTGTACTATCAACAACAATAATATCCAGCGAATTTTTTTGAGCTTTGCGAATCCAGTCAATACCATCTTCGAATAAAATGGTTGCGCGGGGATCATTGTTATCAGTACAAAGTTCTGGAAAATGTATGTTAGCAAGTGCAGTGACTCGCTCGTCAATATCGATTTGTGTTGCTGATTGTGTTGTTGGGTGCTTGAGTACCTGTTGTAAAGTGCCACAATCACCACCACCGATGATGAGGATGTGCTCTGGATTATTGTGGCTATAAAGCAATGGGTGAGTCATCATTTCATGATAGAAAAAATTATCACGTGTCGTGACCATAGTGCAGCCATCGATGACCATGAGCTTGCCAAAGGTTTCAGTTTGGTAAATATCAATGGTTTGAAACTTCGATTGTTCGGAGTGAATTTTATCAGTAATTTTTAAAGAGAAAGCGGAGCCTGAGGGTGTGTAGCTTTCTGAGAACCAAGTGTGATCAAGACTCATGATCATTCCCTAAAATGTATAGTAATTGACTAAAAAAGTGTTAGGAGCGTTATCTTAACGATAAATGCTTGCAGGTGCTAGCACTTTGCTAACGTTTTGGTGAATACGCGTTTAATATTTTCTCAAGCGTACCATCGATTTGCATCTCTATTAAGACAGCATTGACTTGCTTTACAAGGCTGCGTGAGACGGTCTTTTTACTAAAAGCAATATAAAGTGGTGCAGGATCACTCTCAATGCGTGTTTCAGTGCTAGTGATTTGGCTAAGCAGCCGAACTTTTTTTAGGAGATAATAGCCCCGCTGAGTCTCCATAAGGTAGCCATTGAGCTTTTTAGTGATTAATAAGCGTGGCAGTTCATAATCATTATCAGCTGTGCGGATATTTAAAGAGCCACCGCGCTGGACAAACTGTTGGTAGAGTGGTCCGTAATGGCCACCTAAGCTAGTACCCAGTTTAAATGTCGTATTGAGCAAGTCTAATAAAGAAGGGAAGTTAAAGCGTAGGGCATTTTTTTTAAGGACAAAGAGAGAAAGCTGTCTCTGGCGTATGGTATTGGAAAAATAGAGTCCATTTTTGTTTTGCAAGGTGCGTGGTAGCGATAATGCAACATCAGCCCAGCCTAATTTTAAGTCATTGGCAACGCGATTATGGGCGACGCGTTTGTAAACTAGATTACAGCCGATGCGTTGCATAATGTGGTTGATCAGAACAAGGTCAATGCCTTTAGGCCTGTTATTTATGGTGTATTGATAAGGAGGCCAGTGCCCATCGTAAGCAATATTGAGTGTTTGTGTGCAGGCTGCAAAAGCCAAGGCACTTGAAAACAGTTGATAAAGTAAAATGCCTGCTGGAAAAAAGAAATAGTAGATACTTTTTTTCATGGGTTTATGATACCTCCATTAGCAGTATAGTCAGCATCGCGGTGGTCTTCTAATAAAAATTAATTAACAACTTTGTCAGGGTTGCTTCGGGAGCTGTCTTAGATAATCACTAGATAATAATTTAGGTTGGGGTCTGGTGCGCTGGCTTGCGGTGACTTAGGCTCTGCCGTATCATGTCGGTTTGAGTCCGCACTCGCTTGCTTTTTTATTTATAAAATTTAATTGAATGGTCAGTTGATTATGAGAAAATTGATAGTTGCATTAATTATCATTGCAGTGGTGATTGCTGCTGGAGGGTATTGGCATTATAACCGTTTGCATCCTTCGACAGATGATGCATATGTAAAAGCACACATTGTTAATATTGCGTCTCAGGTTTCTGGTCGTGCTGATCAGGTGTTGATCAAGAATCATCAGCAGGTAAGTCAAGGTGAGCTATTGTTCACGCTTGAGCCGAAGCAATTTAAGATTGCGTTGCAGCAAGCTGAAGCGAAGCTCGCGGTAGAGCAGCAGTCGGTGCAATCAGCGCGTGATAATATTGCTGCAGATCAGGCTATTGTTGCCCAAAAGCGCGCTGAGCTTACGTTAGCTGAGCAAAATGCTAAGCGCACACTGGCCTTAGTCGCAAAAGGGCAAGTCTCGATTGCAGAAGGTGATCAGGTGCGCTCACAACTGACTGTAGCCAAAGCAGCATTACAAGCGGCTCAGGAAAGTTTAAAACAGGCACGTGATCAGCTTGGTCCATTCGGTGATATGAATGCACAAATTCGTCAGGCTCAAGCAGATGTTGATCAAGCGAAGCTGAATCTTTCACATACCAAAATTTATGCAGCTGCTGCTGGAATTTTAGACCAAGTGAGCTTACGTCCTGGAGATACCGTGACTGCCTTACAGTCACAGTTTGCTTTAATTGAAAATAACGAGTGGTGGGTGGATGCGAACTTTAAAGAAACTGATATAGGTCGGATTAACGTCGGTCAGAGTGCAAACATCGTGATTGATATGTATCCAGGCGTTCGTTTTAAAGGCAAGGTTGCGAGTATGAGTTATGGCAGTGGTGCGAGCTTTTCTTTATTGCCACCTGAAAATGCGACAGGCAATTGGGTGAAAGTAACACAGCGTTTCCCTGTTAAAATTTCTTTCACTGGCCAATTACCCGTGTCTTATCCGCTGCGTGTTGGTAGTAGTGCGACGGTGACTGTGACTGTGAGTGTGAGTGTGAGTGTTAAGAGTCAATCGAGTTAATCGGCGTGAATGCACTGAAACTAGATGAGAATACTTGGTCGCGCTGGATTATCACGTTCATTTTGGTACTAGTGACTGCGCTTGAAATTTTAGATATGACGATTGTGACGGTATCGTTGCAAGATATGCGTGGCTCATTAGGAGCAACTTCTGAGCAAATTAGCTGGACAGTTACCTCTTATATGGTGATGTCGGCTATTGTTATGCCTTTAAGTGGGTTTTTAACCGCTCGTCTTGGTCGTAAGCGTTTATTATTTGTTGTTATTATTGGCTTTGGAGTATTTTCTGCGCTGTGTGGCTTTGCAACGAATTTGGCAGAAATTGTGGTATTTCGCGCTTTGCAAGGAGGTTTTGGTGCTTTGCTTGCACCGATTTCTCAGGCGACTATTAATGACTTGTTTGCTAATCGTCCAGACTCAGAGCGTAATAAGTCAATGGCTTTGTATGGCATGGGGATTATGACTGCCCCGGTATTTGGTCCTATTATTGGTGGTTATTTAACACAGAATATTAACTGGCGTTGGGATTTTTTTGTTAATATTCCAATTTGTCTTATTGTTTTGCCTTTGATTGCTATTTTTATTACAGAAACTGAGCGTAAATCAAGTAAAGTTGACTGGTTAGGCATGAGCGTGATGGCTTTAGCGGTCGGTAGCTTTCAGGTGGTTTTGGACCAGGGGAGTAGTAAGGGTTGGTTTGCATCTGATCAGATTATAATTTTAAGCATGATTGCTGTGAGTAGCTTTGCTTATTTTCTGTATCGCGGCATTCGCATGGGCCGCAAAAATATTATTAATTTAGGGTTATTTAAAGATCGTTTATTTGCTGGGTCGATTTTCTTAATTTTGGCTTATTGTATGGTGCTCATGGGATTACTCTCTTGGTTGCCGTTGTTTTTAGAAACATTACTTCAGTATCCGGCCTTAACCACTGGTGAAGTATTGGCACCCCGGGGGATTATTGCGGCTATAGCGATGATGACGTTGCCATTATTGATGCGTTTTATTGCGGCCCACTGGTTAGTGATGCTGGGTTTTTTACTTACAGCGAGCGGGGGTTATTTGATGATGAGTACATTTAATCTCTACATTGACCCACAAGCAGTTTTGATTCCCAATCTTATTCAAGGGGCTGCATCAGCCTTAGTCTTTGTTCCCTTAGCACGAACATTTTATGGGAATTTGTCACCTGAAGATCATGCGGAGGCAGCAGGAATATTTAGTTTTGCTCGCAGTATCGGTGGCTCGATTGGCGTGTCGATTATGGGGACTATATTTGTGCGTTTATCACAGGTAAACTGGAATGAATTGAGCGGCTATGTTAACGCTTTTAACCATAATTTGACGCGTTGGCTGGAAGTGAATCATCAAAGTATTCAAGATTCGCAAACGATTGCACGTTTGGGCAATATCGTCAATGAGCAGGCAACCATGCTGGCGTTTAATGATGTGTTTTATTTTGCAACAGTGTCGTCAATAATTTTACTGCCTTGTGCGTTAGTATTAAGAAAAAAGGTAAATAAGGTCAATTAGGTTAAATTAAAATGATAAAAAGAAAAATGCTGTGTAGAGCACTATGTAGTGCTGGGATACTTATTTACAGCGCATCTGCATTGAGTGAGAACTTGGTGCAGATTTATCAAAAAGCAACAGTTGAAGATCCAACCTACCAGGCCGCATTGGCAACGCATCAGGCAACGCATGAAAGTGTAGCGATTGCTAAAGGCCCTTTGTTTCCACAGCTATCGTTAACAGGCAGTATTAATCGGGTTAAATTAAACAGTGGCGTAGTTGAAAATGGTCGTGGCTACAGTTTGACGCTGACGCAAAGTTTAGTCGATTATGCTCAGTGGCAGACAGTGGATCAGGCTGAGCAACAGGCCGCTCAAGCTGACGCAGTGTTACAAGGGGCGAAGCAAACGCTGATGTTGGATGTGGCAACGGCTTATTTTAATGTGCTTGAGGCAAAAGATAATTTAGTGTCAGCACAATCTCAGGTTAATAGCCTAAAAAATAACTTAGATAAAGTCGAGCAGCAGCATAAAGTCGGTGTTAAGCCCATGAGTGATGTGCTTGATGCACGTTCTAGCTATGATCAGGCGCGTGCTGACTTGATTCAAAAAGAAAATACAGTAGCAACGAGTTGGGAATTTTTGCGAGCGATTACAGGGGTTCGCTATAAAACACTTTCTCCTTTGAGAACAAAAATCAACTTTGAAGGGCCACAGCCGAATGATATTCATTATTGGGAAACGGTAGCTAGTAATAATAATTTAGATATGAAAACAGCGCGTTTTGACGCGGAAATTTCTAAAACTTCGATTGATATTAATCATGCCGGTCATTATCCAACCTTAGACTTAGAATTAAGCTATAGCTATAATCGGGATCCGAGTGGTGTGATTAGTGGTGTTGCCGGTAATAACCATAATGCGGCGATTAATTTGGTGCTGAATGTGCCTATTTTCAGTGGTGGATTAATTACGGCACAAACACAACAGGCGATCAATCAATACGATGCGGCGCATTATAGCTTAGTTAAAGCGCAGCGCGCTGCTGTTAGTAATGCTCGGCAAAGTTTTTTAGGAATGACCGCACAATTAAGCTCTATTCGAGCTTTTGAAGCTGCGGTTAAGGCGGATGAGACCAGCCTTAAAACGTATGAAGCGAGTTATGCGGTAGGTGTTGCAACCATGCTGGATATTTTACGGGTGATTCAGAACTTAAATAGTGATCAGCAGTTGTTGGCGAAAGCCCGTTATGATTATATTTTGGATTATTTACGATTAAAAAGTAATGCTGGCAGTTTAACATTTGATGATCTAGAGAAAATTAATAGTTGGTTAATTTCTAAATCGAAAATCAAGTAATAATGAGCAATTAAGTTAAATTAAAATAAATATAAGAAAAATATTTAGGGTGAAAAATGTATAAAAATTTAGTGATTATTGCAGGTGCAGAAAAGACGGTAGCAATTAACGCCGTGATTAAAGATGATTTTGGAACATGGTTAGAAGGGCAAAGCACCTTTACTCAAAATTGGCTAAAAAGCTCAGGCTTTAAGGCGGATGTAGGTCAGTTTCAGTTGCTCAGTGATGAGGCTGGCCAGCTCTTTCAAGTGGTTTTAATCATTGCAAATGAGAGTGATTTTTGGTCCTTTGGCAACTTAAGCCGTTTGCCTCAAGGTCAGTATATGTTTAGCGCTTTGCCGGTTAATGAAGAGCAAGCTGCGGTTGCCTTTGCGCTTGGCAGTTATTGTTTTGATCGCTATAAAGAAAGTAAAAAAACAGGCCCAGAACTGGTTATTGGTGATGTGTTGGTTTTTCAGGCGGTTAATCGGCAGGTTAATGCCCTATGTTTAGGTCGGGACTTAATTAATACACCAGCAGAGGATATGGGGCCACAAGATCTGGCTGATACTGTCAAAGGGCTTGCTAAAGAGTTCAATGCTGATTTTAAAGAAATCGTGGGTGATGAGTTAATTACTGAAGATTATCCGGCGATTCATGCAGTAGGTCGGGCCAGTGACCGTGCGCCACGGTTATTAGAGTTAAATTGGGGTGATAAAGCCGATAAAAAAGTAACGTTGGTGGGTAAGGGGGTGTGCTTTGATAGTGGCGGTTTAGATATTAAGCCATCTAGTGGTATGTTGTTTATGAAAAAAGATATGGGTGGTGCGGCGCATGCTATTGCTTTGGCTCATTGGATTATGGCGGCAAAGTTGAATATTTCCCTGCGCTTATTAATTCCTGCCGTCGATAATGCGATTGCTGGCAATGCTTATCGTCCTGGTGATGTGATCGCAACACGTAAGGGTATTTCAGTGGAAATTAAAAACACTGATGCTGAAGGTCGTGTGGTACTAGGTGATGCTTTAGCGCTGGCCGCAGAAGCTCAGCCTGAATTGGTGATTGATTTCGCAACGTTGACAGGGGCAGCGCGTGTGGCGTTAGGAACGGAATTGCCAGCTTGTTTTACCAATCAGCGCAAGATAGAAACAGCGCTACGTAAGTTAGGTGAAGATCTCGCTGATCCGGTATGGCCGATGCCCTTATTTAAAGCGTATAGAAGTAAAATTGATAGTCAGATTGCGGATTTAAGCAACTGCGATCTAGGAGGCTATGGTGGGGCGATTACTGCAGCACTGTATCTTGAAGAATTTGTTGGTGACTGTCCATGGATTCATTTTGATGTGATGGGTTATAATAATCGCAGTTTGCCGGGGCGCCCTGAAGGGGGTGAAATTATGGGAGTCAGAACTGTATTCTCTTACTTAGAACAGCAATATACCAGAGTCAGTGGATAATCGGACTCTCTAGTTTTAAGTTGTTTGTTTGTAAAATTAGTAGTGAATTGATTAATAAATGATGAATAAAATATGGGAGCAAAGCGTGGGTTATTTGGCTGAGGATCAACGTCCGATGAATGTCTCAAAGATTAAAGCCTTAAAAGGGCAGCGTCCGGTGGTGGTGGTGACAGCGTATACAGCACCTGTTGCCAGTATTGCCAGCCGTCATGCAGATATTCTCTTGGTGGGTGATTCTTTAGGAAATGTGATTTATGGCATGGATACAACAGTTGCGGTGACGATGGAAATGATGATCGCTCATGGCCGCGCTGTGGCGCAGTATGCGGATTATTCACTTGTGGTGGTTGATATGCCCTTTGGGTCTTTTCAAGAATCTAAAGAGCAGGCCTTTCGTAATGCGGCGCGGTTGATGAAAGAAACCGGTTGTCAGGCGGTAAAAATCGAAGGCGGCATTGAAATGGCTGAGACAGTGGCTTTTTTAACCTCGCGAGGGATTCCAGTTATGGGCCATGTGGGCTTGCTTCCTCAATCGGTGAATGCCTTGGGTGGCTTTAAAGTTCAAGGGCGTGGTGATGCAGGTTTGGAGCAGGTGTTGCGTGATGCGCGTGCCATTGCCGAAGCTGGGGCCTTTACTGTGGTATTAGAGTGTGTGGCAAGTCAAGTCGCAGAGCCTGTCACCTCGAGTATTGCGGTGCCAACGATAGGTATTGGTGCTTCAAATGCCTGCGATGGTCAGGTGTTGGTCATTGATGATCTAATTGGCTTGACTAAAAACACACCTAAGTTTGTAAAACGTTATGCTGAGGTGGCTAAACAGATTGATCAGGCAGTTCAAGCCTATTCTCAGAATGTAATAGCGCGTAGTTTCCCAGAAGATGATACGCATACTTTCTCATAGTCAGTAAGTTCATAAAATAGATCGCGATATAGGCGAGGAATTGGATAGGCATCACAAGAGTGAAACGACTATTAAAAATTTAAGGTCTTAATTCAGACTTTTAGATTTTAACGTGAGTTCGATATAAGGTCCTATTGAAAAAGCAGCCCGTTTGCAATTAATATTTAGGTTCTCAAAGTCTAAATCCATTGCAAGGAGCTACTTATGGATACCAGCTTAATTGGTTTGTTTTGTATTGTCGATGACTTTTGTCAGGTTTTCTTGCCTCACTGGAAAGCCTCATTACTTGAGCACCAAGATAAGCAGCGCAATAAACCAAGCCGCATGTCAACGAGCGAAATAATGACCATCATGATTTATTTTCATCAATCCCACTATCGTAACTTCAAACATTACTATCAAAGGGAAGTCCAGGGCCATTTGAAAAAATACTTTCCCAAGGCAGTGAGCTATAACCGATTTGTTGAATTAATGCCAACTATATTACTCCCTCTGTGTTTTTTTATTGCCGCTCAAAGAAAAACACCTACGGGAATCTATTTTGTTGATTCAACCGTACTACGAGTCTGTCATCATAAACGCAGTCATCAAAATAGAGTCTTTAAAGGACTGGCTAAAAAATGTGGTTCAACGATGGGCTGGTTCTATGGCTTTAAGCTTCATCTAATTGTAAATGATATGGGGGAGTTGATGGCCTTTAAACTCAGTCAGGCAACAACGGATGATCGCGTTGTATTACCTGAAATTGCTCAAGGTCTGACAGGTAAGATTATTGGTGATAAAGGTTACATTTCACAAGATTTATTTAACAGGCTTTATGAAAAAGGACTGCAATTAATCAATAAAATTCGCAAGAATATGAAAAATAGGCTCATGCCTATCATCGATAAAATTTTACTCAGAAAACGTGGAATTATTGAAAGTGTATTTGATCAACTTAAAAACATCTCACAAATCGAGCACTCTAGGCATCGTAGTGTCAACAACTTTATGGTCAATATTCTTGCTGGATTAGCAGCCTACTGTCTTCAGGAGAAGAAGCCATCGCTTAATATCCAGCGTAATCTATTGACCAGCTGAGTTATATCGAACTCACGTATTTTAGTTAAACATTAATTAAAAATGAGTTGAAAGTCGGCAGATGCCGACTTTTTTATAAAGAATCACCGTGTGAGATGACCCCGTTGATATTCTTCTTGAAAATAGTTAGGTAAATCCTTAGCTTAACTCAGTGGCGAGGCTTGTTTAATAAGACTTTCTGTTTCCGCTGAGGCTATTATAGTGTTATGATTTGTAAACAGTTACACAGTCGCATTGCGTGTAGGAGCCATTCTTTTGATTAAAGTCCTCATTGTTGATGATCATGAATTGATTCGTGTGGGTATTAAGCGTTTATTATCTGATGTACAAGGGATTGAAGTTATCGGTGAGGCAGAAAGTGGTGAAGAAGCATTGCAGTTTATTCGCCAAAGTCGACCGGATGTTGTATTGATGGATGTAAATATGCCGGGCATGGGCGGCTTGGAAGCGACTCGCCGCTTATTACGCATTGATCAGGATATTCAAGTTTTAGCGGTAACAGTTTATGGTGGAGAACCTTATCCTTCACGTGTTTTGCAAGCAGGTGCTGCAGGTTATATCACCAAGGGAACAAATATTGATGAGATGGTGCGAGCGATTCGTAAAGTGCATGTCGGCCAACGTTATATTAGTCCTGATGTTGCGCAGCAGCTTGCTTTAAAGCACTTAACCGATGATGATACACCATTTGATCAACTGTCTGAGCGAGAGATGCAAGTGATGATTATGATTACCAGTGGCCAGAAGGTTCAAGAAATTTCTGATCAGCTCTGCTTAAGTCCAAAAACTGTCAATAGTTATCGCTACCGTTTATTTGAGAAGTTAAATGTAAACAGTGATGTTGAGTTAACACATTTAGCGATTCGTCATGGTATGCTAGATCCATCTGTTCCAGTTTAGCCTCTTAATTGATTATTTTACTACACGTGCATGGGGTTTGATGCAGCAGCATTTTTAATGACCGTTCCTGATTTGCCCGGAGTCTATCAGATGATAGATAGGCAGGCGAACGTTATTTATGTGGGTAAAGCAAAAAGCTTGAAAAAGCGCCTTAGTTCTTATTTTCAAAAAAATCATGCTTCAGTCAAAACAGAGCGTTTAGTAAGCCAAGTTACAAGTGTTGAAATCATTGTGACTGATACTGAAAAAGAAGCGTTGTTGCTTGAATGCTCTTTAATTAAAACCTTAAAGCCTCGTTATAATATTTTATTGCGTGATGATAAAAGTTATCCATATTTGGTACTAAGTGTGGGTGATTTTCCTAGTTTAACCTATCAGCGTGGGGGTAAACGGCAGGCGGGTGAGTATTTTGGTCCTTATCCTGATGCAGGAGCGGCAAAAGCAGCACTTAACCTTTTACAAAAAACGTTTAAACTGCGCTCTTGTGAGGAGTCTGCTTTTAAAAATCGTTCACGGCCTTGTTTACAACATCAAATTGGTCGTTGTACTGCGCCTTGTGTGGGCTGGGTGAGTGTGGAAGATTACCAGCTTAATGTGAGTCATACTCGATTGTTTTTGCAGGGGAAAAGCCAGGCTTTAATCGATCGGCTGGCGAGTGAGATGGACAGTGCTTCAGAGCAATTAGCCTTTGAAAAGGCTGCACAATTGCGCGATCAAATTACCCATTTGCGTAGAACAATGCAGCAACAGGCGGTGGTTTTTGAACAGGCTAAAAGTGTTGATGTTATTGTTTTATTATTAGATCAGGGTGTGTTGTGTATTCAGTTGATGATGTTGCGTGAGGGCTGTTTACTAGGCCATAAAAGTATATTTTCAAAGTTTGACTTGGACTTTGAACGTCATGAATTATTAGAGTTATTTTTAGTGCAGTGGTATCTCGGATCTGCTCGAGAGTTGCCTGCGCAAATTTGTATAGAGCAGCCTTTAGCGAATCAACAACATATTGAGACAATTTTAACTGAACAGCGCGGACGTCAGGTAAAAATTCGTGCGCAAGGGCGTGGACTTGCGAAAAAGTGGTTGGCTTTAGCAAGCCACAATGGCCTACAGGCGCTTAAAACACATCTAGCAAAAAATACGCATTATCAGCATGGATTTACTGAATGTTTGGCTGAGCTGGGCTTGTCTGAAGCAATTAGTCGGATTGAGTGTTTCGATGTGAGCCATACCATGGGGCAGGCGACGGTGGCATCATGTGTGGTATTTAATTGTGATGGGCCATTGAAGAAAGAGTATCGGCGTTTTAATATAGCAGGAGTAAAGCCAGGTGATGATTATGCTGCGCTTGCTAATAGTATATTGAGGCGCTACCAAAAAATAACTCAGTATGAGCTTGATACATGCTTATTATTGATTGATGGCGGGCGTGGGCAGTTTAATGCAGTTGTGACAGCACTGAACGCATTAAATTTGACTGCGCAGGTGCTTGCTATCAGTAAAGGTCCTGGACGTCGCCCGGGACTTGAAGTATTGCACTTATATGGGGGTGAAGCACGTGTTTTATCAGCAGATAGTGCAGCATTGCATTTCTTACAACGGGTGCGCGATGAGGCGCATCGATTTGCAATTGAAGGACATCGTGCAAAACGTGGTAAGATCACCTCTGTAATAGAAAGTATTGCCGGGGTCGGGCCAAAGCGCCGCAAGACATTACTGCATAGTTTTGGTGGTTTACAAGAGTTAAAACAAGCACGGGTTGAAGACATTGCGCGAATTGATGGCATAGGCGATGCTTTGGCACAACGTATTGTCCAAGCACTAAAAGATAAGGTTTAGGAGTGAGTAAGAAGGTGAGAATGATGCGGATGCGACTGCCAAATATTTTAACATTATTACGTATGGTGTTAATCCCTGTTTTCATACTGATTTATTATTTGCCTTTTACCTGGGCACCATTAGCGACGGCGATTATTTTTGCGGTTGCTGCGGTGACAGATTGGTTGGATGGCTTTTTAGCCAGGCGTTGGAATCAAACCTCAGCTTTTGGTGCATTTTTAGATCCAGTGGCAGACAAGCTGATTGTTGCCGTGGCCTTGGTACTCTTAGTCAGTACGTTTGCGTCAGCATGGTTTGCACTGCCTGCAGCGGTGATTATGTGTCGAGAGATTTTAGTGTCCGCTTTGCGTGAATGGATGGCAGAACTTGGTAAGCGTGCAGCAGTGAAAGTCTCTCATATAGGTAAAGTCAAAACAGTCGCTCAAATGATTGCATTATTGGTATTGCTCGTTCAAAAAGCACCGGCTCAAGGTTGGCAAGTGTGGGATTGGCCGATTTGGTTTGGTGTGGCATTAATGTATGTTGCAGCCGCGCTGACGTTATATTCAATGGTTATCTATATAAAATCCGCCTGGTCGGACTTGACTTATTCCATGTAGTCTATATAATTCATTCCAGATTTGTTGAGGCATATCAAAGTGGTATGACTTAAGTGTAGGTAAGCAATCCTGCGTTGATGGCCGGATGGCAGAGTGGCTATGCAGCGGATTGCAAATCCGTGTACCTCGGTTCGACTCCGGGTCCGGCCTCCATAGTACAGATCATTGCCCGGGTGGCGAAATTGGTAGACGCAAGGGACTTAAAATCCCTCGGTGGAAACACCGTGCCGGTTCGAGTCCGGCCCCGGGCACCATTCTTTACTTCTTTTCTATATCAGATATTTTAAGAGCAAATTTAGCTTTATTTTCCTAGCCCATGTGACCGACTTTATATTTATAGTGAACACTATTTTGGCAAAGGGATATAGGTTTTGCGTTCTGCTATTGCAAAGTCAGGAGTTTCTGCTTGCTGCTGATAAGTAAACAGTAATTGAGAGCTGGGAGATTGATTGGCTTGAATATTTATCTTGCTGAGTAATCGAGCACAAGGGCTTTGAAAGTCAGGATAATTAATTTTTAAGTTAGAAGTAGACAAGAGCTCAATCTCATGCTGAGAGAGCTGACTTTCCAACTGCTCTATGCTTTGCTCTTCAGACATAGCATAATTGAAAACAGCTTGCATCGAAGCCAATTGATATTGATTGAAGCAGGCTTCTAAATCTATTGCTTTGGGGTTGAAGCAACGAAACAACGATAAAAAACTATTGGAATCAGCGCTTAGATTTTGCGCCGATAGATGGGGTTGAATGTTTTTACATATTTGCTGAAGTTCATCACTTACGTCTTTTAAAGTTAAGTGATAGCTCTTAAAACGCTGGGGTTTTTCGAGGACTTCTTGGATGCAAGAAGATAGCTTACCTAAACCAATTTTATCTAATTGTTTAAATGCTTTTGGGTGATAAGAAAAGTTGAGTTTGCTTAAATGGCTAATTGTTGCTTCTCTAAATTGATTTTGTAATACTTTACAGAGAGAGTCTTCACTTTCACTATTTGCGGCGTCGATAAGTGCTGGATTAAAAAATGTGGTTAATTTGGCAACAGTATTAAAGTGTATTGCTTCTAAAAGGAGGGTCTGATGCAATGTGTGGATGGGAAAATGTGTATTTTTAAAGAAAGCGAGGACCCTTCTAATATCAAGGGTATAGTTTGTTTTTTTTAAGAAAAATTCTTCAAATTTTCTGTAACAGTTATTTTCTTCTTCAACTGTTGTAGAGCACTGCTGCAACTCGCTTAATAGGTTTTGAAATTTACTTTCAATATTAACATCTAACAGGTGTGGCTGGACTTTGTCACAATCTACTACTTGGTCTTGGCAATGAATCGATTCTCTGCACACAAGGCTCTCATTAAAATCCAAACAGGCTTCTTTAAGAAAGATTAAGCATTGATGTTGAACTTCACTAGAGTGAGGTATTGCGCCCTCCGTCATCTGAAGTGCAACACTACTCTATACTAAGCCGCCATCAAATACTCTAAAAAAACATGATTAGGTGAGCAATAATTCAAACTCGCTCTTCTTCTGGTGTTCAATGTATGCTCTATTTTTGCTATTTCTTTGTCACTAATTTCATTAAAATCTGTCCCTTTAGGTAGAAAACGCCTTATCAAACCATTTGTGTGCTCATTTTAGACCTCTATCACAAGAACGATAAGGTCTAGCAAAGTAAAAGTCTGCTTCAGTGATCTTTGAAATGGCCTCATG
>NZ_AMFF02000059.1:0-1428 GCF_000297215.2 Piscirickettsia salmonis LF-89 = ATCC VR-1361
CATGGCTCGCAGCGAAAGAATATCAAGCTAACTTAAAAATAAAAAACGTTAAACATTTAAAACACCTGAAAATTTGGGTGTTTTTTATTTCGGGCTGGTAGCTAATATTTAATTTATTAGGATGTTCTATGTATATAAAGCACAGTAATTTATTAAAAGATAAGAAAATTGAACTAATGACATATTTCGTCAACTCATTAGTTCAATATCCTCTTGCATTAAGATGGTTTAACCCTAGAAAATAAATACTGTTTAAGTTTATCTGTTCATACTAAAAAGAACAATCAATAAAGCGAGTAATCACTGCTTGGTGCTGCCCCTGCTGACAAACTTCAATCTCTTTGATAAATCTACAAACATTTTTAGCCACATAGCCATCAGTCAATTGGGCTAGATCAGCATGATTTTTAATTATCTTTATTTGATGCTCATCCAATGAAACATCATCAGCTAATTGAGCAAAACCTACTATCCAATAATAAAATTCACGATTCGTCATTTAAGCCCTCTTCATGCACCTGATGTCTAGTTTTTCTATCAATGCCTACATAGCTATTATCAATCACATGTCGAAATACATTCGATAAGCTTTCTTTAATAATTGGCGTAAAGACATTAATAGTTTCTTCAGGGTAATCTAACCCTTTAATATAATCACACACCTGACTAAGCCATCGAGTAAATTTACCTTTATCAACAACAAGTGCATTTAATTGATCTTCTATCAGGGCTAATTTCTCTTTATTAAGATAAGCGTTCTGCTCAATTTCAAAATAACCCTGCAGCCAATAACAAAAGCCTTTATTATCCATATTAGCAATCTGCCACTAGATCATCGTCATCGTACTCTAAAGCTGGCTCAGCACCTCCACCTGCTCGATCAGCGCTACGTTGTTCAAAAAGTCCTGGTTGCTGTCTTGCTTGTGGCCCTTGAGATAATTCAAGAAAGCTATTTAATAGGCTAAAAGCTCCATAAGGAATAATCAATGTAACTTCACTGTTACTCCCTTCAACTATGTCTATTCTATTATTTCCACTTGCATTAATTCCAGCATTAATTCCAGCATTAAGTTCTTGCTGCATAGCAGTTATAGTACTAAAATTACTTTCTTTAACAGTTAATATAAAATCACTTGTACTTTCTTCAAATACCTCTTCGATAATTTTAATATTATTATTTTCAATGCCATTTCTACTCAAGTATTTTAATATATTTATCTCAATTTTTGGAATAGGCTTAGCCATAGTTTATGCACTCTATAGATTATCAACAATATAAACACTATTTAAAATATAATTTTATGAAAAGTAAATATTAATTTTTATGTGTTTTTAACAATTATTTATATATAGTTTAAATAAACAAAAAAATTAAATACGTAAGCGTCGCTACCTCGGTAGGTATTTTGCACATCCAATGATGCAAAA
>NZ_AMFF02000059.1:1810-11993 GCF_000297215.2 Piscirickettsia salmonis LF-89 = ATCC VR-1361
CATTCCTGATGAAATCCCTGTATCTATCAGATTTCATTATACATCGTTTATCATGTCAGTGCGTAAGGTGAGCTTTTAACCTTCAAAAGGAAATTTGATGTCATTAACTGAAGAACAACTTAGGTTAATTGCAAACCTATTACAAGAGCAATTAAAAGAACACAAAGATTATTTACTCAATGCTATACGTTTAACAGTTTCTCAAAACCAAGCTGAAGAGCTTGAAATCACCATTCGGCAAAATAAACCTGTAGGGATAAATATAGTTCATCAGGCCATTTTCAAAACTATGAATATAGACCGTGACAAAACAATGAGTGCCGAAAGAAAAGAATACGCCGATAACTTTACTAAAAGGTGGCTTAAAGACCCTTCAAAAGAAGGAAGGTGTACAGAAACTATTGCATATACTCCAAGATATTCTGAAAAAATATTTGATCAATATCTAGCTACATTTTTACAACAAGACCACCAAATCCATAATCAGCTACAAACAACCCCTCTACTCCCAGAGCTTGCTCACGAAGTAGCAGAATTTGCTATAGGAAAAGGGCCATGCTCAAATCTTTTTTACCAAAATGCAACAAGTTCAGAACCAGAACCAGAACCAGAACCAACCTCAAGCTGCTGTGCCGTTCTCTAAAAGTCAAAATGCAAGGAGACCTTGCTTAAATAATTATGAAAATTAAAATTTACATGTATGGGCACTTGGCCGCATGTCGGCCCCTTTTTGAGCTTAAAACTTACCATCAAACCTTTACTATCCTAAAAAAATCAGCTGCTAATAACAGCAGCTATATTCACTTTTTTTAATAATTCTACGGGTTTATATCGTCTAATCTACAGAGCGTATTGTGTGACACACTTTGCTCTTCCCTAAAGCTAAATAACATAACCAAAGGTTAAAAGTGACTAGAAATGTCTATAACCTGATAAATTTAATTTTATCTCATCACGACCTAAATAAAAGTTTAGATTTTTATCATCACCACTTATCACTTCACCAATGCGAAAAATATTGATATTTTTTGATTTTAATTTTTCTAAAAGTTTTTCTTCATTATTTTTATTCATGCTAAAGCACAACTCATAATCTTCACCACCCGCAAGTGCATACTGCCACTTTTCATTCAGTGATAAATTAACAGAGCTAAATGCTAAATGATAAGGAATATCTGCTAAATTAATTTTTGCTCCACAAGCGCTTTGCCTCAACATATGCGTTAAATCTGCAGCTAAACCATCTGAAATATCAATACAACTATTAGCATAATCTTTAAGTATTAAGCCCAACTGCCAACGTGCCTGAGGCAAGCACAGTGCTTGCTCTATAAGCTCTAGTGTTTTTTCTTTCTGGTCATGATTAAATTGAATGTTACCCAACCGATGAGCCAAGCCTAATGCTGCTCCTCCTAACGGCCCAGAAACATAAATTACATCGCCCTCTTGCATTCCAGAACGCCTAAGTGCTTTATCTTTATCAACAGTGCCCTGCACTTGTACACTCAGACTCAGCGGACCACGTGTTGTATCACCACCCACTAAACTCATACCCGTTTCAGCCAAAGCCTGGAAAAGCCCCTGACTAAATAGACTTAACCAATTCTCATCCATTTCGGGCAACGTTAACGCTAAAGTAAGCCAGCGTGGTTTAGCACCCATTGCTGCTAAGTCACTGGCATTGACCATCACTGCTTTGTAGCCAATATTAAATGGTTTTTCATCAGCAAAAAAATGCACACCAGAAACTAAGCTATCTATCGATGCAGCAATCACCTCACTAGAACCTAGCTGAAGTAATGCACAGTCATCACCAATACCTAAAATAATGCCATTATTACCTTCTTGCAAAGAAGAAGAGCGCTTAAAAAAGCGCTCTATCAGATCAAATTCACTTAGAGGTGAAGACAAATGTTGCTTATTTTTGCTCATCTTTACGTATCGTCTGGGCTACACGATCTAACACACTGTTGACAAATTTATGGGCATCTTCAGCACCGAAGGTTTTTGCCATCTCAACACCTTCATTAATCACCACACGATAAGGAATATCCAAACGCTCTTTGAGCTCATAGGTTCCAACACGTAACACCGCTAATTCAACCGGGCTGATTTCATCAACTGTCCGTTGTAAAAAAGGCTGAAACGTTTTATCTAACTCACTAATTTGAGCTGGAATTGCATGCAAAAGCTCATGAAAATACTCACCATCTAAGTGTTGCATTTCATTCGTCGAGCGAAACTGCATCTCTATCGTGGATAGATTATCACCCGTCATCGCCCACTGATACATAGCTTGCACAAGTATTTTACGGCTTTTATGGCGCATTTTTGGGCTCATGTTACTCTCCAAGCATTGATGCGACATTCAGTGTTTCTATGAGTGCCATCGCCGCTTCCGCGCCTTTATTGCCAGCTTTAGTACCTGCGCGTTCAATAGCCTGCTCAATATTGTCCGTTGTTAACACGCCAAAACTAATCGGCAATTCATGAGAGAGCATCACCTGCGCAATGCCTTTTGCACACTCACCCGCCACATAGTCAAAATGAGGTGTGCCGCCACGAATCACCGCACCTAAGGCAATAATCCCGGCATATTGGCGCTGACGTGCCACTTGCTGAACAATAAATGGCAATTCGAATGCACCAGGTGCTTTAATTACAGTCAAGCTTTCCTCACTGACACCATGGCGACGTAAACAGTCAATTGCGCCACTAATCAAGCTCTCAACAATAAAACTATTAAAACGACCAGCAACAATGGCAATCTTGCCTTGAGGTGCAGTTAATTGGCCTTCTATGATTTTTACACTCATTTTATTCACTCTATCTCTATACTTAATTCTAAAAAATCTAAAAATCTAAGGTTTTAATCTTAATTAAAATTTAAACCTAATTAATCAATTTAAAGTAATTAATCTAGCCATTAGTTTAAGCGCTTTGCTTTAAACGCTGGCAATATTCAACTAAATCTGCAACCGTGCCAATCTTCAGGCCATGGATTTTTGCATAGTCAAACAGCTCATCGCGACGGGCCATATTACCATCATCACCAATAATCTCAACCAGCACACCCGCAGGAGAACAACCGGCCAAACGAGCGAGTTCAACTGAGGCCTCAGTATGCCCCTGACGCTCTAACACCCCACCAGCCGCGGCACGAAGAGGGAAGATATGACCTGGCATAACAATATCCTCAGGCTTAGCATCACCTGCAATCGCAGTATGTATCGTCTTTGCCCGATCGAATGTTGAAATACCTGTAGTCACACCGACTGCGGCCTCAATCGATACGGTAAAATTCGTATGATATTGCGTGCCATTACAATCTGCAGGCACCATCATCGGCAGCTTTAAGCGGTCACACATTTGACCACTCATCGGCAGGCAGACTAAGCCTCGACCATAGCGAATCATAAAATTAATTGCCTGAGGGGTCACTTTATCTGCCGCCATGATCAGATCACCTTCATTTTCACGATCCTCATCGTCAAGCAAGACCACCATATTCCCTGCTTTAATTTCAGCAATTAACTCTTCTGTCGTACTTAACATTTGTAACTCCTGCCCCTTCGCCTTCATTGTCATATAAACCCATGCTGCCTTAAGAAATTCTCATCTATCGTTTTTTGGTTCCGCTGTAATTCGTTATTTTTATTATGATCACCTGGACAATTTAATAAGCGTTCTAAATAACGGGCGAGCAAATCGACTTCTAAATTAACCTTGGAACCAACTCTATAATTAGTAATAATGGTCTTATCTTGAGTGTGTGGAATAACATTGAGCCCAAATGTATCATTGTCTATATAATTCACAGTCAAGCTCACACCATCAATACAAATCGAGCCTTTTACCGTAATATAACGTAATAAATCTTTAGGAGCTTTAATACGATAACAATAAGAACGACCGGAACGCTCAATGGCCACGACGTGGCCAACACCATCAACATGACCACTGACTAAATGGCCACCCAAACGTGAGCTTAGCTGTAAGGCTTTTTCTAAATTCACTAAGCTTCCTGACTTTAAATCTTTTAATGTCGTTAAATTTAAGCTTTCTATAGAAATATCCACACCAAAAGAGGTCCGATTACACACAACCACGGTCAAGCACACGCCATTAACCGCAATGCTATCACCCAACGCCACATCACCAAGATCCAAACAACCGGCAACAATCGTTAAGCGTGCATCCTCGCCTTGAAATAGCAAAGATTCAATCCGCCCAACTGCAGCAATTAACCCTGTAAACATAACGTTCAAACCACCGGTTTTAATGTCAAGCGCATATCATCACCGAAACGACAAAGATCTTCAAGGTGTAGCGCAACTTTTTCACTCATCTTAGTCAACGACAAATCAAACAACGGCCGAGCCTGGCTGCCTAATAACACCGTCGCCATATAAATAACCAACTCATCACATAACCCTTGCTGTATCAAAGCTCCCGCTAACGTCGCTCCAGCTTCCACATGTAATTCATTGATGCCTTTTCCCGCTAATAACCGCATACACCAGACTAAATCAATCTTGCCAAGGCTATCCATGGGCGCATAAGCAATATTTACCCCTAAATGGTTTAATAACCGTGCTTGCTCGCTATCTTGTTGCTGTTCGCTAGTAATAATTAAAACAGTATCTACTTGCTTTAATATCTTCGCCTGTAATGGCATGCTCAACTGACTATCGACAATCACTCGCACAGGTTGATCTTGTTCTAAAAACGCCTCACCTAACTCAGCTGCTCGTACTTTTAACTCTGGATTATCATGTAATACCGTACCAATACCAGTAAAGATGGCTGAACTGCATGCGCGCAAACGCTGTACATCTTGACGAGACTCAGGCCCGGTGATCCACTGACTTTCTCCCGACGCCATCGCCGTACGGCCATCCAAACTTTGCGCCATTTTAATGCGTATCCACGGGCGCTTTTTTTCCACACGGGTGATAAACCCTAAATTTAATTCACGTGCTTGCCGCTCACAGACCCCAACGGTGACACGGATGCCCGCAGCGTGCAGTTTTTCTATTCCCTGGCCAGCAACTTGCTCAAACGGGTCTTGCATAGCGACCACCACCCGACTCACCTTGGCGGCAATTAATGCCTCTGCACACGGCCCTGTCCGGCCAGTGTGTGCACACGGTTCTAACGTCACATAAGCGGTTGCGCCCTGTGAATGCTCACCCGCTTGCCTTAAAGCATACACTTCGGCATGCGGACCGCCAGCACGCTGATGATAGCCTTCACCAACCACCTTATTTTCTTTAACCAAGACACAACCCACACAGGGATTTGGCTTTGTTGTATAGCGACCACGCTCAGCAAGACGCAATGCCTGCTGCATATAAGATTGATCCAGACCTAAGTGATCTAGATCATCTACCTGCACTAATGAAGCACTCATGCACTTTCACCTTGCAATAAACGTTCGATCTCTTGCCTAAAGGCATCAACATCCTGAAAACTACGATAAATTGACGCAAAACGCACATAAGCAACTTGATCTAAGCTCTTGAGCTCTTTCATCACCCATTCGCCCAACAGGCCAGAATCCACTTCACGCTCGCCCATCGCCCGCATTTGCGAGCTGACTTTTTGAATCAACGCATCGATATCTTTCGCTGAAACCGGACGTTTTTCTAAGGCATGCGTCAGCCCTTTACGGAGCTTATCTTCGTTAAAGCTTTCTCGATCGCCATTGCGTTTAATCACCCGCGGCATCGCCAGCTCCACCCCCTCATAGGTAGTAAAGCGCTCAGCACACTGGATACATTCACGACGACGCCGCACTTGATTGCTTTCACTCACCCAGCGTGAGTCTATAACTTTGGTGTCTTTATGCTGACAGAAAGGGCACTGCATTGATATCACTCACACTTAACAAGGCCGGCAGAAATTTATTCCGCCGGCCAACCGGCGAACTCGCCGAGTAATTTACTACTGATAAACAGGAAACTCACGACATAACAAAGCCGCTGCCTGCTTGGTCTTTTCAATCACTGCCTCATCACCCAGATGATCTAAAACATCACAAATCAGCTCAGCGACTTGCTTCGCTTCAATTTCTTTAAAGCCACGCGTCGTAATCGCCGGAGAGCCTAAACGCAAACCACTGGTGACAAACGGCGAGCGCGGATCATTCGGCACTGAGTTTTTATTCACAGTAATATTCGCCCGACCCAATGCTTCTTCAGCCTCTTTGCCAGTGATATCTTTATCAATTAAATCAACTAGAAATAAGTGATTTTCTGTGCCATTCGAGACCACTTTATAACCCCGCGCCATCAACACACTGACCATGGCTTTAGCATTTTTTAATACTTGTGCTTGATAGTCTTTAAACTCAGGCGCCATTGCTTCTTTAAACGCCACTGCTTTCGCTGCAATCACATGCATTAACGGTCCGCCTTGCATGCCAGGGAACACCGCTGAATTTAATTTTTTCTCAATCTCAGGATTAGCTTTTGCCAAAATCAAACCACTACGTGGGCCACGCAAGGTTTTATGCGTCGTCGTTGTGACGACATCAGCAACCGGTATCGGATTTGGATATAAACCCGCAGCAATTAAACCAGCCACATGTGCCATATCCACCATTAAATACGCACCGACCTCATCAGCAATCTCACGAAAACGTTGCCAATCAACTATGCCAGAATATGCTGAAAACCCAGCCACAATCATCTTCGGCTGATGTTGACGCGCCAATTCAAGCACCTGGTCATAGTCAATGTCACCTGTGACTTCACTTAAACCATATTGAATAGCATGATAATGTTTACCTGAAAAATTTACTTTAGAGCCATGTGTTAAATGGCCACCATGGGCAAGACTCATCCCCAATACGGTATCACCCGGTGTTAATAAGGCCTGATAAACCGCGGCATTCGCTTGTGAGCCGGCATGAGGCTGGACATTGGCATAATCTGCACCAAACAGCTGCTTTGCACGCTCAACCGCCAAACGTTCCGCGACATCAACATGCTCACAACCACCATAGTAACGCTTGCCTGCATAGCCTTCAGCATATTTGTTCGTTAATACCGACCCTTGTGCTTCTAGCACACGCGGACTCGTATAGTTTTCTGAGGCAATCAATTCGATATGCTCTTCTTGACGACATCCTTCGTCTTGTATGGCTTTTGCAAGTTCAGGGTCGAAATCTGCAATGGTACGCGAGTCAAACATGCTTACTCTCCAAAAGTTTTGAGTAGAAATTTCAGACAGCGCTATTCTACCAGAAGTTTTCTTCTTTTGCTGGACTGGTGGTATGATTTCAGCAGTTTCTAACGAAAAATAAGGCAAGCACAGACCATGGCACAATATATCTTTACCATGAATCGGGTCAGCAAGGTCGTTCCACCCGGCAAAACCATTTTAAAAAATATTTCTTTATCTTTCTTTCCAGGCGCTAAAATTGGCGTTTTAGGTTTAAACGGTGCAGGAAAATCAACGTTATTACGTATTATGGCCGGTGTTGACCAAGAGTTCGATGGCGAAGCGCGCCCACAAACAGGCATCAATATCGGTTACCTGCCGCAAGAACCACAACTAGATTCAAGCAAAGATGTCCGCGGCAATGTCGAAGAAGGCATTAAAGAAACCAAAGCCATTGTTGATCGCTATAACGCAATCAACATGAAATTCGCTGACCCAGAACTTGACCCTGATGAGATGACGGCCTTACTTGAAGAACAAGCCGAGCTACAAAATCAAATTGATGCGGCCAATGCCTGGGACCTAGAACGTACGCTGGAAATCGCCGCCGATGCACTACGCCTACCGCCTTGGGATGCTGATGTCTCCGTACTGTCCGGCGGTGAGCGTCGTCGTGTCGCCCTTTGCCAACTGCTTTTGTCTAACCCTGACATGCTGCTTTTAGATGAGCCGACTAACCATTTGGATGCTGAAAGTGTGGCCTGGCTTGAACGTTTTCTACATGAATTTAAAGGCACGGTCGTTGCTATTACCCACGACCGTTACTTCTTAGATAATGTCGCCGGTTGGATTCTAGAGCTCGACCGTGGTGAAGGTATTCCCTATGAAGGCAATTACTCCTCTTGGTTGGAGCAAAAAGAGCAGCGCTTAGCGCAAGAAAAGCGCCAAGAAGATACTCATAATCGCAGCATTAAAGCCGAACTTGAGTGGGTACGCTCTAACCCCAAAGGCCGCCGTGCTAAAAGCAAAGCCCGTTTAGCGCGCTTTGAAGAGCTTTCTTCTCAAGAGTTTCAAAAACGTAATGAAACTCAATCCCTATATATTCCACCCGGACCACGCTTAGGTGATTTAGTCATCGAAGCCAATAACATTAACAAAGGTTTTAACGAACGTGTTCTTATTGAGGACTTAAGCTTTAACCTGCCACGCGGTGGCATCGTCGGCATTATCGGCCCCAATGGCGCAGGTAAAACCACCCTGTTTAAATTACTCACTGGCCAAGAAAGCATCGATAAGGGTGATTTTAAAGTAGGTGAAACGGTTGATTTGGCCTGTGTCGACCAATCACGTGATGCTTTAGATAATAGCAAAACCGTCTGGGAAGAAATCTCTGCCGGCTCTGATCATATTGTCGTTGGTAACTTTACTATGCCATCACGGGCGTATGTCAGCCGCTTTAACTTTAAAGGCGGCGATCAGCAAAAGCGCATTAGCGATTTATCCGGTGGTGAGCGCAATCGCGTTCACTTAGCTAAATTATTAAAACGTGGCGGCAATGTATTGCTTCTCGATGAGCCCACCAATGACTTAGACGTTGAAACCTTACGCGCCCTGGAAGAATCCTTGTTAAATTTCCCAGGTTGTGCGGTTGTTATTTCTCACGACCGTTGGTTCCTCGATCGTATTGCTACCCATATTTTAGCCTACGAAGGCGACAGCCATGTCGAGTGGTTTGAAGGTAATTATAGTGAGTACGAAGCAGATCGCAAACGTCGCTTAGGCATTGATGCCGAGCAACCGCAACGGATTAAATATAAACGCCTGGCAAACGCTTAAAAAGCAATTTAACGCAGCTTAATATAATATTAAAGAGGAAATTTTCAGCATTTCCTCTTTTTTATTTTAAAAATAAATAATCAACAATAAAGTTAATTAAAAATTTCGCTTACATCGTGTTTTCAAAGTACTTTGATAGACCTTCCGACTTGTCATTTTGAAAGTGTTGATACATGACCATTGTCTCTTCACTTCTTTTTCCCCAGCCCCCAATATGAAACCTTTGTTGAGATGCATTATTTTCTTTAGCATAACTCTTCATAAAATAAGAGATCATTGCCTTTAAATCTTTAGGAGACAAGCGACTATCAATCTCAATTATCTTTCTATTAGAATTATATGGCTCCAATAATTGATTTGAAGATCTAAACGCCTCTAACACTCCCTTAGGAACACGATACGATTGGTTATTAAAATAAACTTCTTCACCACCAGATTTCACGCTGGTATTTTTTAAAAAGTTAGTAATCAATCGT
Organism: Piscirickettsia salmonis LF-89 = ATCC VR-1361; assembly: GCF_000297215.2. GTDB lineage: Bacteria > Pseudomonadota > Gammaproteobacteria > Piscirickettsiales > Piscirickettsiaceae > Piscirickettsia > Piscirickettsia salmonis. The sequence continues at coordinate 11,290 of NZ_AMFF02000059.1, forward strand.
TGTTTTACTTGTTTATCAATCGAATTATTAATTGCAGATGTGTTACCTGCTGTATAGCCAGTAGATACGGTTTGTGAGGCATAGCGATCTATTTCACCTTTAAAATGGTTAATTACCGCATCTATTGAGTAATCTCCAAGTTTTACTTTATTATGAGGCTCTTTAGTAAACACTGTATTTAAAATATCAACTATCTTACTAGCCAACCAATTATCTTCTGGGTAACCTGCGCTTGCACCCACACCTTTTAAAACATCCAGCAATTTATAGTAACATTCAATACTCTGGCCTTCTTGATCAGAACTTTCAGGCCTACGACTTTCAGGCCTATTCTTAAAGTTAATTAGTTCATGGGCTAATGATCTATCATTCTTATCAAGAATTTTCCACCATGACTGATGTTTATGTATATATCGATTACCAAGCTCTTGCAATAATTGAGAATCAACAGATAATAAATTACCCTCTTTAAGAAATTCTTTAATTTTACCAAATTTCACTGCTAAACACCTCTCTTAATCTTGACTAGTAAGCTTTTCCTTGTATCGTAAGCGTCGCTACCTCGGTAGGTATTTTGCACATCCAATGATGCAAAATCGCCGAGCAAAACGCGACGACTATAAACCCTCGGCTGTCCGCGTCACACAGCGTTACGTGCCTTGAATCGGCACACTCCACTACTGTGCTCTCACATGACTCTACGG